>NCCR01000094.1 GCA_002279765.1 Verrucomicrobia bacterium 12-59-8 | reverse complement strand
AGGATTGCTCGCATCGAGCACATCGCCTTTGGTGAAGCGGGCGATCTCACGCATCACGTCAAGTCGCGCAGGCTGGCCGCGTTTCTCACGGCTGGTGCCTTGAATCGAAATCTTCGTCTCCAGCGCCGAGCCTGCCTCCGCGCAACTAAGCTGCACCACGTACTCGCCCGGTTCCACAGGGCTGAACACGCCATTGAAAAGACCCCAGGCCTCTTCACCGGCAGGCATGAGTCGCACGCTGCTCACCTTGCCGCTTGGCGCGGCGATCTGCGCCATCACGACGCCGTCGCGCAATGGCTCGCCGGTGAGGCTCATGACGTTCGCGTTCAGTGTCAGTACATCGCCCGTGCGCGGCCGGTCCGGGGAGTAAAAGAGGCGCATCTTGTCGCCGCTGCTCATGTTGCGCTGGTAGGCCATCCAACGCACCACCTGGCCCCAGAAGCGGTAGTGATATTTGTCTTCCACGCCTTTGCGCCAGCGCCAGGCGCCGTCGGTGCCCATGAAGAGAATTTTGCCCGCGCCATAGGTCTTGGTCACGATCAGCGGCACGCGGCCAAACTGATTAGACTCCGAGGCATGCGTGGCCAGCACTTCGGTGCCCGCTTTGGCGCGCAGGGCGGGCGCATACCACTGAAAGCCCGGTAGATTGCTCCACACACGGGCGCTGGCCTCGTCGCTGTCTTCGAGTTTGGTTAAAAGACTGTGGGTGCCCGCTTCGGTGAGGGCAAACTTGCCTGGCGACGACGAGCCCCAGCCGCGTGGCTGCGCTACATCCCAGACTACTGGTAGGAGATCGGCCAGCGGTGTTTCTTGAAGCGTTGATTGGAAACCATGGAAGCCCGGCATGAAGACGAGACCGCCCGCCTGATCGCGCACGAGCTTTTGCAGTGAAACGCAGTTTTCTGCGGTGAGCTGCCCCTTGGCCAGACCGACATCGCCCAGAAACACCACATCGTATTTCGTCAGTTCTTCATCCTTCGGAAAGGCTTTCAAATAGCCGCGGCCATCTCCCACTTTGCCAAGGCCGGGATGCAGCAGCAGGCAGCTGACATCCACGCCCGGATCGCGTTCCAGGGCATTGCGTAGGTAGCGATACTCCCAGCGCGGGAACGATTCGATCACCAGCACGCGGAGCTGCTCCTTGCGGATCGAAAGCGGTGCCTCCTGCGAGTTGTTTTCAGAGTAGCGTTCGCTCGGTGCCTTCGGGATCGTCAGCGTGAGCTTCACCTCGCCGGGTTTGTCCGGCTTCCACCCGATGACGTCTTGATAGCGGCTCATGGCAGGCAGCGTGACTTCTTTGGTGATGATTTCGCCGCTGGAGGATTTCATCTCCAGCATCACAACTTCATCACGCGGCAGCGAGCTCTCGATGGTGAACGGAATGCGCAGAGGCTTGCCCGCCACCGCAAAGGTCGGCACATCAAAGCTGCTGAGTTCGACATCTGGCAGCCGCGTTTCCGCACCCGTGGGCACTGCAAACACCGGCACCTCGCGCATGCGCAGCCTTGTGGTGGCTTGGGATGGCGCAGCACCGGTGTTCCAGTCGCCATCGCTGATCAGCACGACCGCCTTGAGGTTGAGCTGCTTCTCCAGAACCGAAGCCAGCGCCGCATGAATGTCTGTGCCTTCCGCAGGGGGAGTCTGCGCTGATGAAAACGGCTCGATCACCACGTCCATGCGCGGCTTCAGCGACTCCCACAACTTCGCATCGATCAAGGGTTTGGCGATTTCTTCGCGCGACTTCGGCTCTGCGTTCGGCTTCGTCTTGTCGATGACATCTTGTGTGGTCATGCTGCCGGAGACATCGTGCAGCACCGCCAGTGTGGGCTTTGTCTCCGGTTTGAAAGTCTCCAGCCACTCGGGCTGCAGCAGGGTGATCGCGATGCCGATGGCAATGACAAAACGCAGCAGTTCCAGCCAGCCTATAACCTTCCGATAGCCGCTACGCTGCCATGCCATGAACGCCAGGCCACCCATCGCCACGACAAACGCCACACCCACACCGAAAGCGACCGGCGTGGGATTGAAGACGAGCTGTGAGGTGGTGGGTGTCATCGAGCGGGAGAAGGTTGTGGGTCGCGCTTGGACGGCATGCACAGCAGCGCTTCGCCCAAGAGCGCGAGCGCCATCACGAAGAGGAAGGTGCGCCACACTTCGCTGGCGAGGCTCGCATCGCTTTCGACCTGGTCTTCGATGATGTGGTAGTCGAGTCCGGCGAACAGTTCCGCGAGGGCAGTATTGCCCAGCGTTTCAGGATGATCTTCACGCAGCGGTCGATTGAGCGCGACGAGTCTGTCGCCGTTTTCGACGATACCAGTGCGCAGCGGCTGCTCGGAGCTGAGGATCGCCGGGCCAAGGCGTTTCCATGCGCTCAGATCACCGCTGCCCAGGGCGGTGGCACCGGCCTCACGCTGCTGGGCTTTGCCGAGGCTGCGTGCGCCTTCATTCAGCGCGCGATGCAGCATGGCGAACATAACTACGCCATCACGGGCGAGGCTGGAAGATCCGGAACCGGGCAGGGTGCCGAGGAACCACGCATTGCCATCGCCAGGAATGTCGGCGCGCATGAGCAGCGGCAGATTGCCCGTGAGACGCGCCAGCGGCGTGCCTTCGCCGAGGATGTCGCAGCGGCGGCTCACTTCGAGGTCACCCACAGGGAGCGCGGTGCCGCTGCGGGTGTTGGCCAGCAGGCCCGCATCATTGCGCCACCACTCGACACTGGCCGGTTTGATGTCGCTGCTCCATGCACCCCAGTGCAGACCGCCGAAGGCTTCAGCGTTCGTGGAATCTGTGGGCAGGAACAGAATGCTGCGACCCGAGCTGAGATGATTCATGAGCTGTTGGGTGATCAAATCATCCGCCTTCGGCAGTGGCGCATGCCAGACAATGAGAGCGACATCGTCCCATGCGATCTCCGCTGCACGCGCGGGAGACAGCACGGTGGCGGCATATTTCCGTGTGGGATCGGCGGCGGCCTCCAGCGCCGCCTGCAGCGGTCCGGCCTCGGCTTCGTCATCGCTAACGATCACGGACCGCAGCACGGCCGGTTCATCAAACACGAAGTAATACACATTGTCGGCTGGCGAGGCATCGGCGGGCAGTTCGACCCGGCCCGCGCCGCGTTTCGTCGATTTGTCGATGGGAATGGCGTGTCCTTGCAGCACGAGCTGAGAGTCCTTCATCTCCACCTTGATCGTGGTGCTCACGTCATTGATCACAAAGCGCAGCGGCAGTTCCAATGGCTCGTGTGAGGAAGCTTCGCGTGTCACGCGCAGATCAAGCAGCAGTTCTGCTTTGCCGGCGGTTTCGTTGCGCACAACACGCTGCACCGAGATGGAGAAATTTTGTGCCGCTCGCTGCGCGTAGGTCAGCAGATGCAGGCGCAGGCCCTTCAGCGTGGTGAAGGCGCTGCGCAGCGCCTGCCAGCGTCCACTGCCCGCATCCCAGTCGCTCTGGCGCAGATCGCTCAGCACCCAGACATCGGTGCGACCGGTTTGATTCTTGGTGATGTAATCAAGCGCACCCTGAAGCAGAGCAGGAATATCCGCCCCAGTCTCAGTAGGTCCGGTAAGCGGCAGATCGATCAGCGACTCCGGCTTGTTCAGCAACTGCGGCTGCAGGTGCGCGTTTTCGATCAGCACCAGCTTTGATCGTGTGCCCACCGTATCACGCAAAGCCTGCGCCAGCTTTGAGATTCCCGCCGCACGCTTGCTCGTGCCAGTGGCAAGGTTCTGCTGCTCCATGCTGGCCGAGCGGTCCAGCAGCACGATCACCGTGTCCGGCACACCTCCCGTGAGGCCAAGCAGCCCGCCCGCCATCGGCCGCGTGATGACAAACAGAATCGCCGCCACCGCCAGCACGCGAAACGCCAGGATCAAAATCTGCCGCAGTCGCGACAGCCCCTTATTCATGCGCTGCGCCATCTGCAGGAACATCATCGCCGCCCACTTCACCTGACGACGGCGATAGAGGTGAATCAAATGAATGACCACCGGCAGCAGCGCGAGCGGCAGGGCGAGGAGGAGCGCTGGGGCGAGGAAGGTCATGGGTGGTGATCCAAGTCGCAGCGTTTCTGGTCACAAGCCGCGCCGCCTGCGATGGATTTCCGATTTGAGAGAGCTTCCCAAACGATCATGGCCAGGCAAGAGACTGTGAGAATGCTGCTGGTCAGCGGCCAACCAGCTCCTTTTTCTTTTGCCAACCACTTGAAGCAATCCTCGGTTGCATGAGCAAGCAGCGCAAAAAACACGATGAAAAGGAACGCGTTGCGTTTCGAGTTTCGTCTGCGCCAAGCCAACCAGCCACACACCAGTGCGCCTATGATGTAAATGGTTCCGCCCTCGATTCCTCCGGCATCCCCAGGATTGTTCCAGCCTGTCTGGAGATCCAAGCACCCAATGTATAAGTAGGCTATGCAAAGGCCTAGCTCGGCACCCCAGAAGCCATCGAGCACAGAAATAGTCTCCTTGTCCGTGGGCTTCTCTGTCTTGTATTCCTCTTTCATCACTGGCCCCCTTTCTTCTGAATGCGTGCCAGCAGGAACTTCGCGAGCACGTCGTCGTATTTTTCGTGGAGCTTGACGCGGTGGTAGTCGATTGCCGTGGTGCGGACGAGTTCGTCGATCTCGTGCATGTACTGGCGCACGGCTTCGCGGTAGTTGCGGGCGATGAGGCTGGGGTCGGCGAGGATGGCTTCGCCACCTTCCATGTCGATGAAGCGTGCGGGTCGGTCGAAGTCAAAGTCGAGCTCCTGTTGGTCCAGCAAATGGAAGACGGCGACATCGTGCTTGCGGAAGCGGAGGTGCTGGATGGCGGATTTCAATTCGGCCGGCGGCACGAAGAGGTCGGAGAAGACGATGACGAGGGCGCGCTGGCGGATCTTTTCAGCGGCGTCATGCAGCGCAGTGAGCAGCGTGGTGCCACCGACGGGCTGGATGCCCGACATTTGATCGAGCACGAGGCCGAGATGCGAGGCACCACGTTTGGCGGGGATTTCCACGGGCTTCTCCGCGAGGCTCCACAGGCCCACGGCATCGCCCTGCTGCGCGGCCACGTAGCCGAGCGTGCCGGCGAGCTTTCGCGCGTAGTCGAAGCGTGTGCTGCCTGCGGGGCCGTAGTTCATGCTGCCGCTGGTGTCCATGAGCAGGCAGAGGCGGAGGTTCGTGTCAGCTTCGAATTCCTTGATGTAGAAGCGGTCGCTGCGGCCCCAGGTGCGCCAGTCGAGGCGGCGGGTGTCATCGCCGGGGACATATTTGCGGTATTGGGCGAATTCGAGGGAGGAGCCGCGCACGGGGCTGCGGTGCTTGCCGGACACGCCGCCGAGCATGGCATGGCGGGCATTCAGCGGGAGCGCCATGAGGCGCGAAAGGACCACTGGGTCGAGGAAGGAGCGAGTGTCAGATGGCATGCTCGTAACCTCCATTCTTCATCCTCGATCCTGGCGACGCCGAGTTCACCACGGTACAAGAACTGGTACGATCGAGTTGATACACTTCGAGTTTCTCATGGTCGAATTGGATGCTGGTAGGCATGCGGGGCGATTTGATCGAGGACGAGGACGATTTTGAATAGAAAATCACCCGGCCTTCGCCAATTCCTCCACCAGTCTCTTCGCCACATCCCTGCTGCTGATGCCATCGCTCTCAGCCGTAAACGTCGTCATCACGCGGTGCCTCAGCACCGGCTCAGCGACTTCCATGATGTCCTCCATGCGCACCATGTAGCTGCCTTGCAATGCGGCTCGCGCTTTGGCGCCCAGGATCAAATACTGCACGGCACGCGGACCGGCACCCCAGCTGACGAGGGGTTTCAGCCATGCGGGGGCTTCGCTGCTGGCGGGACGGGTCTTGCGCACGAGATCGACGGCGAATTCATAGATGTGATCCGGCACGGGCACGCGGCGGACGAGTTCCTGGAAGGCGAGGACCTTGGGGCCGTCGAGGATGTGTTCAAGTTTCGGCAGGCTCGTACCCGTGGTGGTGCGGGCGATGGCGATCTCCTCATCGCGGCTCGGATAATCGACGCCGATCATGAACATGAAGCGGTCGAGCTGGGCTTCGGGCAGTGGGTATGTGCCCTCCTGCTCAATGGGATTCTGTGTGGCGAGAACGAAGAACGGCGAATCCAACGTGTAGGTGCGTCCGGCGACGGTGACTTTGTGCTCCTGCATGGCCTCCAGCATGGCGGCCTGGGTTTTGGCAGGGGCGCGGTTGATTTCATCGGCGAGGACGATGTTGGCAAACACCGGGCCTTTGGCGAATTCGAAGGCGCGTTTGCCACCGGGCAGTTCCTGCAAGATGTCAGTGCCGGTGATGTCCATGGGCATCAAATCAGGCGTGAACTGAATGCGGCTGAAACTGAGCGACATCGTTTCGGCGAGCCGTGAGATCAGCAGCGTCTTGGCCAGGCCAGGCACGCCCATAAGCAGCGCATGACCGCGCGCAAAGAGGCAGATGGCGAGCTGCTCGACGACCTTCTGTTGGCCGACGATGATCTTCTTGAGCTCGTCGCAGAGCTGGACGTAAACTTGGCGAAGCTCATCAATGGCGGCGACGTCGTCTTGCGGAAGCGGAGAGTTGGACATGGTATTTTGGGAAGGCTGCTACATGCCACCAGAAAAGCGGTGTGCTGACAAGGACGGCGTGTGTCAATATACTGTCAACGCCGCAGAAACTTGGGTTTGTTTACCCTAGCAACGTCTGCACGTGATGGGTGACGGCGCTGGCGAGGCCCTGGATGTTGTAGCCGCCTTCGAGGATGGAGACGAGGCGGCTTTGAGAGTGCGTTTGCGCGGATTCGAGCAGGAGCTTGGTCAGAGCGACGAAATCATCGTCAGTGAGGCGGAACTGGCCGAGGGGATCGTCGATGCGGGAGTCGAAACCGGCGGAGATGAGGATCAGGTCCGGTTTGAACGTGTCGATGGCAGGCAGCAGACGGTCGGTGAAGGCCGCGCCGATGTCACTCATGCCGGTGCGGGCGGGGAAGGGGAGATTCAGGGTGCTTCCCAGACCCTTGCCCGTGCCAGTCTCGGTGGCGTGGCCGGTGAAGGGGTAGAGCGGGCTCTGGTGCGTGCTGCAAAAAAGCACGCTGCCGTCCTCATAGAAGATGTCCTGCGTGCCATTGCCATGATGTACATCCCAATCGACGATGGCGATCTTCTGCGCACCATGCTGCTTCTGCGCGTGGCGTGCGGCGATGGCGATGTTGTTGAACAGACAGAAGCCCATGCCTTGGGCTGGCCGCGCATGATGTCCGGGCGGACGCACAGCACAGAAGGCGTTTTTGACCTTCCCACCAAAGACGGCATCGACGGCGTTCAAGACTCCGCCGACGGCCTGAGTCGCTACGTCGTAGGATCTGGGACAGATGGATGTGTCTCCAGTGCTCAGGTCTTCGAGGCCGGATTCGACATCCTTTTTGGCTGTCGCAATGTAGCCGCGATCATGGCACAGGGAGAGTTCAGCCAACGTCGCCGCACGAGGATCGATGGCCTGCGTTTTGCCAACGAGGCCGGAATCGTTCAGCGCCTGCGTGATCGCCACGTGGCGCTTGACGCTTTCAGGATGACCCGGACCTGGGTTATGCTGCTGATAGATGGGATCAAGGAGCAGGGCCGTTGGCATGAGTTGACGGTGGTTGACTGTTGTTTACGATTGTTGACGGTGGTTTGGCCAAACCATCGTCAAACACGGTCAACAACTGTAAATTACCGTCAACTCTTCCTCAGCGTTTGCCAAAGAATTCAGCCAGCTTTTGCAGATCCTTGCCCTCGGCGGGCTTCATGGCGCTGGCGATGGCTTCGTCCTGGATGGCGAGCAGCTCCTTGATGCCTTTGCGACCGTATTGGAGCATGGAATGCAACTGCGCCTCGGTGAAGGTGGCTTCTTCACCGCTGCCCTGGATTTCGACGAACTCGCCGTCTTCAGTGAGGACGATGTTGCTGTCCACATCAGCGGCTGCGTCTTCCGTGTAGCAGAGATCGAGAAGTGTTTCGCCTTTGACGATGCCGACGCTGACGGCAGCGAGTTTTTTCTTGAGCGGCTGGCGGGTGATCTTGCCTTTTTCGAGCAGGCGGTTGAAGGCGATGGCGACGGCGACGCAGGCACCGGTGATGGAGGCTGTGCGGGTGCCGCCGTCGGCCTGCAGCACGTCACAATCCACGCAGAGGGTGCGGGGGCCGAGCTTTTCGAGGTCCACGACCGCACGCAGGCTGCGGCCGATGAGGCGCTGAATTTCCGTGCTGCGGCCATCGGGCCTGCCACGTGAGCTTTCGCGGTCTTTGCGCTCGAGCGTGGAGTAGGGGAGCATGGAGTACTCGGCGGTGAGCCAGCCGCCTTTGACGTTTTGCACCTTCATCCAGCGCGGCACCTCTTCATTGATGCAGGCGGTGCAGATGACGCGGGTGTTGCCAAAGGCGATGAGGACGGAGCCCGCGGCGTGCGGGGCGACGTCGAGGACGTATTCGATTTTGCGGAGCTGGTCTGGGGTGCGGCCGTCGGTTCTGGGCATGACCTTGCTTAGCACGAAGCAAGGGTGCGCCAAAGCCTTTTATAGGGCCGTGATGATGCAATTGAACAAACCCGCAAAGCCCTCCGTCCAAAGCTTTAACTTAACTGGCATTCGTTATGCTAAAGATAGACGACAGTTCACAATTAATCTCCATGACGCGCTTTCCTCGCCCGGGCTGCTGGTTCCGTTTCACCCCAACGGATTGGAATTTCATTCGAGACACCCTGGCGCTGACCGAGCGCGGCAAGGAGGGCTTTAAGGCGATGATGGACGATCCGGACGCGGTACCGATCATTCTCGACAATGACAAGCTCTTCGATGCCGCGATTCTCTCTCGCAAGGCGGCTGTACTCTCGCCTGAGCTGTTCTTCTTCCTCGTGGTGCGCCATTCGCTGAAGGAGTTTGGCATCAAGGAAATCGCCGTGGCGGACTACATGGCGGTGGTATGCGCGGATTTCGGCTGCTCGCCGACGAAGGGGCCGCATGACATCAATCACAGCATCGACAGTCTTTACAGCGTGGACTATCTGGAGGCGATCGAGAACGCCAGCCGGCATCACAAGTTCTTCCTGCATGTGCAGTGCGCGAACCAGTTTCTGGTGCTGACCTGCCTGTATCCCGACTTCCTGCACCGCCGTGCCGCACGGCGTGGCGCACCCGATGTGGACTACTACGAGCAAGTCGTCGTCAGCCACCTCGATGCAGCCCGCAAGCACGTGCTGGCGGACGAGTTCGCCATGGAGGAAACCTTCGAAAAAGTGGCGCAGTGCTTCCCTCCCGCACGCCGGGCAATGAACCATACCGTTCGCGAATACCTGAGCCTTGGGCAGTAATCCACCCCTGGCATGAATGGCACTCAGTGATGGCAGGTTGTCGTCAGTTCGTGACCCTAGGCCGTGATTCAAAAGCGGGAGGAAAGCTCTTGGCATGCGCGCGAGTGCGCCAGCAAAGTAGCCATCTCGCTCCCGCGAGATGAGCCCAGCGCTCCCGCCGCACCCCATCCACCTCAGCAGTCCACGCACACATTTTCCCTGCGAATGCTCAGCACCACACGCGGAGCAAGAAGACACCCTGCTTCGTCGGAACACGCCCCCGAGAGTTTTCAAACACAGCCTGGTTCTACATTGTTAGATTTGCTCGTCATTCTCCTCCGGCAAGCAGCTTTCGGCTGCCGTCTGGGCGAAGCAAAGTAGCCTTGTTCCTGTGGAACAAGGAACGCTCCGCTTCGTCACAGACGCTTAACAATGTAGAACTAGGAACTCGGCACTTTCTTGCTGGAATCCCTTTCTCTTCCACCACTCCGCCCCGTGCCACAACAGCCCTGAAAGGGCTGAGTAATAGAGCCCAGGGATGCCGAGCCTTGGCGAGTGCTTCCCTGGGTCAACAAGCGAACGACCGGAAAGCAAACCCAGAATTCCGCCACATACTGCGCCTGCCAGCAGCGGCTGCAATAAGCGCCGCCGCGCCAAGAGCGTGTCGCCAGCTCCAAAACTCACGATCATTGCCCTTACCTGAGTGCCATCCCCCCCTGACTCTACAAAGACGTGGTGCGCGTAGGCTCGACTCGTGGCGGAGTCGGGGACGCCGTGAGCATGATCGCGATGTCCTCACGGCCTCTCCACGTGCGGCGGCACCATTTGTTCTCCATGCCACGCATGATTTCGGCCGCGAGCGCACGGCGGCCAATCGTGACGGCGAGCAAGCCGAGATCGCTGCGCAGTTCGTAGCTGTCAGGCCATTTCACTACGGCGGCGCGAATGGCGAGCTCAACAGTGTCCAGATTCACGCGCGGCTGGATGTCTGGAAAATCGCCGTCGAAGTAGATTTTGCGCAGCATCTGCGCCGCGAGGCCGCCTTGGTTGGTGCTTTGCAGTTCTTCGAGAATCTCGGCACAGATCTGGCGGCCGTTTTCACCCCCTTTGACAAAGCACTGGCCAAGGACGATGGCGAGCGGTGCGTAGTCAGGGTATTTGCGCAGCCCTTCCTGAAATACAGGTGCGATTTCATCGGCTGGCCTGCCAGTGATGGATTGCAGGCGGATCATGGTGTCATACCAGGCAGGGCTGGTCTTGGGAATTTCCTGCATCAGTTCGAGGCCGCGCTCAGATGCCTGGCGGATAGTCGCAAACGAGCCGCCCTGCTGGGCCTCGAAGATTGAGTAATGGAACAGGTAGCGTGCCTCGGCGAGACGGGCAAAAACGGAGTTCGGCAGCTGCTTCTGCCAGATCTTGATGGCGTCGTGGATCTCGCGCCAGGAAGCTTCGGTTTGAGAATCTTGATCAAGCGGACGCATCGCGTCCATGATGATGTCCAGCGCCCAGTCGCCGCCGGAGGTTTGCAGCTCGCTGTGGTTGATGCCGTTGAAGAAATGCTCCAGCCGTTCAATGTTGCCCTCACGCAGGCGCAGCACGGCCATGTGTTCGATGGCCTTGCGCTGCTTCGGGCCGTCGAATTCGTCACGTTCATGGGGGAAGTGGATCTTGCCGACAACCTTGAGACTCATGGCGGCATACAGCATGCAGCAGTGCTCATGGTAGCGCAGTGCTTCGCGGACCCAGAGAACGTCACGGTTTTCCGCCAGCGTCATCGAATAGGGAAACTTGGTTTCGATAAGTTCGATGGCGGGCTCGGCTTTCTTGACATCGCCGAAGTAGAGATAGGTATATGCCTTTGCGAGCAGGATGGCTCCTGCATCATGGTAGGCCTTGTACTTCTGGGCGGTTTCCCAGGATTGAAAATTGTTAATAACGGGTGACAGACGCAAGGCTGCAGGCATCACGCTTTTGAGTGCAGCGTCCATGTCTTCGGCATGCTTTGGATTGCGACTGGCATACCAGTATTTGGCAGCTGTCTGAAAGTCGTCGTGCTTGGCTCGTTGGTCCGATGACCGGGATTCACGCAGCGCCTGTTCGACAACCTGGGGCGGCAGCTGCTGGGAATAGGCCAGAGGCGCAGCGCACAGAAAGGGAATCAACCAGACGCGGGAAAGCAGTCTGGGCTGAGAAGGAAAAAGAGTCGAAGCGTCCATTATAGTAATTATAATGCTCGGACGCTAGGGGTGTCAATCGGGGTAAGGGTTCAGAACATCACTCTTGTGTGATTTTTTCACGGTGTTCAGCCAGTTTGGCCTGAAGTTTGGCCAGTTCTTCTTCGAGATCGGCGATCTTCTTTTCCAAGGCGGCACAGTACTTGGCGGGATCGCGCTGCTGGAGGCGTTCGAGGAGGTTGAAGAGCAGCGCCAGCCGCCAGAGACGCGCCCAGAGACCGCGGAGGCGGTAGGCGCGCAGAAGTTTCCCAGCGCGAAGCATGCGGGTGAAACGAAAGAGGTTCAGCACTCGCAGGAAGGCCACGAGCGGCAGCAGAATGATGACGAGATTGATCCAGTTTTTGAGGCAGTAGGTCAGCTTGACGGGGGCGGCAGCAAACATCCACAGGAACTCCATCGTGAAGCCGATCCAGATGACGCAGGTGGTCAGATGCGTCGCCAGCGCCATGCGCGGATGATTGTCCATCGTTTCGCCGCCGGTAAGTTCGGCACCCAGCACGGGAAGCACCAGCAGAGTGAGTATGACCATCGGCAGCGCGAGCTTTTGCTCAAGCTGCTCGGACGTTTCCACGCCCACCGGCTTCCAGCCGATGCCGGGCAGCCAGAGCCAGCCGTCAGGTTTGCTGGTGGCGGTGATCATGCGCAGCGGCGGCAGCAAAGCAGTGAGCAGCAGGCGTTTCAGCCGTGCAGACCACGCATCGGGTGCGACAAACAGACCCGCAATACCTTCGACGATAACGATGGCCCACAAGGTGAAGATGAGCGGACGGAAATACGCGTGCGAGATGCACCAGTCTCGAAACTCCTCACCACTGTCGCCATGCGGCAGGACGATGCCGACCATGGTGAGAAAAGCGGTCGCGACGATCAGCATCAGGCCATGGCGGAAGGCACCCCCTTGGGGTGCCGTGCCGGGAATGCTCGAAGCGCTCATCATGGGTGCCAAGTTAGAGCCAGCCTGCAGCGCTTGGCAATCATAGGATGTCATTTAGCCCGGTCTCGCATCAACCTCCGCCCAGCGCATAACCCACGCCACGCACCGTGCGGATGAGTTTTTTATCGTGGTCCTTGTCGATCTTGGCGCGCAGGCGCTGGATGTACACCTCCACGAGATTGGTCTCGGGGTCCATGTTGTAGCCCCAGACATGCTCATAGATCTGCATGCGTCCAAACACCCGGCCGGGGCTGCGCATCAGGTGCTCCAGCAGTTCAAACTCGCGCGTGCTCAGCTCGACATCTGCACCGGCTCGGCTGACTTTGCGCTCGAGCAGGTTGATGCAAAGATCATCGACACGCAGCAGATGGCTGGAATCTCCCGCCTTGCGGCGCACCACAGTGTGTAGCCGCGCGGCCAGTTCCTCGACAAAGAACGGCTTCGTCATGTAATCATCTGCGCCGAGGTTCAGGCCTTCGATTTTTTCCGGCAGTGTGGAGCGTGCGGTGAGCAGGATGACCGGCACGTTGTTGCGCTTTTCACGCAGGCCGCGCAGGATGCTCAGGCCATCGCGACCTGGCACCATGATGTCGAGCACCAGTGCATCGTAGGGAACGGTGGTCGCCATTTCCCAGGCTTCATCGCCATCGCTGATGGCGTCCACCTGAATGCCCTGCTCCTCCAGCCCCTTCTTGGCAAAGGAAAGCAGTTTGGCCTGGTCTTCGACGAGGAGAATGCGCATGCGCCGGACGATGCGGCGAGATGGATGCTTGTCCACCAGCACCTGTTGAAATGACTAATCCAGGAATTCTTCATTCAGATTTATTTCGTCATTCGGGTTTCGTCATTCGTCATTTTTCTGGTAACTTCCGGGATGAGGCCCCTGCTGGCATTTCTGCACTTTTTCACGCTCTCGTCTGCGGCAGAGACGCTGCCAGCCCAAAGCATTCAGGCGGCTGCGGCCTATTCCGCCGCGCATGGCGGCCATGCCCTCCTGATCAAGCAGAACGGCAAAATCCTGCACGAATCCTACACGAACGGTCACTCAAAATCTGAACCGCACCGCATCTACAGCGGCACGAAGGCATTCTGGGGCCTCACCGCCTTCGCAGCAGAGAAGGACGGTCTGTTCACGTTCGATGAACGCGTGGCCGACACCATCACCGAATGGCAGAGCGACTCGCGAAAGAAACACATCACCGTGCGGCAGTTGCTCGATTTCAGCCATGGGCTGGAGCCGATGTTCGGACTCCATGAGAACTCCTTTCCTGACCGCACTGCCTCAGCGCTCAAAGCCAGGTCTGTCGCATCGTCGGGTAAATCCTTCATCTACGGCCCTGCCGCGCTCCAGGTGTTTCATGAGTTTCTCGCACGCAAGCTGCAGCGGAAGCAGACCCCCATCCGCTACCTGGAGCGCAAGGTGCTCGGCCCTCTCGGCCTAGGTTCGCAGCGCTACCTACCGGATCAGCATGGCGCACCACTGCTCGCCGCCGGCTTCATGCAGACCGCACGCCAGTGGTCGGAGCTGGGCACGTGGATGCTCAAGCACGAAGACGTCCTCATGAAGCTCCAGGGCAGCACCGCCAACGCCGCCTTTGCCTTCGGCTTCTGGAACAACCACGCCGCCGAATCCAAAGCCGCCCGCGAAGTGGATGCGGAGGCGATGCTCGACAAAAAATGGCACCAGCAGTCCTGGCGCAACTCCTGCCTCAGCCGCGCCGCTCCCGCCGATCTCATCGCCTGCATCGGCTCCTACGGCCAGCGGCTGTACATCGTGCCATCGATGAAGCTCGTCATCGTGCGTCTCGCAAAAGATTCGAAGCCGAATGATGCGCAGATGCTGCGGCTGTTGTTTTCAAGCTCTAGTACACCTTGATTGCATTTAGCTGCCCCTCCATTTTATCAAACAAATCGCCTTCTATGTCCGATGTTCTCAAGGACTTTCACCGCTGCGTCAGCCTTGATCTTCAAGTCTTGTTCGAAGGAGCGGCGCTCACGAGAATCCTCGGAATGTGTCGCCGCTAGTTCGTTCAGTTCGGCAACAACACGATCTGAATGCTCGGAAATCATGCGTTCGATAGACTCATGAAGAGTGTCTGCAAGATCACGCAGGCCGGTAGAAACAGCCTGTTGTAGAGACTCCAGCGCATTGCCAAGGTTTCCAAAACCATGAACCAAGATGTCATTCGTGCGCCGCTGCTGAAAAATCGCCTCCCATTGCGGATTGCGTCTTGCCTGCTTAACGATTTTTGCCATTCGGAAAATCAAATCCTCGCCATTTGGTATCGGGCGTGGTTCGAGTGCTTTTGGTTGAAACTCATTTAGCAAGGCGACACGCCGATTGGCGTGATCCGATGTCAACCGAAGTATCGTTGCTATACTGTTATTATACTGCGCCAAACGCCGCGTTGCGCTCTCAATTTCATCCCAGAAGGCACCCACTGAATTATCCGCCAGCTCAGCTTCGGCATGAGTTATGTACACTGATGCTAGATCTAGCAACGGGTTTAAGGTCTCATAAAGAGCATCCAAATCACTAGTTATTGAATCAAGACTGGCACGTTCCATCTGGTTTGTTTCGAGATTCCTGCGTTT
>NCCR01000093.1 GCA_002279765.1 Verrucomicrobia bacterium 12-59-8 | reverse complement strand
AAACCTCTGTGGATAAGCTCCTAAAAAATATCGGCCTTTTTTTCAGCTTTTGCGTGGCGATGTCCAGGCGAGCTTACCATTGGTTGATGAAGAAGGATGGACCTGTGGACCATGTGAGAATCTTCCTAGCCGGAGAGAAAGTGGCCCATTTCAAGGCTGCGGCTGCCCGACAGATGCAGAAATGGATTCAATCGCCGTGGTTCAGCAAAGCCAGAGGTTGGCTGCTTCAATTCCGCCACGATTTCCAACGCGTCGCTCTTCCATGGCTTGAAAAGACATGGCGGATTCTGGTCGAAAAAGCGCGCGAGATTCTTGCCAGAGAGGACGTGAAGCGCATGCTGGATCGTGTGGCAAAGACGCTGCAAAGATGGTCGGCCTCACCGCGATTTTGGGTTGGTTTGGGTGCGGTGCTTCTCGTGTGGGGATGGTCAGGAAAGCATGGCCGAGTTTCCGCAGACGAGGCACAGCGACACGAGGTGCGCAGCGAGTTTGAGATGCCCGACCTCAAAGCTCCAGTCTTAGCGAAACCGGACCAGGTGGCGGTGGAGTTTAAGCTCGCCGTTGCTCAATACGAGTCCGCCCGGACGCAGGCGCGTGCTGAACTGGGAACCGAATTGAGAGGCTGGGTCAGCATACGGCGGGAGGAACTCCATAAGAATGCAGCAACAAGTGCAGACTCCCAGCGCATGTTTGACAAACTGGAACAGCAATGGGAGCGATTCTGCAAATCTTCGTCCGGCGTTCATTTTCAAGGATCTGTGCCCCAGCTAAAGACCGAGGGCAAGATTGTGGAAAAATACTGGCGCGCCTTGGAAGAAGCCGCTCGCAATCTGGGTGCTGTGTCGGAGAAAGGTCTGGCCACTTATCAGCAGCAAGGCGTCACTGATCCAGCCTGCCTCAGACCACTGCAAGCAAGGGTGCTGGCCGCACAGCACCCAGAGTTGCTGGGCATCTGGGAGTCCGATGACAAGAGCCCGCTGGGCCAGTACGATGTCTGGAGCGTGGCCGTCGATGAGACAACGGGAACATGGCGGATCGAAGGCACGTATAACGCCGATCGCTCGACCTCGGCTGGCACCCTGCAGTTCGGGCAGGACATCAAATTTAAAGATGGGGATCTGTCTTTCATGGCTCACGGTGTGGACAATCGTACCAGAAAACCACTGCCGGAAGGCAAGCCTGTCACCTTCGCTCTTCAGAGTACAACTCTCCTTCATCGTGGCCTCGATGGTAGCGGCAATCAACATACCCTAGGCCTCCATCGCTCAGGAAATGAGTCCGCTCTGAGTATGATCCGCCACTGGGGGGTGCCGCTGGAAGTGCCGAAGAACCTCATCATTGCGTCAGAAACACCGGATGTGACGGACGCCAGCTATGTGTGGCGAAGAATAGCTGGCTTGGCTTCATTCCCAGTTTATCGAAAAGTCGGTGGTTTGGAGGGGCCGCAAACTCTCTACATGTCGTATCGCTCATCTCATGTGAAACTGCCAACCAATGCTTTGGGTGGCTTGGGTATGCTGTTTGGGCTTGGTGGCATGTCCGATGATGGCGGAAGTGTGAAGGAGATTCTCAAAGTGCAGGCTGACTACCTGCCACTGTTTGATTCCCCTTCACCCTATCTGCGGCGTGCGGCGGGAGCATTTCTTTCCGCGACGATGGCGCGGATGGAGGTGGCACAGGTGAATGAGGACTATGGGAACACCGCATCCTCCTCCATTTTTCAGTTTCAGAACAATGCGCTGGCTCCCGCGATAAGATATGCGTTTGCACAGGACGCAGACCGCCACGCACTGCGTGAGCAGTTACAACGTCAGTATCCGAATCGAAGCGTCACCGTCCTGGACGCCCCCATGTCAGAGAGTACCAGCGCCCAGTTGGACCAGATGGTCAGTGGTGCTGCCAATATCCGCAGCGACATGGATTCGAGGGCCGGGGTCAGCGGCATGTTGGTTTACGATGACATGGCCCAGGCCGATCTCATGGTGTCCCTTTGGCAGACATGGCTCATGCCCTTGGCTGAACGCAGTGCGGGCAGGACATCCAGTGCATCCCTGACGAGCATGGAGGGAGACTGGAGTCCAGATAATTCGGGACACCCTGGTCTCACCCATTTCCTCCTGCGGAACACGTCAAAACAAGACCTTACGCATGTTGTGGTTGAGGTCACTGCCGAAACAGAATGGGGGGATCAAAACACCCAATATTACTATCTAAGTCAGTTTGGTCTGGACGAGGCGGTGAGCCTTGGCATTCACCCACGACTGAGGAGCCGCCGTCTCCCTTTCTCTAACGATGTCACCATTCGCTGGTCGCTCTGGTCCGACCAGGGGCGCGAGCTGCAGCGTCAGTGCAAGACCACGAACCCGCGTCCCATCCCCGACACCCAAACCTTGCGGGGCAAGTATCTCGGCTTTGATGAAGACTTCCAGGCCGCAGGCGAGGCCCTGGGCTATGCCCTGCGGAAGGCCGTTGAGTTGCCGTTTAATACAGACGTTCAGCGCCGAAGGCTTCTCGAACTTGTATCTCCTCCCGCAAGCTATGCTATGCTGATCGAGAAAGGTGGAAGGCCCCAGGTGGTCAAGTTTACAAGTCTTGATCACGACAAAGGAAACGTGGAAACCGAAATCACTGACATGGAAAATCGAAAACCTTTTTTCCAGGGTAAATCCACAGTCACAGGTGTCCTAACGCAATTGTCCAACGCTGTTTGGGTAATCAATTTCGATGGGGGAATGCAAATCGGCCTTCATGGCTCGGATCGGTTTAGTCTCTACTTGCCCAAAGAAGGAGACCGAACGGCGCGCCTCCTGCCGCTCGCCCGCATCACGCCTCGCCGGTGAACACATTCCCAATTCGCCTCGCTGCCTTCTATTATATTGCGGAGTTGATAACCCCGCTACGCCACCCCTCTCCGCCTGCTGAACAGCCCATATTTCGGACTGAAGATGTAGGCGATGAGGAATAGGAGGCCGAGCACCACAATGATCGTGGCACTGACACTCCACCCAAGCGGATATGAAAGAAAGAACGCAGCGACCGAACCAATGGCACCGATGATGCCACCACCCCAGAAAAGCGTGCGTGCATTGTTGGTGAGCAAATAAACCGTCGCAGCAGGAGCCACCATCAGCCCGACGCTGAGAATGCAACCCACCGCCTGCAGTGATGAAATCAGCACCAGGATGGTCACCGCGAAAGTGGCGTAGTTCAGCAAACGCACCGGGACGCCAAGACTCGCGGCGATGTTGGGCTCGAACAAGTAGATGAGCAGCGGGCGTTGCAGCGCGGTGAGCGTCAGCACCGCGATGGCGCTGATGCCGAAGGCGATCCACAAATCGGAGTCCGCCATGCCGACAATACTGCCGAACAGCCACTCATCCAGCTTCTGGCGCATGTCGAGATTTTTGAGGATGAGCACTCCGGCGGCAAAGGCCGTGGTGTACAGCACACCCATCGCGGTGTCCTGATCCAGGCGCGAGGTGCGGGACAGGAAAATGGAACCCAGGCCGACAATGAGTGCCGCGAAGATAGCTCCGGCCAGAGCACTCCACTGCGTCAGTCCGCCGATCAGCACCGCTAGAGCAATGCCCGGCAGCAGTGAATGCGAGAGGGTGCCGATCTTGAGCGCCGATTTCCTCAGCACCACAAAGGCGCTGACAAAACCATTGGCGAAACCAATCATCAAACACGCCATCAGCGTGCGCTTGGCGATGGGTTCGGCGAGGAAATCAGTGAAGGTGGACATCGTGATGCTAGTTGCTGGCTGCGGGCTCCACGTTGTCGTACGCGTTGGCGATGTTGGCCGGCGTGAAGACTTCAGACACAGGACCGAAGGCGATCTGATGACGACGAATGAGGAGGACGTCGTCAAAGTTGCTGACCACGGTTTGCAGATCGTGATGGCTGGCGATGAGCAGCCGGCCCTCCGCCGTGAGTTCCTTGAAAAGTCGGCTCAGATTTTCCTGCGCGGGTTTGTCGAGCCCGGTGAAGGGTTCATCAAGCAGCAGCACATGGGCTTCCTGCGCCAGGGCACGGGCGATGAAAGCCCTCTGCTGCTGCCCACCAGAAAGCGCACTGATCTGGCGGTCCTGCAGATCAAACAATTCCATGCTGGCCAGCGCACGTTCGACGATCTCCGCATCGTGGCGCGAGTACTGCCGCCACCAGCCGAGATTCGGGTAGCGGCCCATTTCGACCAGTCCGCGCACGGTGATGGGAAAATTCCAGTCAATGTCACCACGCTGCGGCAGGTAGGCAATTTCGTGGCTGCTGCGCGTGAGCGGTTTGCCGCGCCAGAGAATTTTGCCGCTGTCAGCCGGAATGAGTCCGGCGAGGGATTTTAGCAAGGTGCTTTTGCCTGCACCGTTCGGGCCGATGAGGGCCATGCTGCGACCGCATTCCGTGGCGAAGCTGATCTCTTCCAGCGCCCGCACTTCCTGGTACTGCACGCTGAGACCAATGACTTCCAGCCGGTGATGCTGCGTGTGGGCGCAACCTCCGCCCCAGCAGACGTGCTCTTTGGTATGGGCATGGGGGGCAGCGGCGCTCATTTCCATTCGAAGGTGATGACTTCATCCAAGGCACCGTCGGCGGACCAGCGTGTCTCGCTGCGTGCGGCGAGACCGTCCGGCTCCAGTTCGAGTGTGATCGAGGTGTCGGGCGTTCCCTCGGCCCACGTGGCGCGGAGGAAGGCATCCACTCCATCTTTGACGGAGGGCAGGGAAGTTTGAAACTCGATCGGCGAAGCTGCGATGTCCGTGATCAATTCCTTGTCAGCAATCTTGAGACTCAGCGTGGTCGGCTTGTGAGCATAACGCAGCCGCAGCAAGGACTTCACACTCTGCGATTCCACTTCCTGAACGACCGCAGGCTTCGCATGACTCACTGTACCAGTCAGATGGCTCAGCGGCACTGCCAGCACGATGAACGTGAGGGCGAGTAGGAAGATCTGAATGGGCGGGAAACCACGCATGGATTATTTCGTGGGGGCAGGAGCCAGGGCAGCGACGATGGCGCGGACATTGTGGGCGAGCATCGTTTCAAAAGTGTGCGCTTCTTTGGCGGTGCCGTCGGCGATGAGCGGCTCCCCGATCTTCACACCCGTGCTGCGGGCGATCTCGGCCAGCACTTTCGGGTTGGCCTGATCCTCAGGAAAAATGCCCTTGATGTTGTGCTCACGGATCTCCTCGATCGTCTCAGCAATGTGCTTGGAAGAGGAGTCATCACTGCGGCCAATGCTGAGCACGGAGATGGGTTCAAAACCAAACTCCTTGCAGAAGTAACCGAAGGCGGCATGCGCGGTGACAAGCTGACGGTTTTTGCGGTCAATCTTGGCGATCTCCTTCTGCGCCCAGCTTTTGAGTTCACCAAAACGCTTGGCGGCGGCCTTGGCCCCTGCGGAGTAGGCGGCGGCGTTGGCGGGATCGACAGCGCTGAGTTCGTCCGCCACGATGCGGGCCGCACGCTTCATGTTTTCAGCACTGTGCCACCAGTGCGGATCTTCCGACCCATGGTGATGGTCATCATGGTCTTTGTCAGCCTGTTCATCGCCATCGTGATGATGTTCATGCTCAACAAAAGGAATGGAGGGGATTTTCTCCCCGACTTCGACCAGCTTCACTCCCGCCCCCAGACTGTCGCGCAGTTTGTCCAGGAAGCTTTCAAGCCCTTTGCCAGAAGCCAGCAGCAGTTTCGCACCGCGCATTTCAGCCAGATCTTTGGGCGCTGGCTCGAAATGATGAACGTCGGCACCAGGCTTGAGGATTTCGACAACCTCCACATTCGCTCCGCCGACCTGCTGCGCGAGATCGGCCAGGATGGGATGCAGCGTGGCGACTTTGGTGACGGCATAGGCAGGGAGAGTGGCAACCAGAACTCCGAGAGATAGAAGGAGATGCTTCATCATTGAAGCTATGGGGCAAAATTGAAAATACAAATGATTTGCAACTGCAATCCATTTGCATATGGGTGACTTATTATGCAACGTATTTGCACTATTACTAGCCGTCTCCGCATTAGCCTGTTGTTTGCACTCGCATCATCGGGGGCTTGTTTTGCGGAATCCGACACAAGAATGAAGCAGGTGTCCACCGCCGCCAGCCATGTGGAAGACATCCCCTTGGACGAAATGGTCATCACCGCCCCCTTGGATCGCCCGTTGTTTAAGCAGGCGCAGGCTGCTTCGATCCTGAGCGGGCAGACTTTAAATCTCGCTATCGAACCGAGCCTGGGTCAGACCCTCGCACGTCTGCCGGGCGTCAGCAGTTCCTACTTCGGTCCGGCCGCGAGCCGTCCAATCATTCGCGGACTGGATGGTGATCGCGTCCGCATTCTGCAAAATGGCCTGAATACCATCGACGCCTCCGCCACCAGCGTGGATCATGCCGTGAGCTTTGACACATCGAATTTGAAATCCGTCGAAGTGGTGCGCGGTCCCGCGACGCTGCTGTATGGCTCGAACGCCATCGGCGGTGTCGTCAATGCGATCGACGGCCGCATTGTGGATGAGAAAATCGATGGCACGATCCGTGGTGCGTTGGGAGGCCGCTATTCTTCCGTGGACAACGGCTATCAATCCAGTGCCATGGTAGAAGGCGGGTACAAGGGGCTGGCCTTTCATGTCGAGGCCTTCACACGTGCCGCCGAGGACTTCCGTATCCCCGGTAATGCCCGAACGCCAGCCGAGCAGGCAGCCAATCCGCTGCCGCCGGGCGAGACCGAAACCAGCAAGATCATGCCCAACAGCAACTTGCGTTCGGAAGGTGTGACCAGCGGTTTGAGTTATATCTGGGACAAAGGTTTTTTTGGCTTCGCCTGGACGGAGTTTCACACCAATTACGGTTCTCCTGCCGAGCCGAACGTGGTCATCGATATGCATCAGCAGCGCCTGGATGTGCGTGGCGCGTTCTACAAGCCGCTGCCACGCATCAAGGAGATCAGCTACCGCTTTGCCTCCTCCAGCTATCAGCACACCGAGTACGACAGCGGCCTGCCGTCCACGCTCTTCAAAAACAACGGCTACGATGCCCGCGTGGAAGTGAAGCACGAAAAAATCGCCGGGATGGAAGGCGTGGTCGGCTATCAGTCGGACCGCAGCGAGTTCAGCACCGCCGGGAGCGAAGCGTTTCTGCCATCGACCATCACGCAGGCGGACGCCTTGTTTCTCTACGAAGACATCACCCGCGGGCCGATGAGCTTTCAGTTTGGCGGGCGCTACGATCACATTTCGGTGGAGTCGCTGGCCAGCGCCGCCTTTGGCCCGGCAATGGCGCGGCAGTTTGACAATCTGAGCAGCTCGGTGGGCGTGGTCTTCACCCCGAACGAAGAATACGCCGTGGCATTCACGATCAACCGTGCGGAGCGTGCACCGACGTATCAGGAGCTGTTTGCCAACGGCACGCATGCCGCCACTGGCGCGTTTGAAATCGGCAACCCCAATCTCCAGCAGGAGAAATCGCTGGGATTCGATTTGAATGTGCGGAAGCGCATTGGCTGGGTCACCGGCAGTGTTGGTGGTTATTACAACCGCTACAGCAACTTCATCGGCCAGTTTCCAACAGGCGTGGTGCATGTGGTCGGGGGTGAGAACTACAATGAGCTGATTTACCAGGCGACGAACGCAGAGTTCATCGGCTCCGAACTGGAGGCCACCTTCCACCTGCTGCATCCCATCACCACCGAGCCACCCGAGCACCAGAACAATCTGCACCTACAGCTGCGTGCCGACGTGGTGCGTGCGCGCGACACCAAGACGGGCCTGTCGCTGCCGCGCATTCCGCCCTTTCATCTCTCCAGTACCCTGATCCTGGAACGCGGGTCATTCGGTGCCCGTCTTGAAGGCATTTATGCCGCGCCGCAAAGCCAGCTGGCAATGAATGAAATGAGAACCAGCAGCTATTTTCTGGTCAATCTGACCCTGACCTACCGCATCCTTCAGGGTCCGACCACTCTCGATGTGTTCATTAAAGGCATGAATCTGACCAACGAAGATGCGCGGGAGCACACCTCCGTCCTCAAAGATCGGGTGCCTCTGCCTGGGCGCGGGCTGGTGGCGGGTTTGAAGCTGACGTTCTGAAGCGGTGGCGGCTGATCACACCGTCGCAAGGCCGAGCCGTAAGCTGTTATTTCTCATAAATGAAACGCTAAACCGATTTTTTTTCCAAATGTAAGATACTTTTCATAGATTTTGGTTGCTACTGAATATATACTGGGTATAATTTAGGTGTTCAGTAGATTTAAAGGCCATGGAAGCAACCAACTCTAATTCCAAGATATTAAGCCCAAGTGCCATGTTCCAGGCACTCGAAGCGAGGCGTGCCTGGCGGAAAAACGAGCAGTTGTCCCCTCACTTTTGGGTGCTCGTTAGCATTTTGGGAGACCTCGTGATGGCGATTCTGGGAGCTTATACGGCTTTTTGGCTGCGCTTCCACACGTTCATCCGTGAGTTTGGCAATTTCGACGTCATGTCGTTTCGGCAGTATGGCGGTCACATGGCGTTGGGGAGTCTGTCGCTCATCTTGGTGCTGGGCTGGCAGGGCATTTATCACAAGAATGTGCTGCTGCGTACCCGCTGGGTGTCTTCCAAAATTGCCAAGGGGATCGTCGTCTGGACAGCCGGGTTTCTTGCCATCACACTCGCGTTGAAGTTGGAACCCAGCATCTCCCGTGTCTATGTGATGCTCAATGGAGCCACCGCGTTGTTACTGATCCTGGGCTGGCGCACGGTTTTCATCTCCTGCCTGCGCGCTCCGGGCCGCATTGAGGCTTTGCAGCAGCGGACTTTGTTTGTTGGCTGGAATGCCGAGGCTGTGGCCTTGTGGAAGACGATGAAGCGGGATCAGACCGGCTCCTTTGACATCATGGGCTGGGTCAGGACTGGCAGTGCCGAGGATGGCTGCCCTGACGACGAGGTGGTGCCATGCCTGGGGGACCTGCACGAAGTGGAGCATCTGGTCAGTACTCACGCCGTGGACATGGTGGTCGTTGCTGACCTGCATGGACCGCGCGAGCAGATGATCACCCTCGCGAATCTCTGCGAGCGTGAAATGATCCAGTTCAAGGTCATACCCTCGTATTTCAGAGTGTTCGTTTCCGGCCTCACCCTCGAAACCATCGCCGGCACTCCGGTGCTGGGTGTCACGCGTCTGCCCTTGGATGACACTTTCAACGTGATGACCAAGCGCATGGTCGATGTCGTGGGTGCCATCATCGGGCTGGTGCTGAGCGCGCCCGTCATCGCCTGGTTCAGCGCCGTCGTCTGGTTGGAATCAAGGGGTGCGGTGTTCTACCATCAGCGCCGCTGGGGCTTCAATGGCGTTCCCTTCCATATCATCAAGATCCGTTCCATGAAGATGAATGCGGAGTCCACCAGGGGAGCCCAATGGTGTGTCAAAGACGATCCGCGCCGTCTCAAGGTGGGGGCCTTCATGCGCAGGTGGAACATCGACGAACTGCCGCAGTTCTGGAATGTGCTTAAAGGAGAGATGAGTCTCGTTGGTCCGCGTCCGGAACGTCCTGAACTCATTGCTGGCTTCAAACACCAAATCCCGCACTACAATGCGCGCCACCACTCCAAGCCCGGCATGACGGGCTGGGCGCAGGTCAACGGCCTTCGCGGTGACACGGATCTCGGCGAGCGCATCCAGTGCGACCTTTGGTACCTCGAAAACTGGAGCCTCTGGTTGGATTTCCAGATCATGCTCCTGACCTTCTTCAAGCGGGACAACGCCTATTGAGGATTGAGTGACAATTGCGTGAAATTGTGCGGCCTTAGGTTTCGCCTTGTTCATATGTCCTAAATCTTTAGGGTTCTGCTCAGTCATCGTCCCATGCCGCTATTCACGGTCTATACGCCCACCTTCAATCGCGCGCACACGCTGCACCGCGTGTTTGACAGTTTGCAGGCGCAGACATGTCGCGATTTCGAATGGCTGGTGATCGATGACGGCTCCACCGACGACACCCCGGCTTTGATGGCACGTTACCAAAGCGAAGCCGGTTTTCCTGTACGCTACCTGCGGGAACCGCATCGTGGTGCGCATTACGTTCACAATCTCGCCCTGCGAGAAGCCCGGGGCCAGCTCAGCATCAAGCTCGATTCCGACGACGGCTGCGTGCCGGAGGCACTTGCGCGCTTGAAGTATCACTGGGAAAATATTCCTGCTGCCAAGCGTGAATCCTTTTCGGGAGTTACCGGCCTCTGCCGTGATCAAAACGGCCAACTTGTTGGTTCACGTTTTCCATCCGACCCGCTCGATTGTTCGGCTGCTGAGCTCGAGTACCGTCACAAGGTGCGCGGGGAAAAGTGGGGCTTCCTGCGGCTGGATGTGCTCCGCGAGTTTCCTTATCCTGAGCAGGTGTCCGGCAATTTCATCCCCGAGTCCTACATCTGGTGCCAGGTGTCAAAGAAGTACCTGACCCGCCATATTAACGAGGAACTGCGCATCTATTGGACGGATGCTCCCTCGCTGGTTCACGGTTCTGCCAATCCACGCACGAACGCCGAAGGGCATCGGCTTATGTTCAAGATGGTGCTCGATTCAGAAAGTGGCTGGTTCTTCACCGCCCCGCTGCGTCTGCTGCGTGCCGCCGTTCAGTACATTCGCTTTGCCTTTCTGAGCGGAGTTGGCACCGTGAAGCAGTTCCGTGACTTAAAGTCTCGCGGTGGGCGACTGCTTTGGCTGGTGGCCATGCCATTCGGTTTTATCCTGTGGCGGCGTGATTGTCTTCGGTTTCCTCAGGCTTGAGAAGCTTCACCGCTGGTTCGGTCAAAGATGCAAGGCAACCCTTTTCTTTTTGAAAATTTCGCGTTGGACAGTCCTGCTCAGCCTCGGCTAAAGACTCCATGCCGGTTGGCTTAAGACGTTTACCGGATTGTGTTCCGATCTGCGCGGCACTGTAACAGTATTCTGTCGGACTGAGATGAGAACTTGTGCCACTGCCTTCACCTGCTCAGTAAAACAATATGACCACACTCATCATACGGGGCTTTGCCCTGCTTCTGTCGCTTGCCACTGCCATCACGCTGCATGCCCAGGTGCCCCAGCTCTTGAACTACCAGGGCCGCGTCGTGGTCGGCACCACCAACTTTGACGGCTCCGGCCAGTTTAAGTTCGCCCTCGTCAATGCGGATGGCAGCACCAGCTACTGGAGCAATGATGGCAGCAGCACCGCCGGCAGCGAGCCCGCCAGCGCTATCGCCCTCACCGTGACCAAGGGGCTCTACTCCGTGCAGCTCGGGGACGCCACGCTCACGCACATGACGGCCGTGCCCGCCAGCGTGTTCACCCATGCTGACGTGCGCCTGCGGGTGTGGTTTGACGATGGTGTGAATGGTTCGCAAATGCTCTCGCCCGATCAGCGCATCGCCGCCGTGGGCTACGCCATTGTGGCGGGTAGTGTAAATCTGCCGGTCACCACCAGCGCAACCACGGGAGTCATCCAGCAAAGCGGCAGCCCGCTCATTCACAGCTTTGGCACCGGCAACTTCTTTGCCGGTGCCTCCTCCGGTAACTTCACCCAGACAGGTAGCGACAATGCTGCGGTTGGTTTCGGCACGCTTTCTGCCGTGACCACAGGGCATAAAAACGTTGCCCTCGGCAGCGGGGCGCTGGCAGCGGCCACGACCGGCCTAGAGAACACGGCTGCGGGCTACAACGCGCTCACGCTTACCACCACGGGCAATCAAAACACTGTGAGCGGAGCCTATGCACTGTCCAGCAACGACGTGGGCAGCAACAACACCGCAAGCGGTTTTGCGGCGCTGCAATTCAATACTTCGGGCAGCTCCAACACCGCCATTGGCTGGCAGACGCTGACGAACAACACGACGGGTGGCAGCAACATCGCTCTGGGCAGGAGAGCGGGGCAGAATCTGACCACCGGCAGCAACAACATCGACATCGGTCATCAAGGCGTGACCGGAGAGTCCAACGTCATCCGCATCGGCGATGGCACTACGCAGACGGACACCTATTTAACCGGCGTCATTCATGGCAACGGCTCGGGTTTGACCGGCATCACCGCAGCCAGTCTGGCAGCCAACACCGTGGACAGCGCACAGCTTGCCAGCGGCCTCACGCTCGGCGGCACCACCGCCGGCACCTTCAGCGGCAATCTCACGGGGAACGTCACCGGGAATGCGGACACCGCCACCACCGCAGGCAGCTTCACTGGCATGCTCGCAGGTGATGTGACTGGCACTCAAAGCGCTACGGTCGTCGCCAGCGTGGGCGGAGTCAGCGCTGCAAACGTGGCTGCGGGTGTCAGCCTGGCCAACGCAGCCACCAGTGCGGCCACCTCTGGCGCCTTGGTAGCCCGCGATGGATCTGGGAACATCAATGCGAATGTTGTGACGGCCAACAACGGCATCTATGCCAACGGTAGCATCAGCACCAGCAGCGGCAACATCACCTCTTTCGGCGGCCTCTTCGCCACCGACGACATCAGCACCGCCAGGGGTGGCATATCCGCCTACGGCAATATCGTCACTGAAAGAGGAGACATCTACGCCGGTGGTAGCTTCTCCGCCGGCGGCAGCATCACCACCGCAACCGGCTACATCTACGCCGGCGGCAGCATCTCCGGCGGTAGCCTCTCCGTCATGGGCAACATCAGCACCGCCAACGGGGGCATCTCCGCCAACGGCGACATCAGCACCTTCCAGGGCAACATCAGCACTGCCATGGGCAGCATCTCCGCCGGCGGCGACATCACCACCAACAGCGGTAATCTCAACATTAGCAGAGGAAGCATTAACATTAACGGCGGCAGAATAAATTGCAGCGGCGGCACCTTCGCCTTTAATACACCAGACGGGCAGCCGTTCTTTGTTGCAAGCGAAGGTGGCCTCTTCGCTAGTGGCGGCCTTCGCGTCACTGGCGGCTTCACCTTTATGAAACCAGACGGACAACCGTTCATCGCCGGAAGCGAAAGCGGCCTGTACGTAACCGGCGACATTTTCACCTTTAATACACCCGACGGGCAACCGCGCATGAGCGCAAGTGGAATTGGCCTCGTCGTCAACGGTGGCTTGCAAGTTTATACACCAGACCAGCAAGAACTGATCATGTTCGCAAGCGAAAACGGCCTCTACGTCGCTGGCGGCTTCAGAGTTTTTACACCAGACGGGCAACAACGGATCATGACCGCAAGCGAAAGCGGCCTCACGGTTGACGGCGACATCTCCACCAGCGGCAATCTCTACGCAGGCAGTACCATCACCCTTAACGGTCTCACCAATAACACCAGCACTCCCATCATCCTATCCAACAGCAACGGCGGCTTCAATTTTACCACTAACAGCTTTACCACCGTCTTCAATCATGACGGTACCGTCAACAACCCCAATAACTCCACCTCCTGGAACGTGGCCTCCGACCGCAGGCTCAAGACGGGCATCAGGGCTATCGCCGCAGGGCTTGACACCATCGAACGGCTTCATCCTGTGCTGTTCCGTTACAACTCCGACTTCCTTGCCAAGCATCCGTCCACCAGGGCGAAAGAGCATTTTGGGGTCGTTGCTCAGGAATTTGCGGAAGTCTTTCCCGAATTCGTTACCACGGGGGCGGATGGTTATTTGAGTGTCGATGCTTCGCCTCTGCCCTTCGTTCTTGTTGCAGCGGTCAAAGAACTGCATCAGGCGCTGTCCGGACAAACGGAGGAAGTCGCGGCGCTCAAGCAACGCAACGAGCAGCTTGAGAAACGCGTGGCCGAACTTGAAGCGAAGGACCAAGAACGCGAAGCGCGGGAGCAGGCGCTCGCCGCACGACTGGCGAAGCTGGAGCAGTTCATCCCGGAAACGCCGAAGAGCAAGGCCACCACCGCAGCCCTGAAGTAAGGAGAGTAAGCCATGAAGCATGACACCATCCCACCAGCCGCGGCGGTTTTCTGCTGCCGACCAAGCCCCCTCCGCGTCAGCAGTCCGATTTTCATGCTCTGTGGAAAACTTGCCGCGCTCGCCCTCGCGCTCAATCTACACGCCGACCCGCGCAGCAGTGCGAGCTACGCCGTGCCCACGGACAGCGCGGACGCCGCCGGCACCCATGCCAGCAGCAGCAGCTACAGCGGTGATGGCAGCCTCGGCGGCATCACCGGCATCTCCACCGTGGCTACACCCGCCGAAACGGCGAAGAGCGGCTATATCGGCCAGCTCTACCAGGTGACCTCGTTGCAGCTCGCGGCCACGCCCGGCACCATCAATGAGAGCGGCACGCGCCAGCTCGGTGCCGAGCAGGTGCTGGATGATGGCACCACCCTCGCGGTGCCCGCCGCAAGCATCGCCTGGGGCGTGCAGAGCGGCCCACTCACCGGCATCAGCAGCAATGGCTTGGCCACAGCGGGGCTCGTCGGTCAAACCACCGCTGCCACCGTGCAGGGCCTCTACCTCGGGCTCAGTGCCACGCTCGGCCTCAGCGTACTGGACACCATTCCCGACAACTTTGGCAGCTACGCTACCGACGGTATCCCTGATTCCTGGCAGTTGCAGTACTTCGGCGCGGACAACCCCCTCGCCGCCCCCACCGCCGACGCGACCGGCACCGGCCAGAACAACCTCTTCAAATACACTGCCGGCCTGAACCCCACCGACCCCGCCTCGCGGTTCATCACCGCCGTCGGCCCCGCCGCCAGCTCCCACACCATCAGCATCAGTCCCCGCCTGCCGGACCGCACCTACACCGTGCAGTTCAGCACCGACCTGGGTGCCACCGGCTGGCAGCCCCTGACAGGAGCCACCATTCAGGACAATGGCCAGACCCGCACTGTGACAGATCCTGATGGCGCCTCGCTGCGGAAATTCTACCGAGTGCAGGTGAGCTATCCTTGAGAGCAGCGAGGCCGCTTCAATGCCTGCACTGCAGCGTTTTCACCCCGTCGCCTGTCGAGGTACCGTTCATGAGAGAAGAATGAAGGCCGGGATCCCATCCGAGTTCCTGCCTTCCTCATTTTGCAACCTTACCGCCGCACCAGCGCGGGTTCGGGATATTCGAAGGTCTTGCCTTCGTAGTTGCGGATGACGACGCGTTGTTCGTCGCGGACGAGGACGTAGTCGGGATTGAGGGGGACTTTGCCGCCGCCGCCGGGGGCGTCGATG
>NCCR01000092.1 GCA_002279765.1 Verrucomicrobia bacterium 12-59-8 | reverse complement strand
TTTGCAGTAAAATCGACGACCAATACCGAACTTGGCTCGACAGTTGTTTTATCCAAACCAAAAATCTGGCGTCTCTCGTGAAAATCACCGCAGAGATACGAGATCGACTGCTTACACACTCAAGGCCAATATTCTCGCGTTCAACCATAATACCTGGTGAGTTTTCCAGTAAAAACAGGAAGGGGGAATTCACACTGACTGCGGCACGTCTTCAAGGAAGAGTGTCTCGCCTAAAAGCGTGTGCCATCGAAGTTGATGAGGACACCTCGGGATTGAGATCAGAAATTCCTTTGTTTCCAAATTTTTACTGGCCTACTTCTTTGTCGGGCGCTCCGACGAAGTTTTATGATGTACAGTTTACATCCAACAGTGCAATCCAGTCCGCGCTTAATCTCAATGCGTTATTTAATGAAATAACTCATGCGATAAGTCGCTCTGAAAAGGCTCCTCGCTTTTTCACCCCGATTCTCGTCAACTTGGCGCGGCACCTGCACCCACCTAAGTTTATTGAATTCGTAGAAATCATCCACACGGACGAAGAGGTTTACACTTTGGTTAAGAAAGTTCTCCCTGAAGGTGAGTTTATTGTGTTCACTATTATTGACCGCTTCTTCGAGGATCTAGATAAGGACGAACAGACCTTTGCTCATCAATTGACTGGCATCATCGAAAGCTGGACGGGGGGGGGCAGAGGCTGGCTAATAGAGCGGCTCAATAAAACAAACAAACATGGTCCGGTACCAGATCAAATCATACGTCCAGAACATCGAGGCAGGTGGCGTGCGCTAGCAATTAAAGACCCGGCAAAGCCTGCCAAGTAACAATCTTCTTCTGACAATTTGGGTAAATGTTTCCGTCATGACAAGTCAAGCGGGATGTCTTTCGACATCCCGCTACACATTTAGGACTAGGCCCCCAAACTAGCATCAAGGCAGCCGGAAACGCTGGTTCGTCTCGCTGACTTCCTTGCGGATTTGAGCCAGAGCGGCTTCGTCTTCACGATTCGTGAGCGCACGGTCGATCCAAGCGGCGATCTGCTTCATCTCGGCTTCCTTCATGCCGCGTGTGGTGACGGCTGGGGTGCCAATGCGAATGCCACCGCCGAGGGTGATCTTCTCAGTGTCGAAGGGAATGCCGTTTTTGTTCACGGTGATCGCTGCCTTGTCGAGTGTCTCGCTGGCAACCTTGCCGTTCAGACCTTTCGGACGGAGGTCAACGAGCATGAGGTGGTTGTCCGTGCCACCGCTGACAATGCGGTAACCAAGCGCGGTGAGGGCAGCGGCAAGGGCCTGGGCGTTTTTGACGATCTGTGCGGTGTAGTCCTTGAAGCTGGGCTTGAGGCATTCGCCGAAGCAGACAGCCTTGGCGGCGATGACGTGCATGAGGGGGCCGCCTTGCACGCCGGGGAAGACTTGGCTCTGGATCTTTTTGAAGAGGTCCTCACGATTGGTGAGGATCATGCCGCCACGCGGGCCGCGAAGACTCTTGTGGGTGGTGGTAGTGACGAAGTCAGCGTACTCCATCGGGGAGGGATGCGAGCCACCGGCCACGAGGCCGGCGATGTGAGCCATGTCCACGAAGAGATAAGCACCCACGCTCTTGGCTATCTCGCTCATCTTTTTGAAGTCGATGATGCGCGGGTAGGCGCTGGCACCGGCGGTGATCATCTTGGGCTGCTCGCGCATGGCGACTTCGGCGAGTTCGTCGTAGTCGATGAGCTCATTTTCCTGATTCACGCCGTACTGGCAGAAGTTGTAGAGGCGGCCGGAGAAGTTGGCCGGATTGCCGTGGGTGAGATGGCCGCCGTGAGCGAGATTCATGCCCAGCACCTTGTCGCCAGGCTGAAGGACGCTGAAATAGACTGCTGCATTGGCCTGCGAACCGGAATGCGGCTGTACGTTGGCAAACTTGGCACCAAACAGCTCGCAAGCACGATCGATGGCAAGCTGCTCGATTTTATCGACCTCCTCGCAACCACCGTACCAGCGCTTGCCGGGATAGCCTTCGGCGTATTTGTTGGTAAGGCAGCTGCCCTGTGCAGCCATGACCGACTTGCTGGTGAAGTTTTCACTCGCGATGAGTTCGATGTGGTCCTGCTGACGATGCTGTTCGCCGCGAATGATGTCAGCGACAGCGGGATCATTCGCTTCCAAAATGTCGAGCGGGTGCGGCTGCGCGTTCATCTTGTCCACACGGCGGCCATGGCGGCCACCCGCAAAGGGTGTTTTCAGCCATGAATCCACGATCTCATACGCAGTGGCCTCCGGAGTGTTTTTGCCGGAGAGGCAGAGCACATTGGAGTTGTTGTGTTCACGCGTGATGGCAGCGGTCTGCGCGTCACCGACCAACGAAGCCTGAATGCCTACATGGCGGTTCGCGGCGATGCACATGCCGATGCCCGTGGTGCATACCAAAATGCCCGCATCCGCCTCGCCTGAGAGCACCTTGTCAGCGACCACTTCCGCGTAATCAGGGTAATCGACGGAATCATGTGAATTCACCCCGAGATCCTCCACGCCGTAACCGGCGGATTGCAGATGAGCGACGACGGCATTTTTCAATTCCACTCCGCCATGGTCGGCGGCGATGGCGAGTTTATGGGGAGGGCTGCCGTTGGAGGTGCTGGTCATTTTTTGCGTTGGGGTGAGGGTCGAAGATGGGTCGGCGATGGCTGCTGTCATCCATCATTTTTCTTCCAGGTCTGGTCGATGTAAGCGAGCAGGCTGGGCAGCATTTTTTCCAGGCTGCGCAGCGTCTCTTCATACGCTGAACGGCCCTGTCCAAAAGGGTCGGAAACATCCCTGCCGCGCAGAGCATCCTCAGCGGCAAATTCGGAGACCAGGTAAACCTTGTCCGCCTGCGCGGGAAATTCATCCACGATCGCCGCCATGTGATGAGAGGACATGGCGAACACATGCGTGGCCTGCTCCAAGGCCTGCCGGTCGAGCATGCGGCTCTGAAAACCGGCGAGATCGATGCCGCGTTCCCTGAGCAAAGCCGCCGTGTGTTTGCTGGCAGGCATGCCTGGAGCCGCTGCCACCCCCGCGCTAGCGACCTGATAGTCAGCACGCTCCCGGACCAGATCACGGAACAACGCCTCCGCCATCGGGCTGCGGCAGGTGTTGCCAGTGCAGACAAAGAGAACGTTTTTCAAGATGCTGAGCGGGTTTGTTTCGATCCCGCCAATGCTGACGGGGGGTATCAGTGTGTCGCGACACCCCCATTTTGTCAAAGGCGTAGCAGAATGTGCTCATAAGCATTTTCGTGGAATATCCCGCTTGCCAAAGGGGAGGCTCATGGGCTTTGCTTCCGTTTGTCTTATTTTCAAGCGCTTAACCCCGGATGGCGGAACGATACAAAATATATGAAAAGCTCGGTATGGGCGGCGTTGGTGCCGTCTTCCGTGCTTATGACAGCCAGTTGAAGCGCTGGGTCGCCGTTAAACGACTCCTGACCGCCAACGAAGCCGACGTGGACAAAAACGTCGCTTCCGAACTGCGGCGCGAGGCCGACGCCCTCGCCTCCCTGCGCAATCCGAACATCGTGACCATCTTCGACGTGGCCAGCGATGACGAAGGCCTGTTCATGGTGATGGAACTGCTGCAGGGCGAGGACTTGGCGGATGTCGTCGCCCGGGGCCCGCTCCCATACGATGACTTCAAAGAACTGGCCTCGCAGACGCTGGAAGGCCTGCTCGCGGCGCACCAGCACCACATCTTGCACCGGGACATCAAGCCTGAGAACATCAAGGTAGAGCGTCTTCCCGGTGGCCGTATGCAGTCGAAGATCATCGACTTTGGTCTCGCACGGGCGGGCCTGCGCGCACGCAAGCAGACAGAGGACCAGGAAGGCACCGTGATGGGTTCCATCTATTACATGGCTCCCGAGCAGCTCACACGCGAGCCCGTGGATGAACGCACCGATCTCTACTCCCTGGGCTGCGTCTTCTATGAGGCGCTCTCCGGCCGAAAGGCCTTTGACGGCACTTCCATGGCTGAGGTCATCGACAAGCACATCGACCACATACTCGTGCCGCTGCATGAAATTGCCCCGCATGTGCCGCAGTGGCTGGGAGCTTGGTGCGCGCGCCTCATGGCACAAAAGCCTGATGACCGCCCGACCAACGCGCAGCAGGCTATCGAAGAGTTCCGCGCCTGGGAAAAAATGCCCACCATGGCGCCCTACGGTCCCTGGATGGGCATGTACGCGCCGCCACCGGTCTATATGCCGCCCGGCATGCCCCCCGGAACAGGCACGGTGCCGCTCAGTGGTTATTACCCCCCCCCTGAAGTCCAGGCCCAGCCCGTCTATGCCGAACCGATGGTGGAGGCGATCCCCGTGGTATTCATGGACGATGAACAGCCCATCGTGGAACTCGCCGCTATCACGACGCCCCTGGCACCTGCACCGCGCAGACCCGGCACAGGCCATGTGACTGCGCAGCAGCGCAAGCCATCTGGAGTACGAGCTTCGGCGCCAGTCGGCAAACCCGACGCGAAGGTGATCAAACTTATCGCCCTCATCGGTGGTGGTGTCATTCTACTGGGCATTGGCGGTTGTTTTTTCTTTGGCAAGAAGGGACGCACAGCAGATACCGGCAAATCGGCACTGACAGCCATTGGCATCTCTTCCAATCCGCCCAAGGTCAGCTTTCAACTCCCCCAGGACCGGGCGTTTCCTCCGGTGGACGGCGGAATCTGCCTGTTCTATGTCGGCAACACCGGCATTCTGACCAATCGCAAAGGCGGTGATGGCAAACCTGCCCAGGCCAGTACGAACGAACCTGTCATCGAGTGGCACGACATCTCGGACCGGGGTGGTGACAATATTCTGCGCAGTTATCAAAAGAGTCCGGACTACGCCCCCCGGCGGGTCAACTGGCCGGAGGCAGCCAAAGGCGGCACCCCCAAACCCGGCCGGGCCGTGCTCGATTTCCATTCTCACAGTGGCAAGCCCTGCATCCTCGAGCTTGATGATCCAGGCAGTGCAATGCAATACATGCCCTTCGGCAGCAAGGATGTCGGAGTCCCCAACGAAAAAGGACTCACCGCCGTCATCGCGTTTCAGGCCGACGCCACCAAGCTCCCCATGCGGGTTTTCACCCTTGGGAATGATGATGGAGCCACCGTGTCTCTGCTGGTGGATGACAAAAAAAACCTCGTGGCCGAAGTGAAGCACACAGGCGGCAGCCCCACGCTGACCTCCAAAGATGTAAACGGCACGCTGGCCTGCCTGGCATTCATCAGTTGGAACGCCAATACGGGCCTCGTGGAACTCCGTGTACGCGATGCCGACGGCAAGGCTTTCACCTCCTCCGGCGGCAAGTCCGACGCGCCTTCCAAGCCGCTAAACTGGCTGCTGATCGGTAGTGGCAAGGACAGCAGCGGCGGAAGCGTCAGTCCACAGGATCAGTTCAGTGGCTATCTTGCAGAATTCTTTCTCTACTCGATCATTCTGAAGCCTGACCAGACCCAGCTCATCGACGGACGTGTGCGTGATTGGTACTTCCAGCCTGCAGCTCCCGCGCCACTCAACACCCGGCTGAGGTCGAAGCTTGCCTGGATCGAGCCGCGCAGTGCATGGAAGCTGAGCGCCAGCCTCAAAAAGGAAGACTGCTCAAAATCCGTGGACAATAACACTGGCTCCCGCTGGGCCACTGGAGCTGCCATGAAGGGCGGCGAATGGTTCACCATCGAACTGCCCGCCGAGGAAAACATTGCCGGGCTGGCCATCGACAGCCAGGGCAGCAATCAGGACTATCTGCGAAAATACAGCATCGAAGTGTCCTCCAACGGCACCCAGTGGGGGCCTGCGGCAGCCCGGGGCGACGGGAGCGCTTTGACCGAGATTGTATTCAAAACACCCCAGAAGGGGCGTTTCGTGCGCATCACCCAGCTCGGCACTTCCACCAGTAACTGGGGCATCAACGAACTGGTCCTGTTCAAGAAATAGCCACGCCTCCCCGTGCGGGCCTTCAGTTCATCGCCACACACAAGGCACCACGGATGATGTTCGCCAGTTCCTGAGTCAGTCCCGCAGGAGCTGCCACTGCGGCATGGACCATGCCGCCGGCTGTTTCACACGGGATCACCGTGAGCACATGCCCGGACGCCAGCGGCTGATGAATCACCGATTGTACTCCATCACAGGCAGACATCGCGCTGGCACGAACCGCAGCGCCCCACGCCATCATGGTGGAAAGCACCAAGCCGGCCCTGGCCTCTCCGCCCCAGAGCACTTCCCCATCATCACTCATCACCAGAACGTGCCCGCCGTCCTCATGCAACAACTGCCGCGCCCAGCCAGCAAACGCCGCCAGGCGCACCTCACGCGAACCCGGCGGAATTTCAAAGACAGGCGCAGGTGAGAAATCTGGTTCTATTTTCACTGCGGCATCAGCCGCAGCTGCGAGCCCGCTCTGGTCAACAGAAGCCAGCTCGGTCGTTTGCATGTCTGACGCAGGCTGCATGGGCAGCACATCGCTCGTGCGTGTCAGGATACCCGCTTCAGTCGCGCGCTGACGAATCGCACGCAGTTTGTCGCGGATGCGGCTCAGCGGCAGTGCAGCGGCCGGATGGTGCAGTGGCTGGTCAAGCCCGTCATCCTCACTGTCATCCGCAGTCTCAGCAGGCGCATCCGACAGCCCTGATTCAGCTGGGATCTCCGCCATTTCAGAGGCAGCAGGCTCCAGTCTCACGGCTGGTTCCACCCAGTCCATGGTAAATCCCCATGACTCAGGGTCCGTTCCCGGCAGTGGCTCAGGCGTCGTGTCCAGTTCCACCGTGCCTGGTGTTTGCTCCGTGCATGTTTCGAGCGGTGCGATCTGTGCCACGAGCGCCTTGAGCCGCTCGGCATCAATCCATGAGACTTGCATGGCCATGTTCCTTTTCACGTTGGTGGGTCAGGCCGGTGCGCAGCTCCAGCTCTGCGGCGATCTGGTCAAAAATCAGTGCTTCAGGCGGCGGGTTGCGTTTGGTCAGCGCCACCGGCACCCCCAGGGCGCTCGCTTCGAGAAACGAGGGCAGGCGCGGAATGCTCTGCTGAAACATCAGGTTTGCTGGCAGCATGTCGCGCAGTTCCCGCGCCACCTTCAGGCTCATCTCATTTTCCCGCATCACCATCGTCAGCAAAATACCCGCCACGCGCACCCCTGCGCCCTCCGCACGGAAACGCGCCAGTGTCTCCAGCAAATGAGGTACGCTGCGGATCGCCAGAGGCTCCGCCTGCTGGGGCAGCACCACAAAATCACAGGCCTTCACCACGGCTTCCGTCGTGCTGCTCATACCGGCAGCCGTGTCCATCAGCACGACATCGACACCACGCAGTTCAGCACCGCGCAGCAGGTCGGCCAGCCGTGCCGGCACCTCATGCACCGACCAGCCCTGTCTGGCACAGGTGTCATACTGGCCTGCTGGCACGATCTCCAGCTCCGGCAGCCGCGTGGACACCACCATCTTGCCCAAATCCCCGCCACGCACGAGAAACTCGTGAAAACCCTCCCGCGCCTTGGTGCTTTTTGCCAGCGACAGCCCCACACCGCCCTGCGGATCCGTGTCTATCAGGAGCACACGCCAGCCGCGCCGCGCCAGTGAATAGGCGAGATTGATGCACAACGTGGTTTTCCCCACGCCGCCTTTCTGACTGGCTGTTGCAATTGCGATCACGCGCCGATGCTAGGATGGGTTTGCCGAATGGCAAGGAAGTTGCGTGACAGACCATCCAAGATTAAATTTCGAATGCCTCCACAGGTGGGAATCATTCCCGCACAACGACCGCGTATTCCGCATGAAAAATGCCTCTTCTATTCTGTCTGGCACTTGGCTTCACGGACACGTCATGTGAATGTCACGCTGAACTCAGGCGTGAAATCACCGCGTCCGTGCCTTCCAAAAAAAGCACGCAGGGTGATGAGCTTCTGAAGAAGGTTGATCCCAAGCTCGGTGCCTGCAAAGCCCTGAACGCCCAATAATTTCAAATTCCACCCAGCATGTTTGCCTCATCCAAATTTCGGCTGCTTGTTTTAATCTGCTGCGGTATCGGCTACGGCTATACCATGGTGAAAAATGACTGGGGAACGAACACCCTGGTCCATAAACTGGTTGCGGCGCTGGCGGCTTTTCGAGCAGCCCTTTCACCCGCACCGACTGAAACGAGCGCGCCCGGTGTCCCGACAAACACGCATGCAGCAGGTTCATCCTTTGATGCCGGCTGCCTTGTCATCATCAAAACAGACCATGGCAGCGGCTCTGGATTCAGCACCCAGGTGNNNTTTCCAGGTGGATGGCAAAACCTATGTCTATACCAATGCATATGTCATCTGCGGCACCCCCAAGGACTTCACCACCAAGATTGTAAGCATCAAAACCGCATCTGGACGGAATATCCCGGTTCCATTCGAAATTGAGCTTTCAAACACCTACGATCCGAATTCGTCCAATGGCCTTGAAGACGTGGCACGTTTCCCTTTGGAGCTTAAAAAAGGCGAAACTTCATATGTCCTTGCCGACATGAATTTTGCAATCGGCATCAATCAGAAACTGACCGCGTATGGCAACAGTCTGGGAGGTAATGCTGTGACTGCGCTGGAAGGCAAGGTGCTGGGTTTGGGAAGTGACCGGATCGAAATCAGCTGCGAGATTGTACCTGGCAACAGCGGCGGACCTGTCGTCCTTGCAGACACAAGGCGGGTGCTTGGCATTTCAACCTATTTGGATTCAGGCCAGCGGGACATATGGACTCGCGGAACTGTGTTTGAAAACGTAAGGCGCTTCGCGGTGAGGCCCGACAGGGTGACCCGCTGGCGAAAAATGCGTTACACCTCATTGATGAGTTCATTGGCCGAACTGAAAGCCTTTGACCGAGACACTTTATCTCTGGCTGCAGCATGCCATCTCAACCCTAAGTCCAATCGCGGTGGGTTTGACGTGCCCAGCCTGCGCAAAGGTGACTATAGTATCCGCCAGGTCATTGTGGATGGCGGCAGTTACGCTTTGGGTGCGGCCATCAGCAATGGCATCTACAGGGTTAATCAACGGCTGGGGGGCTCGACAGCCAAAAGGGCGATTGCCAATGTGGCACCAGTATTTGCTGAATTTTTTGCCAGCGTTGCCCAGACTTCATCATCACAAATGAGCATGCTTAGCCATGCAGACAAGGCACCTTACCTGAAGCAGTTCATTCCCGAATTGGTAGAAACCAGACAAACGATCCATGCCAGATTCGTCAATGAAGGTGCTACACGGTATTTTCAGTGAGAAGTTTCACTCGTCACGCCTGCCATTTCCGGATTCAGCGGCGTGTAGTGCTCCATGTAGCCGATCATCATTTCATCGAAGGTCTGTTGCCCCCAGCGCACGGTTTTGCTGGGATCAGGATTGGCCGGATTGCCGGTGCTGTTGTCAAACACGGCGGTGATCTTAACCGTGCTGCCACGGGGCAGAAAATGTGGCATGGTATAGTCGTAGCGGAGCTGCCAGTTGAAGTCGTATTTGGGGATGTCCAGAAGCGTCTCGGTTTTTCCTCCGGGCAGCGTGACCTCAAATTTGAAGGCCTTGCCACGCACGTGCATGTGAGCCATCCAGGCCATCACATTGACGTCCGTGGGCAGCTTGCGCTGGGCCACTTCAACATGGTTGGCCTCTCCCGGCGGAATGCTGATGCGCGCATTGGACAGGCCAGTGGTGTGAATGACGTATTTCGGTGGTGTTTTGGCAAACAGCAGCCCCATGCGCATCGTGTCTTCCACCACCTTGCCATTGGGGGTGTAATGAATCTGGAAGCTCACCGTCGCACCGGCGGGCAGCCTGCGCGCGAAGCCCTCGGGATACACCTGCTTCGTGTTGCCGGGCACGTAGGCGGCCCAGTACCCTTCAGCCCCTTCATCACCACCTCCGCGCACCTTGCTGCCTTTTTCAAACACGCTGACAATGACATGATGCACTACCTCACGCGCTGAGGGCAGGATCTCGTAGCCGCGCACCCAGCGGTCTTCCGGGAAGTCCGTGGTAACGGTCACATGCTGGTAGGGCATTGTGCCCTCGGCCTTGATTGAAATCGGCTTTGCGGCAGCGATGATCGCATCCGGCTTGCCAATGCTCCATTCGCTGGGGAAAACACGAGGCTTGGGCGCATCGGCCACATCGCCCTTGGCTCGGTCCGAACTCAGCCATGCGAGCAGATCCGCACGATCGCGCTCAGACAGGGATCGGTCATTGCTCCAAGGCGAATGCGTGAGCCCCTCTAGCGGCGCGGCGAACCATGGCGGCATCGCCCCACGCTCCACCTGCTTGCGGATCATTCCAGCGTGCTCAATCACCGCCTCATACGAATCAAGCGCAAACGGCCCAACGCCCCCCTTGTGGTGGCATTCCACGCAATTTGCCTGCAAAAGGCGCGCGATCTCGCGGTGGTAGGTCACGGTCATCGTGGCGACGGCCTTTTGCGCCGGCAGGTCAAGCGCACATCCGGGTGCACTGGTCGCGGTCACTTCAGGCGGCTCACCTTTCAGCATCGCCGCCACGGCATCACGCATGTAATGATGCTGCGGCTTTTCCTTCGTGTAGCCGAGGCCATATTGATCATTCAATGCACCGCGATAAACGAGCGTGTGTGCGGCATCGAGCAGAAAGACCTCCGTCGTGGTCGTTGCCGCCAGTTGCTGCGCGAGCCTGCCATCCGCATCACTCGCGCTCGGGGACACCAGTTTGTGGTCAGTGAGGAATTGGGTGACCTCCTCGGCCTTCTGTCCCGGTGGCGCATTCACCAGCAGCATCGCCACGCCCTGCTCCTGCAACTCCTTCTCCAATCGGGCGATCTCGGGCGCCAATTTGCCACTGATCGGGCAGCTCGCGCTGAACAGCGCAATCACGAGGCCGTTCTTGCCAGCTGCGCTGCTCAGTTTGATTTCAGTTCCCTTCAAAGTCTTCAATGTGAGATCGGCCACCATGTGACCCACCCCATGTTCGCTCCCTTTCAGGAATTGTGGCGCTTCCTTGAAGGACGGATCCTCAGCGGCGGGCTTGATCGGACTCTCAGTGGACGCGCTGCCTGTGCTGCCGCGCTTGCGCAGGCTGGCAATCACCTTCTCAGCCTCCTCCAGAGTCACAGCCCCGTTTTTGTCCGTATCAAGGCCAATGAACCATTTGTGGTTCGGCAGTTCGTCGGCGGTCAGCTTGCCGTCGCCGTTCTTGTCCAAACGCTTGAAAAGCTCCACCGTGGACTCTTTACCGATGCCGGTGATCGAATTGCCCGCGAGCTTGCGCACCTTCTGCGTGGCTTCGAGCGCCTCCTCGCGCGTCAGCTTGCCGTCCTTGTTCAAATCAAGCCGGGGGAGGTAGCTCGCTCCGTTCATTTCATCGCCGCTGATAAGACCGTCGCCGTTCTGGTCGAACGCTTTGAATTTTTCATCAAACTCGGTGTGTTGTGCCTGCGCTCGCAGACCGGCCACGGAAACGGCCAACGCCGCGCTGCCGAGAAGAATGGAAAGGACCTTTTTCATAGAAAGATGCATGGGAACACGCTGTGTGACCTGAACTTTCCTGCCGTATGACAGGATCATCCAGCAAAATCGCCGTTGTACGATTGACGCTGCCCCCGCGTTCCGTTTGAATTCGCCTGATGAGCAACCGCATCCTCTCCCTCCTGTCCGTCATGGCCCTCGCCAGCACCGCTGCTGCCGAAGTGGCCTATGAATTCGTCCCGAACTTCATCACCCCGCCGGCCGGCAAAGAAACCATCGGCGATGGCCACGGCGAAATCGCAGTGGACTCCGCCGGCAACATCTACGTGAGCGTGCAGGACAAAGACCCCGCTCTGGCTGGCCTGCAGGTGTATGGCAAGGACGGCAAATTCATCAAAACCCTGCCGCTGCCCCCTTCCCTCCATGGCTTTGTGATCCGCAAATTTGGCGATGGCGAACACATCTATGGCGCCGTCCTCGGTGAGCAGAAGGTCATCAAATGCAATCTGGATGGCACCGTCGTGATGGAGATTCCCACCAGCGCCTTCCCGGCGGAACAGCGCGATTTTGTGACCGTGAGCAAAAGCGACGAGGCCGATCCGAAAAAGAAGACTCCCATCGCATCAGGCCTGAAGATCGCAGATTCAAAAGAGGAAATTACCCTAAAGCTTGCAGACGGCACCGAGAAGAAAATCGCCAAGGGAAAAGGCGTCTCCGCCGCTGGCGGGCTCAAGCTCACTAACTGTGATGTGGCTCCCAATGGCGACATCTACGTCGTTGATGGCTATGGCCGCAGCTTCATCTTTGTGTTCAGCGCCGACGGCAAGTTCAAGAGCGTGTTCGGCGGCCCCGACAAACCTCTGGCACTGGCCAACGCCCACAAAATCTTCATCGACAAGCGCTTTGAACCCGCCCGTGTGATGATCTGTGACCGCGGGCACAAGCGCATGCTGCACACCGATCTCGCAGGCAATTTCATTGGCGAAATCGCCACTGAGATGCGCAACCCCAGCTCTGCCAGCTTTCATGGCGATCTGATGTGCGTGGCTGAAATCGCCGGCAACGTCAGCGTCTGGGACAAGGAAAACAAGCGCGTGGCCGATCTCGGCACCAACCCGCAGATGACCAACACCCCCGGCATTGCCCCCAAGGACTGGCAGCAGGGCATCGTGACCAGCCCGCATGGCATCACTTTCGACAATGACGGCAACATCCTCGAAACCGAGTGGAACAAGTGGGGCCGAGTGCTGCGCTGGAACGTGAAGAAATAATGATGCGCCTCGCGCGATCCATCCTCATTCTCGCCGCAGGGGGGGCCGTTCTGGCCCCCCTGTGTGCTTCGGGACATGGTGCAGAATTTTTGAGCGCCAAGCTCACCCTCCTGCCAGATGCCGAGGTGCTACTGGAAGTCACCGCTGACTATGGCAGCAACCCGCTCATCATGGATGAAGCTGCCGCGCTCGATGCGCTGGCTGATCCATTGCGGCTCCGTGACCAGGAAACCTTGGTGCCGCTGGCCTCTCTGGGCACGGCAATCATCTCACAACATCACAACTGGGCAGACTACGCCCCCGCCACATACCTGCCGTCAAACACCGAGGATGAGGCGCATGCTTTGATCACCTCAGCTTGGCGGTGGCGTAGCGCAGACCCGGCGATCGTTTTTGAAATGCCCAAGGGCAAGCTCAACGACGTGCTGCTCTGGACACACGACGCAACGCAGCCTGATGCACCACCCAAATGGATGCTCCTGCTGGCGGGAGATCGTTCCCGCCCCATTTCCATCCAGCAAACACCATGGTGGCGCAGCTGGATGGCGGCCACCGGAGCAGGCTGCCTGGTTTTGCTGGGCGTTTACTTCGTCTCGCGGAACTTCACATTGCGCCAGCGCACGGTGTAGGGGCCGGTGCCAGCCTTGATGCCGTGTACCTGAAAGCCGATGTAGCCTTCTGGATCGCCGGGCTCGGTGAAATCAGCGGTGGGCACTCCATTGACGAAGCTCTGGTAATGATCGCCCTTCACCACGATGCGGTAGTGGTTCCATTCGCCCTTTTTGAAGGCTGCTTTGGCCGCATCCGTGCGCACGGCTTCAGTATTCGTCAAAAGGCTCCACCAGGTGCCACGACGCGCTTCATCGTAGAAATTTCCCGCCGTGCCATTGATCGCGATCTCGCACTGCGGCCCATAGAGGCGTCCCGCAGGGAGCTTGCCATTGGCACCCTCAGGCACCGGATCGCCCTCTTTGGCGATGTGGCTGCGCACCTGCACGCCGGAATTCAGCGCATCATCCACATTCACTTCGAACTCGAGTTCGAAATCCTTGAAGGGGCCGATGGCGAGAAACGTGTTCGAACTGCCCTCGGTCGTCGTGCCGGTGAGCACCCCACTTTCGACCTTGTAGGTGGCTTTGCCGCTGATGATCTGGCCGCCTTGCAGAGAGCCATCGGCAAACCAGTTCTGCCAGCCGCCTTCGTCTTTGGTTTCGGCATGCAGATTGAAGAGAGCAACTCCCAGCAGGGCGATAGGGAGAGAGATAGAGAGGAATCGTTTCATAGGATTGGGCAGTTTTGAACGCAGTTCGTTGCCTGTTTCCATCGCCGAGCGCCAGATGTTTAAGAAAACTTAAATAAATTCGAGGTTTTAATAGGGTTAAAACCCCAAATAAATCGAAACCAACCTTGACCATCGGCCCAGGTTGGAATTAAAATGGGGTTATTACCCGGTTATTATTGGATGGCCCGCCCCTCAAACACTTTCGATTCACTTTCACTGACGATCGCGATCACACCGCAGATCAAGCAGTACCTCGAAGACATGACGTTGAAGGGCACGTTTGGCAGCAGCCCCGCCGAGGCGGCGAGGATGCTTTTGAGCAATGGGATTGATGCCATGTTGAACACGGGAGCTTTGGACAGACGCAAATGGACTCTCAAGGACGGACAACTCGTTCTTCTGACGCCGGATCAACCTTCCCTCTCATCATGACACTGCAACACGATCCTCAGGCTGACTCCACCGTCTTCACCACCCTCGTCGAAGTCGAAATGACTGACACGGACCGCAGCAAGAAGGGCAACTGGAAGTCCGAAACCCGGCTCTCCATGCTCTCGCACGAGATCACCCGCTACATGCCCGAACTCGCCGCTCTGCTTGCTGAAGGCGGCAAGCAAAAGCTGCTGGCTGCAGCCTGAAGTGGTAATCGGAAGGATGTAGGTCGGAAAGAACGAGCCGACAATCAGGGCGTGTCACCGAGCAAGCCCCAGGGACCAAGCCGTTCAGCGGCTTTTTTGCGCAGGGCCGCCTGCTTTTCAGCGGGCAAATGTTGGCAAATGCGATCAAGCGAACCCGCCACGGCCATGCCAGCCTTCTGCCAGACTTGGAGGCGCAGCGCCTTGAATTCTCCGGCGGTTTGCAGCAGCTCCGCATGGACCGCGCTGCGCTCGGAGTCTGTGAGATCAAGCTCAGCCACCATCAGGAATTCAATCTTGCCGACGGCCCGGTCAACCGGCGCGTGTTCATCATTAGGATGAGCAATGGCATGCTGAACGATCCGACGCAGGACCAACAGTCCGCCGCCAATGCCGCATCCGGCCCCCAGGGCAAAGACCAGCAGTAGCAGCAGAACAGCTTTCCAGCGTGACGAGGTGATGGATGGAGTGTTCATAGGAATTAAATGCCTGCAACGACGGGCCCCTGAAGCTGCCAGATCCAAGCAATTTCATTCGCGATGTCGAAGCTCTCGCGACAGCCCAAAACGGCAGCAAGTGCAAGACACGCAAAACTGGACTGCAACCAGCGGGACCGGCAGAGACTGAGGACATCGTCAAACAGCGATGCGGCTTGGGGCTGGACCTGAGACGAGCTGATTTCAGCGCGGATTGCCGCGCGCAGATCCATGTCCGCCGGTGCAGGAGCAGACCGGGCATGGCGCGTGAGCTGGTCCCAGGATTTGAATTTAGGGGAATGTGTATCCATGGCGTGTAAGGATGGTTTTAAGTCGATGCCGAGCGCGGAAGGCTTTCACCTTGGCGTTCACTTTGCTCCAGCCAAAATGCGCGGCGATTTCATGCAGCGGCATTTGTTCGAGATGCAGCAGCGTGAGCAAGGCACGGTCATCTGGCGGGAGGTGGGAGAGAATAAACTGCGTGCTGGCGAGATCGTCGCTAGCGCTGGTTGCTTCAACCTCACTGGCGATGTGATCAAGCGGATGAGATTCATCGGTGGGCTGAACGAGTCGTGAAAAGGGCGAGCGCTGGTGCTTGCGGCAGAATTCGAGGCCGATATTGGCCGCGATGCGTTTGAGCCAGTGCAAAAAGGGTTTGTCCGGTCGCCACTGCGGCAATGCGCGCCAGGCACGCACAAACGTCTCCTGCACCATGTCTTCAAGATCGGCACGGTTGGCAGCGAAGCGATGGAGCATGGCGGTCATGGTGGACTGATGGCGTGTGATGATTTGATCAAAGGCATCGAGATCTCCCGCCTGCGCCGCCTGAATCAGGACGAGGTCATCGTCCACGAGGCTTTCAGGTTGAGCGGGGGCTGTCACAACAGGTAACGCAGGTAATTCCAAAAAGGAGAATGGCAACGAGGCGGACCCGCGAAGATCGCACCTCTTTGCCGTGGGGGGGGGGAGGGTGGTATCAGCGCAGCGCGGAGGCGAGCGCGCCATCGACGAGTCCTTCGACCTCAGAGCGAGCTGCTTCGATCTGCTTTTGCTGCTCCGGCGTGAGCAGCGGCCGTACCTGCGCACCGATGCGGGCCATCAGCAGCGCACGATCACGCGCAGCATCGCCGATCTTTTCCGCAGCCGCCTTGGTGCTGCCGTTTTCCTTGACCGCCGCCTCCATGGCATGGCGTGCCATGCGGCCCTGATTGATCTGCGCAGCGATTTCCTCACGGTGTTCTGCGAGGATCTTGCTGATCGCAGCCTTCTGTTCTTCGCTGAGAGGCGTCTGCTTGCGGAAGTTCAGGAAATGCCGCACCGCAGCGCGTACGACCTCCCGGATGGAGGAGCGGGTTTGATCAGGGATGATGCCTTCGCCGATGTCGGCGCTGCGGCCAAAGGCCATCGCAGGAATGGCAGTAGCCAGGCCAAAGACGGCCAGGAGTGACAGAATCAGTGTTTTCATAATGTGGTGGTGATGAAGTTGGAAAGAGTCGGGTTAATTCTTCGTCGTCGTGGTGGTCCCGGATTTCGTCTGCCCGTTCGGCCCCGTCGCGCTGCGGTTGGCGGTGCGGATGCCATCAGCATGCGTCACAGAGCCGCTGGTAGTGGCACTTTTGCCATTCGGGCCGGTGACAGCACCGCTGGAAGCGCGGCCGTTTTCGATACGTGTCACCTGCTGGCTGGCGCTGGCGGTTTTACCTTGGGCACCTGTGGTGGTGGCAGTGCGGCTGGCTCCGGTGCCAGGGGTGACATTGCCCGCGACCACACGCGAGCCGGTGCCACGATTGGAGGTGACCGTGGAACTGCGGCCAAAATCGCGCGCTTGCACGCTGCCGAGGGTGAAACCGAGAGTGAGGAGGATATGGATGGTTTTCATGATGTGTTTTTGGTTTGGATGAACGCGGCGTGATTGCCGCACAGGGAGCCGAATGCCGACTCGGCAGGGGCGGTTACAGAAAAAATCGTCTCATGGTTTTTGGCGTCGGCGGTTGACTCGCTGCCTCGCCTGCATGACCAGAAAACATGCAGATCATCTCTGGAACCGCCGTAGCTGAAAAAGTCCTCGAAGAATGCCGTCGCGAAATCGCCGAACTGGCCGCGCGGGGGCGCAAGCCGGGCCTCGCAGTCGTCCTCGTGGGTGATGATCCGGCGTCACGAGCATACGTTCGCTCCAAAGATAAAAAGTGCCGTGATCTCGGACTGCACTCCGTCAAACTCGAACTCCCGGTCACGACGACGCAGGAAGAGCTGCTGTCGCATGTACACGCATTGAACAACGACCCGGCTATTCACGGCATTCTCGTGCAAAGCCCGCCGCCCAAGCACATCGATGAGGCCGCCATCGTGCGGGCCATTGATCCGGCGAAGGATGTGGATGGCTTTCATCCGGTCAATGTCGCCAAGCTCGCGCTGGAAGATCCCACCGGCTTTGTGCCCTGCACCCCGCTGGGCTGTCAGCGGCTGCTGATCGAAGCCGGCATCGAAACAAGCGGCGCGCATGCCGTCGTGGTCGGCCGCAGCATGATCGTGGGCAAACCCATGGCTCTGCTGCTCATGGCCAAGGGCAAAGGCGGAGACGCCACCGTGACCGTCACACATTCACGCACACGCGATCTTGCAGCGATCACCCGCACGGCGGACATCATCATCGCAGCGATTGGGCGCCCGCATTTCATCAAGGCCGAGCATGTCAAAGAAGGCGCAGTCGTGATCGACGTGGGCATAAACCGTGTGGATGATCCCAGCACCGAAAAGGGCTACAAGCTCGTCGGCGACGTCGCCTACGATGAAGTCGCGCCGAAATGCCGTGCCATCACGCCCGTCCCCGGCGGCGTCGGCCCGATGACCATCGCTATGCTGATGGCGAACACGATCAAGGCCTGCAAGCAGGCTTGATCGAGGTGGTTTCATGAGAATTTTGATTCTCAAGGCATGGCGCGCATGTCATGCTTCCTTTACCATGCGTATCCGACCGACCCTTTTGACCACCGTACTGGCTCTTGCGATGCCCGTTTGTCTTGCCGCTGAAGAAGCGAAGCCATCCAAGCCTGAAGCACCGCCTGCGGAGAAAAAAGAAGGCAAAGTGGATGATAAGAAAGACGCCAAGAAGCCCGAGGCTGACAAGCCGGTGGTGACGACAGGCAAGGTGACCATCGGCGGCAAAGAAATCGCATACGAAGCCAAGGCGGGTACGCTGCCCATTTTGAAACCCGACGGGAAGCCTTCGGCGCAGGTGTTCTACGTGGCCTACACAATGAAAGGTGTGAAGGACGTGGCCACGCGGCCCGTGACGTTCTGCTTCAATGGCGGGCCGGGCAGCAGCTCGGTGTGGCTGCACCTGGGAGCCTTCGGCCCCAAGCGGGTCGATCTGCCTGCGGATGGCCTGACGCCGCCCCTGCCTCCGGGCGGGCTGGTGAACAATGAGTTCTCACTGCTCGATGTGACGGATCTCGTGTTTATCGACCCCGTGAACACCGGCTTCAGCCGTGCGGAAGACCCCAAAAACGTGAGTGAGTTTCTCGGCGTGCAGGAGGACATCGCCAGCGTGGGCGAGTTCATGCGGTTGTGGGTCACCCGCGAGGAGCGCTGGCGTTCACCGAAGTTCATCGCAGGGGAAAGCTACGGCGGCATTCGCGGCGGCGGGCTGGCGGAGCATCTGCAGCAGCGGCACCGCATGTACTTGAACGGGATCGTGATCGTGTCCGGCCTGCTGGATTACGCGACGCTGATGAGCGCCCCCCTCAATGACATTCCGTATGAGGTGCTGCTGCCCGCTTTGACCGCCACGGCGCATTACCACCAGAAACTGCCGGCAGATTTGCAGGCGGATTTCAACAAGGCCGTGGCTGAGTCACGTGCGTTCGCGTTTGGCGACTATGCCGTGGCCTTGCTCAAGGGAAGCGATCTGACGCAGGCCGAGCGTGAAGCAGTGGCGAAGAAACTGGCGAGATTGACCGGCCTTGAGCCGAAACTGATTGAGGAGCAGGAACTGCGGATCGGCAGCGGGGTGTTCCGTGAAATGCTGCTCCGCAAAGAAAAGCTGGTGCTCGGCGCCTATGATGGTCGGGTGACGGGACGGGATGGCGATGAGTCGGAAAATCATCCGCAGATCGAGCCGTTCATGCGCGTGGTAGGCAGCATTGCAGCGGCCTCAATGAACGCCTACCTGCGTGAGGAGCTGCATTTTAAAAAAGACCTGCCTTATGAAGTGTTGGCCCCGCAACCCAACTGGAACCACGGCAAGGGCAACAGCTACACAAGCGTGAGCGGCCAGCTAGCGGAGGCGATCATGCAAAACCCCCATCTCCGGGTGCTGGCACTGCTGGGCTGGCGTGATCTGGTGACTCCGCCTGACAACATGCGGCTGAGCGTGCGTCAGATGCACCTGCCGGACGAACTGCGCGGAAACATCGAGTTCGCTGAATATGAGTCCGGCCACATGATGTACACGAACCGCCCGGACATGGAAAAAATGCATGCGGACATCGCTGCGTTCATAGCGAAGTCACTGAAGTAATTCCACCCTGCCCTGACGATGAAAAGCTGCTGGATAGTTTTGCTGCTGGCATCCGCGACTATGGCGGCGGACAAACCGAACGTGGTGCTGCTTTACGCGGATGACCTGGGTTATGGCGATGTGTCCTGCTACGGCTCGCAGACGATTGCGACCCCACATATCGACAAGCTGGCGTCCGAAGGGCTGCGCTTCACGGACGGGCATTGTGCGGCGGCGACCTGCACCCCATCTCGTTTCGCGATGCTGACGGGCGAATATGCTTTCCGTCAGAAGGGCACGGGCATCTTGCCGGGCGATGCCAAAATGATCATCCCGCCGGGCCGGGCGACACTGGCCTCCGTCTTTAAAGGGGCGGGCTACCAGACCAGTGTGGTCGGGAAATGGCATCTGGGGCTTGGCGACGGCGGTTTGGACTGGAATGTCGCGATTCAGCCGGGACCGCTGGAGATCGGCTTCGATCACTGTTTCATCATGGCTGCCACAGGCGACCGTGTTCCCTGTGTCTTTGTACAGGATCACCACATCGTGGCTCTTAACCCGGCCGACCCGATCCAAGTGAGCTACAAAACACCCTTTCCCGGCGAGCCAACGGGCAAGGCCAATCCCGAACTGCTCAAGATGCGCCCCAGCCATGGGCATGACATGGCCCTGATCAATGGCATCAGCCGCATTGGTTACATGAAGGGCGGGAAAGCAGCCCTCTGGAAGGATGAGGACATGGCGGACACCTTTTCGGCCCAGGCAGTGAAGTTCATCGAGGCCAGCAAGGACGGCCCCTTCTTCCTGTACTTTGCGGCGCATGATCCGCATGTGCCGCGTGTCCCCCATCCTCGTTTTGTCGGCAAAAGCGGTATGGGACCGCGTGGAGATGCCATTTTGCAGTTCGACGATTGCGTGGGCACGGTCCTGGCGGCGCTCGACCGACTCGGACTGAAAGAAAGCACCCTCGTCCTGCTCAGCAGTGACAACGGCCCGGTGGTGGACGACGGTTATCAGGACGAGGCGGTCGAAAAACTCGGCAACCACCAGCCTGCGGGCCCCCTGCGGGGTGGGAAATACAGCGCGTTCGAGGGCGGCACCCGTGTGCCTTTCATCGTTCGCTGGCCCGGCAGGGTTAAACCAGGTGTGAGTTCCGCCCTGGTCTGCCAGGTCGATTTCCCCGCCAGTTTTGCCGCTTTAACCGGTCAGCCGGCACCAGCCGCCGCAGTGGACAGCCGCAATGTGCTGCCCGCACTCCTGGGTGCGGATGCGACCGGACGGACGGAACTGGTCGAGCAGGGTGGCCCCATCAGCCTGAGACAAGGGACCTGGAAATTCATCCCCGCCAGTCCTGGAGCCGCCAAGAATAAAAACACCCAGAGCGAAACCGGAAATGCCCCCGGCCCCCAGCTCTATGACCTGTCCAAGGATCTCGGTGAGCGGCAAAACCTTGCCAAAACGCAGCCAGATCAGGTCAAAAGCATGGCTGCCGCCCTTGAAAAAGCCTGTTTGGGGGCGCGCAAGTAGCGCCGCCCCTTTTCCGAACAGGCGGAAAATGCAAAAAAACAGCAATACCCCCTAATTTAAGGACATTCTGGCACGTTCGTGCCTTTGGAAGTCCATTTCATTTTATTCCACACCACCCATGAAACAAACCACCAAACTGCTCAGCAGCCTGATTGTTTCCGCGCTTGTTGCGTCTTCCGCTTTTGCGGAACCTCGCACTTGGACGGACACTTCGGGGCGCCAAGTCAACGCCTCATTCATCGGTCTCGATGGTGAGAACATCATCCTGCAAACTCCAGATGGTGCCACGCACAAGTTCCCGCTCACCAAACTCTCTGCTGAAGATCAGGCACTCGCAAAAAGCATGAAGCCTTCCGACCAGCCGGTGATGCTGGCAAATGCCACGGTCGCCCAGGCCTCCGCCGCAGTTGACCGTCTCGTGGCCAATGGTCTTGTGCGTGCCAATCCTGAACGTGCCAAGGGTGGCAAGAAGCCGATCACTGGATTCAACCCAATGGCCAACGACGAGCAGTTTGTCCGTCGTGTCTATCTCGACATCGTGGGCCGCATTCCGAATTACGCGGAAACCACGCAGTTCATTCAGGACTCTAATCCGAACAAGCGCGCCAAACTGATCGACATGCTGATCGACAGCCCCGGCTACAACAGCAATACGTTCAATTACTTCGCGGAAATGCTGCGCGTCAAAGACCGCCTCGAACAGGACAACCTGCGTGGCGTCCCCTACATCAACTGGATGCAGCATGAGATCGAAAAAAACACCTCCTGGGACAAGATGGTGTTCGAGATGCTGACCGCCAAAGGCAAAATGTGGCAGGATGGTGCCGCTGGCTATCTGCTGCGTGATGCCGGTATGCCGCTGGACAATCTGGCCAACACGCTCGCTGTGTTCCTGGGCACCGATGTGGCCTGCGCCCAGTGCCATGATCACCCGTTCTCCGACTGGACCCAGCATCAGTTCTATGAAATGGCCTCCTTCTTCGGTGCCACCACCACCAACATGAGAACGGCGGAAAATCGCAAGGGCTCCGGCATGATGGGGATGAACGCCATGAACGATCTGATGCCCAAGATTGAACAAATGGTTACCAGTAGCGGCAATGACATCAAGCGTATCCGCAATGGCATCCGCAACTACATGGGAGCCAATCGCTTCATCGTTGGCGACATGAATACCAACGGCATGAAGCTGCCGCATGACTACAAATACCCGGATGCCAAGCCCAATGATCCAGTGGAACCCAAATTCATCACCTGGAGCAAAAACGACAAAAATCTTCCTGCCTACAAGCAGAAGATGAAGTCCGCCGAAGAGCTCCGTCCTGCATTTGCCAAATGGGCCACTGACCCCAGCAATCCCCGTTTTGCCATGGCGATTGCCAACCGCATGTGGAAGCGTGCTTTCGGTCAGGGCATCTGTGAGCCTGTGACCAACATTGACGATCCCAAGCAGTCCGTGAACCCCGAACTGCTCATCCACTTGGCCGAGGAAATGAAACGGGTAAAGTTCGACATCAAGAGCTTCATGCGCATCATCTATAACACTCGCGCTTATCAGGCTGAAGCTACCTCGGAAAAGATCGCCATGGGGGAGCCCTACTACTTCCAGGGACCGCTGCTTCGACGTATGAGCGCTGAACAAGCTTGGGATTCCTACATGACCCTGGTGCTCGGCGATCCCGACAAGTATGCCAAGCCTCTTGAAGATCTCTACAGCCGCTCCATTGACCTGGACCTCAGCAATCCCAAGCTGGATGCACAAACCGTGCTGGTGAAGTATGACGCCTTCCGCAAAATGGCCGAAAAAGAACGCGCCCTCATGGGCGGTGGTCTGGCTGAGGCCGGCGACGACATGATGATGGACGGCGGCAGCAAGGCCAAAGGCAAAGCCAAGGCAGAAACCAAGCCCGCTGGAGAAATGATGGAGAACGCCTCCCTAACCTACAACGGCATGGTCCTCCGCAGAGCCTCCACACTTGAACAGCCAGCCCCCAACGGCCACTTCCTGATCGATTTCGGCCAGTCCCCTCGCTCCTTGATCGACGGCAGTGTCAAGACGGGTTCGGTTCCTCAGGTGCTGATGATGATGAACGGCAAGGCTCAGCAGATGCTCACCAGCCAGGATTCGCTGATCTTCCGCACCATGGAAAAGGTGAAGTCACCGCCTGAAAAGGTTGAGGCTCTGTTTGTCTCCGTTCTTAACCGCCGCCCGACGTTGGCGGAAAAAGACATCGCC
>NCCR01000091.1:4983-21309 GCA_002279765.1 Verrucomicrobia bacterium 12-59-8 | reverse complement strand
GGCAAAGAAGTCGCCAAAGTCGAATCCGAATTGGAAAAGGTCACCGCCAAACTCGCCGACGAAAAGTTCACCTCCAAAGTCCCGCAAAAAGTCCTCGACGAGCACCAGCAGCGCAAAACCGACTGGCAGGAAAAACTCGCCAAGCTCAAAGAAATGATGTCCGCCCTCGGTTGACCAGGAGCGGGGGCATCCTGCCCCCGTCATCTGGGCTGCTTTCTCATAAAGCGCGTAGCGCTGACACAACCGTAGCCGTGGGTGCCAACCCACGGTATACGTCAGCATACGCTGATGACATTCGTGGAACCGCGTAGCGGTGACACAACCCGCCGCAACGCCTCCGTGATGACGTTCCTCCGCCGACCTCTGGGTACGTAGTTCGGGGTTCGCTTCGCGGCTCCGCAGCAGCCCGTTCTGGTGAGCCGCTCTCCCTTGGCCCGCCCCTACGCAGCCACTTATCCATTTCCTGCATTCGCAGGTAAAATTTTAGGCTTGTCGCCGGAGACAGGGCATGACCATGCTCTGATAAATCCCCGCTAACTCGAACTCACACACATCAATGCTCAAGCTCCTGAAACTGTCATTCCTGCCAAAGTCACCTGACTACGGTCTGCTCATCCTGCGTGTTGCCCTCGGTTTTTCCATGCTGCTTCTCCATGGTCGCGGCAAGATGCTGAACTTCTCCGCCACCTTGGAGAAATTCCCCGCCTTGTTTGGTCTTCCCGCCAACGTGAATCTCGGCTTGGCCGTCTTCGCGGAGGTGGTTTGCTCCGCCTTGTTGATCGCAGGCCTGTTCACCCGTTTCGCAGCACTGGTGCTCGCCGCCACCATGGGCTCCGCTTTCTTTTTCGTGCACAAGTCAGCGCTGGTGGGAGAGCACAACGGCGAACTCGCCATGATCTACCTCATCGCCTACGTGACCCTCCTGTTCACCGGCGCTGGCAAGTTCTCCGTGGACCGCGAATAATTGCTTTTTGAATCTCACTGGCCCGGCAGCTCACGCTGCCGGGCCTTTTCAGAAACGGTCTGACGTAAACAGGGCAGGATGGGTGTGGCGACAGCCCTCCCGTCGCGAGCGTGTGGAAAACGCCCATGTCTCTGATGGCGGAGCCATCTCAGCCTGTAGCGAGGCGGTTGAGCGCAACGACACCCCTCGTTTCCGCGCGTTCCCCTGGCATGACTTCCTCGCATCGCGGAGCGATGCCAGCACAAGCAGCTTTATCACTCCGCCACACACCAGCTCCACCGGCAGCCTCACCTGCAATAATCTCCGCCACATAACTGCGACGCGATCAGACAACGCTCCCGTCCACCGTTGATGGATACCGTTCCCATGTCGTCTCACGCCTTTTTGTGCCCATAGCTTTTCTTGCATTCGTTTCCCAAGCGGTGAACCGTCTGCGTCTTATGGCAAAAGTGACTCTCGGCCTGGTGCAAAGCCGGGCATTTTCAAGCAAGGACGAAAGCGTGCAGCAGCATGAACGGCTCATCCGTGATGCCGCAGCCCGTGGCGCGCAGATCATTTGCCTGCAGGAATTGTTCAACACGCCCTACTTCTGCATCACGCAGGACACGGAACTTTTTAACCTCGCCGAAGCCGTCCCCGGCCCCACCACCGACAAACTCGCCCCTCTCGCCAAGGAGCTCGGCGTGGTCATCATTGTCCCCCTCTTCGAAAAACGCGCCCCCGGCCTCTACCACAACACGGCGGCGGTCATCGACGCCGACGGCACCATGCTCGGCAAGTACCGCAAGATGCACATCCCGCAGGACCCGGGCTTCGAGGAGAAGTTTTATTTCACCCCCGGAGACCTCGGCTACCGCGTCTGGGACACGAAGTTTGGCCGCATCGGCGTCCTCATCTGCTGGGACCAGTGGTACCCGGAGGCTGCCCGGCTCACCGCGCTCATGGGCGCGGAGATCCTCTTTTACCCCACCGCCATCGGCTGGCTGCCCAGTGAAAAAGCCGAACTCGGAGCCGCCCAGCACTGCGCCTGGGAGACGGTGCAGCGCGGCCATGCCGTGGCCAACGGCTGCTACCTGGCGGCTGTGAACCGCGTAGGCACCGAGCAGCAGAGCGAATTCTGGGGTCAAAGCTTTGTCGCAAATCCGTATGGAGAAATCGTTGCAAAGGCCTCCGTGAGCGATGAAGAGATTTTGATCGTGCCGTGTGACCTTTCTGCGGTGGAAGATTTCCGCCGCATCTGGCCTTTTTTCCGTGATCGCCGCATTGACACCTACGCTCCCCTGACCAAACGCTATATCGATGAGTAAAGCCTCCTATCCACAAAACTACCGTCTGCCCGCCGAATTCGAGCCGCAGGAGGCAATCTGGCTGTCCTGGCCTTCCAACAAGGAGAGCTGTCCCAAGACCTACCACAAGCTGCAGGACAAGTTCGGCGAGATCGCCAGCACCATCTCCCGCTATGAGCGCGTGCGCATCAACGCACCGATGCTCAGCCACATGAACATCCGCCTCAGCATCGCCGACAACGAAGGCGATCTTAGCCAGGTGGACATCTACGAGAACAACACCAACGACGTTTGGTGCCGTGACCACGGCCCGATTTTCATCAAGCACAATGAAACCGGCCAGGTCGCCATCACCGACTGGGAATTCAACGCCTGGGGCGGCAAGTTCCCGCCATGGGATCTCGACAACGCCATCCCTGAGAAAGCGGCCGCCGCTCTCAAGATGGAGCGTTTCACCTCGAAAATGATCCTCGAAGGCGGAGCCATCGAAACCAACGGCAAAGGCACTCTCCTCACCACTGAGGCCGTGCTGCTCAATCCGAACCGTCACGGCGGCAAACCCGGCAACAAGGCCGAGGTCGAGAAGGAGCTGAAAGCCATGCTCGGCGTGAAGGACATCGTCTGGTTCAAGAAAGGCATCGAAGGTGACGACACCGACGGCCACATCGACGACGTGGTGCGCTTCATCCGTGAAGACGCGGTGATCTGCATGGTCGAGCCACGTGACTCCGACCCCAATCACAAGGTGCTCAAGGAAATCCGCGAGCGTCTTGATGACGTCAAAGCTCCCGATGGCGGCAAGCTGGAGATCATCGAAATCGAAATGCCACAGGCCATTGAAATGAAAGACTGGCGTCTCAGCCGTCTGCCTGCCAGCTACGCGAACTTCATGATCATGAACAACGCCGTGCTCGTCCCGCTTTTTGGTCACAAGAAGAAGGATGCCGCCGCTGAAGACAAGATTTCCGAGTGCTTCCCAGGGCGTGAAATCATCTCCATGATGGCCAAGGATCTCGTCACCGAAGGTGGCGCTTTCCATTGCATCGGCATGCACCAGCCGAAGTAAGCACGCAGGGCCTTAAGAGCTTGAATATTCAGCCCGCTTTAACAGTGGGTTTGAATATTTATAATCAGTAGATAAGGACGCAAATAAACATACGAGTGTTTCTAAACACTTACTTGGAGGTCTTGTTCAGTCTGGTACGCTCGTGGCCCTATGATGGCTCTACGAAATCGTGATGTCTCCATTTTCTGCCGAGTGACAGGCGGACTGTCAGCGCTCCTGCTGCTGGCCGCCTGCGCCCTTCCTGAAGAGGCTTATAGAAATTACTCTGCTGCAAGCCGGGTCAGCCAATGGACGGGTGTGCTGGGTGCTCTGAGTGGCGGAAGTGTTAAACGTGCTGAAAGCGCGGGAAATCGACCGCTCTACAACGGTGCCGTGGCCATGAATGTGCCGACCCACTCGGGCTCAATCAATAGCATCGCCCGGTTGTTTGCCGGTATGGACTCGTCTTACAGCCAGACCGCAGCGGTCGCCGCGCACAAGCTGCGCATGGACAACCTGTGGGCCACTCACTTGAACGCCTACCGCAATCCTTTGCAGGCCTGGGCCAGTTCCGAGATTGGCGACATCAAGAATGCGAACGCCATGTTTTACCCCTTTAGCGGGCCGGATTTTCTATTCGCGAGCGCCTTGTTCCCCGGAGCAGAGACCTACGTGCTCTGCGGCCTGGAGCCTGCGGAACCGCTGCCGCGTCTAAGCGACCTTTCACAGGGGGAAATCGACTCTGGCCTCACCGGTCTGCACAATGCGGTCTCCACCATCATGCAGAGCGGCTATTTCATCACCACGGAGATGCGCAGCAATCTGCAGGCCACGCGGTTTCGCGGCGTGCTACCCCTGCTGATGGCGTTCATGGCACGGACTGGCCACACGGTGGATTCCGTCGATACCGTGCGTCTGGATGGTGCGGGCAATGTCACTCTGTCCGGTTCCTCGGGCAATACCGGGCTCATGATCCGCTGCCGCAGCGGTTTTGGGGCCTCCAAACGAGTCTTTTACTTCCGCCAGGACCTGTCCAATGGCGGCGTGAGCGCGGGCGGGCCGTTTCTGACCTTCGTTTCGCGCCTGGGCCGTGTGCCAGCCTTCTTAAAGAGCGCCTCCTACCTCATGCACGAAAGCGGTTTCTCCAACATTCGCGACTACCTGCTGCGCCACAGCAGCGCCATCGTGCAGGACCCCTCTGGCATTCCCTATCGCGAGTTTGGCAACTATGGCTGGAGTCTCTGGCTGTATGGCAACTATCGCGGCACGCTGAGCATTTTCTCGGGCTGCCAGCAGCCAGATCTGGTCGCGGCCTACTCCTCCGGACGGTACCCCGTGAAACCGCTGAATTTCGGCATCGGCTATCTGGTGGACCCGCAGTCTACCTCCCTGATGGTGGGGCGTCCAGGACGGTAGCGCCGGAAAGGCAGACTTTCGTTTGACGTCACAAAGTCCTCGACTACTATCGCGACCCCAATTTTTTTCCCCGAACTCATCATGGCCACCATCTGTCAAATCACCGGCGTCGGCGTCACCCGCGGCCACCACATCCATCGCAGCGGTAAAGCCAAGAAAGAAGGCGGTATCGGTCGTCACATCACGAAGCGTGTGAAGCGCGTCATCCTGCCGAACCTTCGCAAAAAGCGTATTTTCGTTCCTGAACTCAACAAGTTTATCGATGTGAAGCTCAGTGCTCGCGCCCTCAAGACGATCGACAAAAATGGCGCTTACAACGTCCTGAAAGCAGCCGGCCTGATCTAATCAGCCTCTTTTGACTTTCCCCCATCGGCGGATCTGGCAACAGATCCGTCTTTTTCATTTACACACGTAGAACGGGTGTGGCGACAGACCGCTCTTCAGTGAGCGCTTGTAAAACACCCAATGACTCATCTTCCCAGAGTCGGGCAGCAAGTCTAATGATGATGCGCAGGGAAAGAGCTGCTGCCAGAGGCCCCCACAACGGGTATGATGCCATTGCTCTGCTGGCCAAAGAAAACGGGTGTGTTGATGTTGGAGTTCGTGTAGCCCAGCGTCGGGCTGTAGCTAACACCTGGAAAGCCATAGAAGGTTGTGCCATTCCCCTGCGAAACATAGCCACCGGTACCTGGTGTGATCGACGGGACGCCAGAGTTGCTCCAGCCACGTGCCTGCGACAGGCCGCGACCATGGTGGCCTCCTCCGAAGTAGGTTCCGATCTGGCCTAGTCCCAGCACCGGTGCCACACTTCGAAAGTACCCGCCATTGGGCTGCTGCACATACACCACCGGCTGTTGCGCGGCGTATCTGGCTTTTGCGGCGATCATGGCCTCAGCCAGTTTGGTTTCGCGGTCGCGTCTCGCCTGCTCGGCTTCCTTGCGTGCCTCGGCATGCTCTTTCTCATACGCATCAGCTTTGAAGGCGTCATAGCCCAGCGCGTTGCGCATCGGTTCAGACAGATCTGAAAACAGCACTTTCGCCACCCCCTTGCTGTGCGAGAACGAGACTCCATCGGGATCGCGCTTGATGATTTTGCACCGCGCATAGACTTTCCCTTGGGCGGTTTCAATCGTGGTTGGCTCGAACGCGGACACCGTAACCGCGAGTCCCAATTGAATTGTGACAATCAGAAGTGAGAACGTTTTCATAATATTTGTGGATTTGACTCCATAACGCCACTTATGCCAGCATTTATTGCTTCGTATAACCGAAGCATTGCCTCAGTGGTGGCGATGCATGCCAACGCCAAAAGATCCCAGACCAACCCCAATGTGGATGCCATGACCAACGTTCCATTGGCCGCTGACCCTTGGGCCGTACCCGCCTCCGTAATAACCTCCATAGCCCGGGTATCCCCCATATGAATAGCCGCCGTAGCCCGGGTAGCTCCCATATGAATAGCCGCAATAAGGGTAGCCATAGCTGCCCCCGGAATAATAACCACTGCCAGAGTAGCCAAAGGGGTAGCCAAAGCGAGAATAACTGCCGCTGCCGTACCCCCGGCCACCCACTGCCGGACCGGTGATCGGGTTGCCCACCCACGAGGGGGTTTGAGCACCTGCTGCGGTTGGCGTAGTGGTCGCAAGGCTGCTGGCGGTTGCCAGATAGCTGGCCTCGGCCATCTTGGCCTCCATCAGTCGTTCCTGCATCACCATTTCCTGCTGCCTCTGCCGCTCCTGCTCGGCCTTGCGCAAAGCTGCCTGTTCCTTTTGATATTCGGCCTCCGCCTTCGGATCGTAGCGGAATTCACTGCGCAGGCTCTCTGGCAGGTCTGCGAAGAGGATTTTCGCCGCGCCGTTCCGGTGCGTGAAGCTGACCCCGTCGGGATACACGCGCATAACCTTGCACTCATAGAAGGACTTGCCGTCACGTGTCGTGATGGTGCCATAGCTCTTCGGAGCGGCGCTGGCAGGAACCACGCTGAGCAGCAGGGCGATGAACAGAACGGAACGTTTCATGAGAGACCTCCAAAGGGTGATGTCCAGTATGACAACGAAGGCAGTGCCGTCGTTGCATCCAAATTAAACGTCAAACTCAAAAAATATTCAGCCGACGGCTCACACCATCGGGCAGCTCAACCAAAACGTGGTCGTGTTGTTCTCCGATGCCACGCCGAGCTGGATGTTCATTTGATGGCTCAGCATTGCGGCAATCGTCAGCCCGAGGCCGAGGTGATTGCTGTTCTTGGAACCATGAAACGGACGGAAAACCTCCTGAATCTTCTCCGGGGCGATCTGGGAGCCGGTGTTGCTCACCAGAATGTCCACCCGGCGCTGCTCAGCGGGGGTGATCGTGCCTGGGCCACAAATTTTCAGAGCGCAGCGGCCACCACCCTTGGCAGCAGCTTCAGCCGCGTTTTTCAGCAGCTCCGTCAGGATGTCCTTAAACTTCGTCGGATCCACCAGGATCGGCGGCAGACCGGCCTGCACATCGGCTTCCAGTTGCACACCCTCCTTCTGAAACGGCTCCATCACCGCGCCTTCGATGACGGGGAGGTATTCGTTCAGACCGAGGGACTGCGGGGTGATCTTCGCACAGCCGCCAGCGGAGCGAATGCGCTCGCTCAGATTGGTCACGCCCACGGAAGCTTCGCGGATGTGCTGCATGTTTTCACTCACACCTGGATCCAGGTCGTCTGTCATCAAAATCAGGCTGCTGAAGCCCTGGATCACTGCCAGCAGATTGTTCAGCTTGTGGGTCAGACCACGCAGCAGTTCCTGGTGGAAGCCTTCGCTGTGTTCTTGGCCGAGATTGAGAGTCGTGGGGAAGTAAAACTGCATGACGGGAGGGGGCGGGGACTAGCCGGAGTAATGCAGTCGGGCAGCGGCGGTGTAAACGCGAATTTGGCGACTTCTTCTATGCCGTGTGACTAAAAACTCGCATCCGCAGCGGCATCTCGCCACTATCGCACCCCATGGCACTCCTCGAAGTACGACATCTCACCAAGCGCTGGCCCACCGGACGGCTCGCTTTGGATGACGTCGGCTTTGAGGTGCGCGAGGGCGAAATCCTCGGCCTCCTCGGTCACAACGGCGCCGGCAAAAGCACCATCATGGGCATCACCCTCGGCATGGTGCGCCCAGATGTGGGAGAGGTCCGCATCGGCGGCCGCAGCGTGCAGCAAAATCGCGGCGCAGCCATCCAGCAGATCGGCGCCATCTACGAAGCCGCCGTGTTTTACGATTACCTCAGCGGCTGGCAAAACCTGCGCGTGCTCTGCTCCCTCTCCGGTTGGTGGGACGAGGCCGAGGTGAAGCGCGTCGTGCAGATGGTCAATCTCAACCGCGCCATCCAGCAGAAAACCGCCACCTACAGCCACGGCATGCGCCAGCGCCTCGCCCTCGCACAAGCCCTCCTGCCGCAGCCCAAAATCCTCCTCCTCGACGAACCCACCGACGGCCTCGATCCCGAAGGCATCCGCGAATTCCGTGAGCTCATCCTCCACCTCCGCAAACACCACGGCATGACCATCATGCTCAACTCGCATCTCCTCGGCGAAGTCGAGCAGATGTGCGACCGCTGCGTCATCCTCAAGGACGGCAAAAAAGTTTTTGAAGGCCAGGTGCCCTCACAGGAAAAATCCCGCCGCATCTTTCAGCTCGACACCAACGACATCGGCCTCGCCCGCGAAGTGCTCGACCGCTGCGGTGCCACCATGGACAAACACGGCATCGTCGAAGTCCCTCTCAACATGGAGCCGCATGAACTCGTGGCCGCTCTCGTGAATGGCAAAGTGCAGGTCAATACCTGGCAGGCGCATCGCCGCACGCTGGAGGAACTTTACATGGGCCTGTCCTCCAAATCATGACTCTCTTCTTCCAGCAGTGGTATGGCGAGCTCCTGAAGCTCTTTGCACGCCGACGCACCTACATCGGCTTCGGTGCCTTTGTGGCACTGGAGTTGATCATCCTCCTGCTCATCAAAAAATTCGGCATGGGCCCCATCCAAAAAGCCATTGTCGGCTCTGGTCAGAGTTTCGAGTACTACTTTTCGGCGCTCACGGTGGCCAGCACGGTCATGGGCTTTTCAGTGTTCCTGCTTGGCGCGTTGTTCCTCAGCCTCGTGGCCGGTGACATTGTCGCAAAGGAAGGCGAAGACGGCCACATGCGGCTGCTGCTCGCCCGCCCCGTGAGCCGCTTCCGCCTGCTCTTGCTCAAATACCTCACCTGCACTGGCTACGCGTTCTTTTTGATTCAATTCCTCGCCTGGACTTCCTTTTTGCTGGGCCTCGCCCTGCGCGGTTGGGGCGGCGGCTATTTCGCCATCGTGCCGGAAGTCTCCGTCGTCGCGTTTTATGACTGGTGGCCCGGCCTGCAGCGCTATGCGCTCAGCTCCCTCTATCTCGGCCTCAGCATGACCGCGATCAGCAGCATCGCGTTTTTTCTCTCCTGCTTTCGCATCAAGCCCGCCGCCGCCACCATCGGCGCATTGACCTACATCCTGGTGGACTTCATCATGCGCAACAGCGGCTTCATGGACCACTATCAGCATCTGCTCGTGACCAAGCACATGGCCAGTTGGGGGCGCATTCTCGCGGAAAACATCGACTGGCCTCTTATATGGCGTGGCTACGCCGTGATCTTTGCCGTAAACATTACTTTATTCACCCTGGGCTACGCCGTGTTTGAATCCAGAGACTTGAAATCATGAATGTCATCAACAACATCCGCCAGCTGCGTTCCTGGAGCAGCATCAACAAAGGCACGCGCTGTGTCTTGGTGCCCACCATGGGCGCTTTGCACGACGGTCACGCCGCGCTCATCCGTGCCGCCCGCGAGATCGCCGGGCAGAACGGCAATGTCGCCGTCAGCATCTTCGTCAATCCGCTGCAGTTCGGCCCCGGCGAAGATTTCAGCAAATACCCGCGCACGCTCATCGAGGACCTTGGCATCTGCCGTGACAACGGTGCGGACATGATCTTCGCACCGAAGGCCGAGGAGCTTTATCCCACGGATCGCAGCGTCGCCTTGTACGAAACCAGCCTGTCGCAGTTGCTTTGTGGTGCCAGCCGCCCCGGCCACTTTGAAGGCGTCTGCACCATCGTCGTCAAGCTCTTCAACCTCGTCCAGTGCGACGACGCCGTGTTCGGCAAAAAGGACTACCAGCAGCTCGCCATCATCCGTCGTCTGGTGCGCGATCTGGATTTCAACGTCGTACTGCATGGCATTGAGACCGTGCGTGAAGCGGACGGCCTCGCGATGAGCAGCCGCAATCGCTACCTGACCCCCGCAGAACGTGAGCAGGCACCCGCACTCCGCACCGCGCTCCTGGCCGCACGTGACGCCTGGAAAAACGGCGAGCGTGACCCCGCCGCTCTGCAACGTCTCATCACCGAGATGATTCAGGATAAGGCCCCATCAAGCCGCATCGACTACGTGGCCTCTGCGGATGCCACGACTCTGCAGCCCGTGTCCGCCGCCACCGAACTGGTGGTCATTGCCGTCGCCGTCTTTTTCGGCACCACCCGTCTCATCGACAACATCGAGCTGAAATAACCAGCGGCGCGCACCCATGCCCGAACTACTCTCCAGGCATACCGCCGAAGGCTACGACCTCGAAGTCGTCCGCTGCGTCTGGGGCCTTGCGCAGGTCATTCCTGGCAACGATCCCGAGGTCTGGCGCAAAGACGAATTCGGTGCCTGGATTCACCGCGCCGACTATCGCAACCGTCATTCCGACTACGGCTGGGAGATTGCCGACTACGGCTACAGCCGCCGCAGCATGGGCCTCGCCTCCCTGCGCCCCATGCAGTGGCTCAATTATCTCGACTTCATGGTCGCCGCCCGCAATCAAGCCGTCGTCACCGCCGACGGCCTCCGCAACACCCGCCGCCTCCTCTAAGTTCATAGTTCGCTTAGCCGCCGCCCGCCCTTTTCTGAGTACGGAGTTCGGGCTTTACAGGCTGTGTAAAAACTCCTTTTTGAAAACGCCCGCCTCAATGCTGGTGGAAATCTGGCATCAGGACGAGTGGATTTTCGCCTTCCACGCTTCGCTGCTTTTCCTGAGGGGGACAAATGGACGAAAATGCGTTCATCAGGAGTCCGTCACAGGGCATTTTCAGCGAGTTTACGCCCTTCATGCCGCCTTGGGCAGCGCGCTGAGCAGTTCGCTCATCGGTTTGAGACTGAGCACGCGCCTGAGGTTGTAGGCCAGGGCGCTGAGGCTGAACTCACCCTTCACCCGCTCCAGCCCCCGGGTCAAAAAGTCGCCATGCCCCCACTGCTTGAGCGTGCCAAACACATGCTCGACAACCTCGCGTCTGCGCGCGCTGATCCCGGCTGCTCCGGCCATCCGTGCGGCGGCTCGCTCCAGCACCGCCTCGTTGGGCAGTCGCAGGATCGTCCGGTAGGACCCGGCGGTACACCTGGCTTTCAGCGGGCACTTCCGGCACGCGGCGGCATTGGCATAAATCATGTGCCGCTTGTCATGCTTGCGGCGGCAGGTGCCCCGCAGCTTGATGCGTGCTTCTCCGGGGCATTGATACTCGTCAGCCGCCGCGTCGTAGGTGAAGCGCTCCTTGGCAAACACCACGGTGCCATCCTTGCTGCTGCGCCCGCTGGTGCTGCCTTGCGCAGGCACGTAAGTGGTGATGCTGGCAGCTTCACAGGCCTCGAGTTGATCGGCCGAGTGGTAGCCTTTGTCTGCGACCACTTCCAGGCTGGTCACGTTGAGTTCATCCTTGGCGGCCAGGGCGATGGCTCCAAGCTGGCCGCGGTCACTGGCGCACTGCACCACTTCTGCCGTGGCGATGAGGTCATGCTTCGCATCCACGGCGAGCTGCACGTTGTAGCCGATGAAATACCCGCCACGCTGGGCGTCGCGCATCTTGCGTGCATCGGCGTCGGTGAGCGAGACCTCGGTGTGCCCCAGGCTCTGCATCTCTGCGAGCAGCGCGGCATGCTCCTCTCGGCTGGCGCGCAGCAGTGTGATCTTCTCCGCCATGCTCTCACTGTTCTTCCCACCTGCAGGTGGTGAGGGTGGCGCAGGCGGCGGCCCTTGCTCGGTGTCCTGCCTGTCGAGTTCGCGCAGGTAGTCATCAATGCGCTGGTCAATGTGTTTGATCACCTCGCGCAGCTGCTTTGCGTTGAAGTGCCGCCCCTGGCTGTTGCTGGCCTTGAACTTGCTGCCGTCAATGGCCACGAGCTCCGCGCCGAAGAGTTCGAGCTTGCGGCATAGCAGGTTGAACTCCCGCAGCACCCCCTTGAACGCCTTGCGGTTCTCACGCCGGAAGTCGGCGATGGTCTTGAAGTCGGGCTTCAGCGTGCGCAGCAGCCAGATGACCTCAAGGTTGCGCGCGGCCTCGGCCTCCAAGCGGCGGCTGGAGCGGATGCGATTGAGGTAGCCGTAGAGATAGAGCTTGAGCAGGTCGGCGGGGTGGTAGGGAGGACGTCCGGTGGCCTTGGTTGTGCTGCGCGCAAAACCCAGGACCTTGAAGTCGAGCGTCTCGGCATACGCATCGATGAAGCGCACGGCGGCTTCCGTGGCGACGTAATCATCCAGGCATGGCGGCAGCTCTGCACTTCGCTGCGATCAGTTCCTCGAAGGTGACTCATGCCCATCTTTTTGCGCATGAAAATGCCACCGGTCAAATCGATGAAATAGTTTTCACACAGCCTGTTTAGCCGGAACTTCAAAACGAAGAACCTTGAACCGTGGACGGATTGCCCCATGGTGACTTCCGCATGTCCAGCAGTCTCGGCACACTTTTCCACATCAGCACCTGGGGTGAATCCCACGGCATCGGCGTTGGCGTCGTCATTGACGGCTGCCCGCCACGCATCCCGCTCACCGTGGAGGATATTCAGGTTGAACTCGACCGCCGCCGCCCCGGCCAGAGCAAAATCGTCACGCCACGCAAAGAGGACGACAAGGCGGAGATCCTCTCCGGCGTCCTCGATGGCCTCACTCTCGGTACCCCTATTGGCATTCTGGTGCGCAACACGGATCAGCGTCCTTCGGCGTACACCGAGATGCAGCAGGCCTATCGTCCTAGCCACGCTGATTACACCTACGACGCCAAATATGGCATCCGCGCCGTCTCGGGCGGAGGCCGATCCAGCGCACGGGAAACGATTGGCCGCGTGGCCGCTGGTGCCATTGCGCGCAAAATGTTGCAGCACTCGCTCAGCAGTTATGAATGCCTCGCCTACGTCAAAACGGTGCAACACATCGAGGCGAAAGTGCCCACGGGTGCGGAGCTTACTTCGGCGGTGATCGAATCCAACATCGTCCGCTCCTGCGACCCCGTCGCGGCGGAGCAGATGATCGAGCTCATTGAGAAAATCCGCAGCGAAGGCAATAGCGTCGGCGGTGTGATCGAGTGCGTCGTGCGTGGTGTGCCGTCCGGCCTGGGCGAGCCCGTGTTCGACAAGCTGGAGGCCGATCTCGCCAAGGCGATGATGAGCCTGCCCGCCACGAAAGGTTTTGAAATTGGCAGCGGTTTCGGTGGCACCACCATGACGGGGTTAGAGCATAACGACGAGTTTTACATGGACGGCAGCAACGTCCGCACCTGTACCAACCGCAGCGGTGGCATCCAGGGCGGCATCAGCAATGGGGAAGAGATCGTCTTCCGCGTCGCCTTCAAACCCACCGCCACGGTGCTGCGCGAGCAGAAGACCGTGACCAACACCGGCGAGGGCACGACCTTGTCTGCACGCGGTCGTCATGATCCCTGCGTGCTGCCACGCGCCGTGCCGATGGTGGAAGCGATGGTGCATTTGGTGCTGGCAGACCATTTCCTGCGCCAACGGGCGCTGCGGGGGTAGTGTGATGCGGTGGCTCGTCTGGCTGTTCACCGGCACGACGTGCCTGGCGGGATATGGCGGGCTGTTGCCAGAGATCGAGATAGGAACCAGCGGGCGAGAAATGGTGGTCCACGGGCCGCCCAGGATGCCGGAAGGAGGGATGTGCCAGACGTTTCTGGTCGGCACGGTCACGGAGGTCTCTGCTGAAGAAGACCGCCAGCCGCAGAAGACCCGGCTCTCGGAGTCCTGCACTTTACACGTTGATTCCGCCTATGGCTATCTGAAGCAGCTTGTCGGCAGCCAAATGGCTGTGCTCAAGGCAAGCTACGAGCAATCACCTTACGATCCTATTGAGGAAGAATGGGGCAAGCTGTGGCATTTCAAAAAGGGGCAGAGGCTGCTGGTGATTCTTCATCTCTGGGAGGGGGAGCCTTGTTTTGATTCCGAGGAACTGATTGTTCTGGATAAGCGAACTGCCGCGCTGCCGGACATCCTGCGGCGCACTGCGCTGCAGCCAGATGAATGCACCGAAGATGATTTGGAAGTGCTGCAGCAGGCTTCGCCATTTTTGCATCGGCAGTTTCTCTCCCACATCATCGGCGACCACACGACATTTGCAGAACTGGCAAGGCTGCGGCTCGAATCACTGAGAGCAGTCGCGGGCTTCGCCGCCTTGGTCCTTCTGGGCATCTTGACCATCCGTAAAGTGCTGAAATAACCTGCGGTCGATCCAATAGCCCCCCCGTCAGAACGGGTTTTCCTCTTTCCTTGAACCAAGAATGATGAGCAGCGGCTGCTGGCATTCATGACTCCGCTCAAAATCCCACCACATAGAAGTCCTTGTCGGAGACCTGCTCGGCTTCGGGAAGCGTGATCCAGCGTTCCTTGTAGTCTTCCCCCCAGCTGTCGCTGAAGGCGATTTCGTTGGTGTCCTTGTTGTAGCCGATGATGAGGACCACATGGCCTCTTTCCGGGTCGGGAGGCAGCCTGTTGTTGGCTGCTTCCTCCGTGACCTTGGTCTTCCATGACGCCCAGTTGGTGACATTCTTACGTTCCTGGGTGCGCTTGTTGGCAATCTCGTTGAACTTTTCAGTGGTGTAGAGGCCCCACATGACCGGAACACCTTTGTCGATGTATTTGGCGAGTTCCTTGAGCTTGAGATCGCCTTTCCAGGTGTCAAACGACCGGCGCTTGCTGCGGATCTGGGTGGCCATGCCATCGAGCAGCATGTTCACATCGGTACCGCCTCCAAAGCCGCTCTGACCGGCGTTGGCGAGGATGTACATATCCGCCGGAATGCCAAGATAGCGCATGGCGCGCTCGGCGGTCGCGGGGACACAGTAGCCTTTAGGGCCTTGATCAACCATGGGCAGGTCGCCGACGACCACATCACCGTTCGCGCGCTTCTCCAGATTGGCCAGCACGCGGGCGCGGATCACCTTGTCACCCGTTTCCTCGACTTTGCCACCGGCATCGGCAAAGGCGGTGGTGACGATCTGCAGGCCGACGTAAACGCCTTCCGCCTCGGCCAGTAGAATGGCGTGACCACGCCAGTCCCAGCGCTGCATGTTCATGCGTCCGGCTTTCTCACCAAAGCGCTCCTTTTTCGGCGCGCCGAGCTTCTTGGTCAGCGACTCCGTGATCGCGGCCAAGTCCTTGTCCATGGCCTTTTTCACGATCTTACCCGCCTCTTCAGGCGGGGTGTCTTTGTCGAAGTGCATTTCACCGCCGCCGCTGGATCTGAAGAGGTCGCCCTTGTTGGCAAAGACGATGGAGAAACCGGTCACCTTGTCGTTCTCCGCATACATGGCCACGGAGTAAGGATGGGCGCCGAACATCAGGTAGCCGTCCTCGGTGTAGGCGCGGTAGCTGCTCGTGTTCTTGGTTTTTGATTCAGGTGGAATTTTCAGTTTGGCTGCAAGTGCCTCGGCGGAAGAGGTCCAGAGTAGAGCTTCGCTGAAAAGGGGCTGTCCGACGACTTCATTCACCGAGGCCGGCTCCAGCTTGTCATTGGGTCCGGGTTTGAAAGTGGCTGTCGGGGCCGCCGCTGGCACGGCGGCCGATTTGATGTACTGCTGGTCGGCTGCAGAGAGCGAGGAAAGAGGAAACGTGTACCTCTGACCGCCCGCCGTCTCGAGGGTCACGTTCGGCCCGCTGACACCGACGAGTTTCGCCTGGACCGCTTTGCCCAGGGCATTGGTAAAGGTGCGGAGTTCCACCGTCTGGGAGAACGCGGCGGACAGGGTCAGGCCTAGAACGAGAAAAACACTGGTGGCATGCTTCATGAGGCTGCTTCTAACGCACCCGCCTTTCGTTGTGAAGCATGATTTTAGGGGCGGATCAGATCCACGTGCCTGACGGGATGATGGCGTCCTTCGGAATGCAGATGATGCCGTCGCGAATGTAGAAGTTTTCACCGTCCATGTTGTCCGGTTTGCCTTCAGGAGTGATGACCACGTTGTCGCCGATGTGGACGTTCTTGTCGATGATGGCGCGCTCGATGCGGCAGTTGCGACCGATGCCGGGCGGCGGGCGGTTCGGGTCCGTGCCGACGGCACCGGCGTAGTAGTCCGCGCCCATGATGATACAGTCACGGATGGTGGTGCCGGGCTCGATCTTGGCGCGCAGGCCGATGACAGCGGTTTCGATGTGGGCGTCGGTGAGCACGCTGCCGTCTGCAATCAAGGCACCGCGGATGGTGGCTCCATTGATCTTGGTGGCGGGTAGGAAGCGGGCGTGGGTGAAGATCGGCGCGGAGCTTTCAAAGAAGTCGAACTGTGGCACCAGACGGCAGAGGTCGAGGTTGGC
>NCCR01000091.1:0-4954 GCA_002279765.1 Verrucomicrobia bacterium 12-59-8 | reverse complement strand
GGCGTCGAAGAAGTTGCGGATGGTACCGATGTCCTCCCAGTAGCCCTGGAAGTTGAAGTTGTGGACGCGTTTGTTTTTGATCGCAGCCGGGATGATGTGCTTGCCGAAATCATTGAGCGTGTTGTCGAGACATTCGATGAGCACGTCGCGATGGAACAGATAAATGCCCATGGAAGCCTGAAACCGAGCTTCTCCCGGATCAATGCCCAGCGACTTCAACGTGGACGGGGGGATGCGCAGCTTGTCGAGCACCTGGGGATCCTTGGGCTTCTCCACAAACTCGTAGATCCTGCCGTTTTCATCGGAATGCATGATGCCGAACGAGGTTGCGGCCTGGGCATCGACAGGAATCGTGGCGATGGTGATGTCCGCGTTGGTGGCGACGTGCTGGCGCATGAGCATGCGGTAGTCCATGCGGTAGAGCTGGTCGCCGCTGAGGATCAGATAGTAGTCATAATCGCCTTCGAGAAAGTAACGCAGGTTTTGGCGCACGGCGTCGGCGGTTCCCTGATACCAGCGCTCACCTTCGGGGGTTTGCTGGGCCGCGAGCACCTCGACAAAACCGCGGGTGAAATTATCAAAGCGATAGGTGCGGGCGAGATGGCGGTTTAGCGATGCACTGTTGTACTGGGTGAGCACATAAACCTGACGCAGCCCAGAGTTGATGCAGTTGCTGATCGGGATGTCAACGATGCGGTACTTGCCAGCGAGCGGCACCGCAGGCTTGGCACGGTTTTCCGTCAAGGGGAACAGCCGCGTTCCGGCTCCGCCGCCCATGACAATGGCCAAAGTATTGCGACGGAGCAGCGTGTCGGCTTCAATCTGGACGCTGGCGGTTGACGGTGCCTGTACGATGGGTGGTGTGCTCATGGTCCTAAGTTGGTTGGCATTAATTCTCTGAAACAAGGGTAACTAGCAAGCGTTATCCCTCCCCAAATCTTGCGGGCAGACGCGCCTCGCAAACTTTTTTAGTTCTATCACCTCATCCAACCCCATGTCCACCCCGCTGTTTCGTTTCCCAATCTTTGTCAGTGCCTGTCTGATGGCCTCTTCAGCACCGGCGGCGGTCAGCTTTGAAAAGGATCTCCTGCCTGCCATTACTAAGAAGTGCATGGGCTGCCACAAGGCTCCGCATGTGGAAAACGGCCAGAAAAAGGAACCCAAGGCTGGCCTGCGGCTGGATGCCTCCTGGGCGATTCTGAAAGGCAGTGAAAACGGTCCCGTGCTCACGCCCGGCGCCCCCGACAAGAGCGGCATCTATGAGTCTGTCACCCTGCCGAAGGATGACGAAGGCCACATGCCTTCCAAGGGCGAAGATTTGACCCAGCAGGAAATCGCCCTGCTCAAGACCTGGATTCAGGACGGTGCCAACTTCGGCGGCTGGGTCGGCAGTGTGGAGGGCATGCCTGCTGGCGCGATGACGGAGTCCGCCAAGCCCTATACCCCCCGGCCACACGATCTGTTCTATGCCGCCCTTGAAAAGGAGGTGAAACCGCTCTCAGATGATGTGCTGGCCAAGGCGAAGGCCGTCGGTGCCCAGGTCGCTCCAGTGAAGGTCGAAAGCCCGCTGGTACGGGTCGATTTCCTCACCGGCGTCTCGAAGTGCGATGACGAAAAGGTGACGGCGATCCTGCCGCTCAAGGAAAACATTGTGCAGCTCGACCTGGGGCGCACCGTCATCACGGACGCCGCGCTTAAGACCATTGCCCAACTGCCGCGCCTAGTATCGCTGGACCTGCGCCAGACCAAAATCACCGACGCCGGCCTCGAATCGCTCATCGGTTTGACAAAAATCGAGTCGCTCAATCTCTATGGTACCGAGATTAGTGACGCCGGCTTGAAGCACTTGGCGAAGCTCAAAAGCCTCAAGCATGTCTTTCTTTGGCAGTCCAAGGCCACCAAGCCCGGCGTAAAACAACTGAATGCCGCCATCCCCGGTCTCAAAGCCAGCATCGAATAACCCAGACCAACCGTAGTCCCTTATGAAAACCCGCCTCCTCATTCTTACCGCCATGTTCAACGCACTCTTTGGAACTGCCGTCGCCGGCGAAGGCGAAAAGGTCGATTACCCCGCCCCGGTGGTTTCCGGCGTCAATCAGGATGGTGTCACGGTGAACTTTGCCGATGTGTATAAGAAGGGACCGACGGTGGTCTTCTTCTATCCAAAGGCCGACACCCCCGGCTGCACCAAGCAGGCCTGCTCTCTGCGGGATGCCTTTGCCGAGCTCTCTAAAGAGGGCGTACAGGTGCTTGGCGTGAGTTTCGACAAGGCGGAAGCGCAGAAGGCTTTCAAGGAGAAGTTCACGCTGCCATATGACCTCATCGCCGACCCCGACGGCAAGATCGTCGAGGCCTTCAAGGTCGAAAAAATGCTCAAAGGCTTGTTCTCCCTGGCCAAACGCAGCTGCTTCCTCATCAAAGATGGCAAGGTCGTCTGGCAGGACTACAAAGCCGCCACCGACCAGCAGGCCGCCGACATCAAGCGTGTGCTGGCTGAAGTGAAGTAGCCAGCCTGATACAGTCCATAGCAAAGTTGTTTCAAAAAAGAGATCGCCGGTCCGCAACTGGCGGTCTTTTTTGTTTTTTGATTAACGCCAGCCCGTCAGCGCTGTCTTTACCAGACCGCATGTACATTCCTCAGGTTCTCAGGACTTCCGTTCTCTCTTGCTTTGGCATGACTGCCGTGCTGCTGTTTACGGGGCGGGAGGAACTGCATGCGGACTGGCGGGATGACATCGGCTACACGCAGCTTGCCGCCGAGCTTGGCGCTGCAGTTCCGACCGGTGCGGGCATTGAGCTGCTGCAGTCCGAAGCCAATGACCAGACCTCGCCGCCCAATTATCTGCCGCAAGCCGGTGGCCCCGGTTCGTTTGCAGGCACCGGTACGTACAGTGGCAAAACGTTTCACGCCGAATCCGGCGCCGGGGTGGTGCTGGGCCATGCCCAGTCCGTGGCCTCCTACTTTTATGCCAACGGCACCGGGATCGCCCAGGGAGCCACGGAAATTCACAACTACACTGCGACTGATTTCATCAATCTGATCTACGCCAGCTCCACCCCGACGAATTTCCCCGGCCGGGTCCAGAATCATAGTTGGAAAGGAACTGTCAATTCGACGATTGACCCCCAGATTCTGCGGAGTCTGGACCGCCTCATCGATCTCGGCGGCCGGGTCGTATCCGTGGCCCTCGACAACAACACCGGAGCCATTCCCCCACTGCTGGGGAACAACTACCACGCCCTAACTGCAGGCGTCCGCACCGGACTGCACAGCCTGGGCGGCACCAACACCGATGGCTCTGGTCGCATGAAGCCCGATCTGGTGGTCAATGCGGGGGAGACCAGCTATGCCTCACCGGTGATCGCCGGTACGGGAGCGGCGCTGCTACAGTCCGCCGTTGCGTTGGGCAATGCGAACTCGGAAACCCCTCAGGTCATCAAGGCCCAGATGCTGGCAGGAGCCTCGAAACAGAATCTGCCGCAATGGGTGCGTCTGTCCGATGCCGTCCCATACGATAGCGTCTTCGGTGCCGGAGAGCTGAACATCCGCAACGCCTATTACATCCAGCAGGCGGGACAGCATGCGTCTTCGACGAGTGTGGAGTCGCCTTCGCGCGGCTGGGATTATGGCACCACAACCTCAAGCGCTTCGGGCAAGCGCTACTTCTTCAGCATTCTGGCCGGGCGCTACGCCACCACGTTCTCCGCAGCCCTCACCTGGCATCGCACGATTCTCGGAATTCCAGGTTCGTACAGCAGCACTCTGCCCGATCTCAACCTGAGGCTCTACGCCGCCACCGGTTTCACGCCTGGAGCCTCCGCGCTCTACTCTTCCGCCAGCACCGTGGACAATGTAGAGCACCTGTTTTGTTACAACCTGCCACCCGGCCAGTACATGCTCGTGGTCACGACGAGCACAAATGGCCGCAACTACGGGCTGGCCTGGGATGCCCAGATTGGCAACGGACCTGCGCTGAGCGCCAAGATCACGGCCGGTCAGTTGCAGTTGGACGCATCCGGTCTCGATCCGCAGCTCAGCTACATCATCGAAAGCTCTCCCGACCTGCTCAGTCCCTGGACCACGGAGCAGACCTTTCGCACGGCAGACATTACGCCGGCCTTCACTCACAACTGGCAGACCTCCCAGCCCGCCAGCCGTTATTTCTACCGGCTGCGCTGGACGCCGGTCCGCTGAGTGGAGACCGCTCGAACTGCACTTTGCAGTGAGTTTTAGTACAGGCTTGCCAGGTCGTCATTGAGTGCTAAATAGTTGTCGGAATTGAAAAGCGAAATTGCTGAAAATTTAGGATTCTGAGGTCATCAGGAATTCTGGAATTTCAAAAATTTTACTCTAAATTCTAAAAATATCTTGCGGCAGTAGGATGTTACGTGTTACTATAACTTCAATTGCGGGTATAGCTTAGTGGTAAAGTTCCAGCCTTCCACGCTGGCCATGTGGGTTCGATTCCCACTACCCGCTCTGAGGACACGTCAACATTTGTAAATCTATCTTCAACTGCCGCCAATGAAATCTGTCCCCGTTTCTCGCATCGTAGGTGTTTCTGCCTGCGTTTTCATGTTGGCATGTGCCTCGGTTGCCTCAGCTCAGTCGGCTGCGAATTGCACGGAAATCTCCAACGACGTGCGGGTCGCCGTCGAAAAAGATCCCTCCAAAGTTCTCATGGTTGTGGAGGATGCACTAGTCATCAACGAGGGCTGTGCTTTCGACATTGTGAAAACAGCGATCATCGCCTCCAAAGCAGACTCCGCATTGGCGGGGCAAATCGTTCAGACGGCGGTTTCAGTGGCACCCAAAATGGCTGGCGTCATCAACGATGCTGCAATCTCTGTGGTCCCTGGCCTCGCGGTTGCAGCACCAGCAGCTGATATCGAACGGCCCATTACTGTGTCGGAGAAAAATCCCGTGAAGAACCCAGGGAAGGATCCTGTCATA
>NCCR01000364.1 GCA_002279765.1 Verrucomicrobia bacterium 12-59-8 | reverse complement strand
CGGCAAGCGGGCGAAGGGCAGCAAACCAAAATGGAACTTGTGTATCAATACCTGACGGGGCCGCGCTTCAAGCACCGTATCGAGGCCATCGTGGAGAAGTTCTCAGACATGCACGACGATCTGGAAAAGGAACGCAAGCAGATGACGCGGATGTGGGCGAAGCGCGAAGAGCAGATTCGCGGGGTCATTGAATCCACTGCTGGCATGTATGGAGACCTGCAAGGGATCGCGGGCCGCAGTCTGCAAGAGATCAGCGGACTTTCAATGCCAGCGCTGGGCGATGGCTCAGAAACAGAAAAAGCCGCGCAATAAAGCGCGGCTTCGAGGGGCTGCGGCTAGGCAACTGCCGGTTCAGGAATGGTGGGCTCGCGCAGTGCAATCCAGTGATCGGCCTTCAAAATCGCTTCGTATAGCTTTGGCAGAACTGAGCGGCTGAAGCTGGTAGTTTGCTTGAATTCATCCCCTGCCTTGTAGATGCGGGAGACGGTGACGCTGTAGTGAGATTTCCCGTTGGCCTCGTTCAGCCAGATGGTGGCTCTGATGCCGCCGACTTTGATTTCATGTGCTGGTTTGTTGTTCATAAAGACTCCTTGTTTGGTTTCTCCCCGATGGGATTGGGAACGTGAAATGCAGCCGGTGAAGCGTGGTGTTGTCATACCCAACACGGAGACTTGGCGCGGGCAGGGTATTGACTGCCATGCGCGGCTGCTACGTTTCCCAAAATGCCAAGCGGGAGAACCACGAGGGGGCCTGAGAGGCAGGCCAGACATGGGGAAAGGCGGTAAAGACGCTTTAATCCCGCTTTAATGACGGGTTGTTGACACTTTCATTCCGCTTCTTTAGGATGGGGAAACAATGGCGTTTGAACCAAATTACCGCATCACTGCCGAGGCCGCCAAAGCGTTGATGGCGATTGAGGCTTCGCGTGCTGCGGTGGATCGCCTGCCGATCAGCCCGCAGCTCATCGCGTCGCTCAGAGAGTCGGCGAGGCTGCTCTCGACGCACTACTCCACTCAGATTGAGGGAAACCGGCTGACGCTGCCCGAAGTGGAGAAGGTCATTGCGGGACAGGGTGGCTTCCCTGGGCGTGAACGGGACGAAAGCGAGGTTCGCAATTACTACAAGGCGGTGGACAAGGCGGAAGCGATAGCGTCGCTCAAGCGCCATCTGAAAGAGGAAGACATTCAACTGCTGCACGGTCTGGCCTTTGAGGGCAAGGCGAAGCCAAGCCCATACAGGGATGGGCAAAACGTGATTCGCAACAGCGGGGACGGGCATATTGTTTACCTGCCGCCCGAGGCCAAGGATGTTCCTGCCTTGATGGGAGAACTCACCGCATGGATCAACGAGGAAATTGAAGCGAAGCGTCTTCCTGTGCCGGTGATTGCGGCTCTGGCGCACTACCAGTTTGCGACGATTCACCCGTATTACGACGGCAACGGCAGAACATCGCGACTGCTGGCGACGATGATTTTGCATCGCTGCGGCTACGGGCTGAAGGGCATCTATTCGCTTGAGGAATACTACGCCCGAAACCTGCGCGGGTATTACGACGCGCTTTCGGTCGGGCCGAGCCACAACTACCATTTGGGCAGAGCTGAGGCAGATGTGAGCGGTTTCGTGCAGTATTTTTGTGAAGGTATGGCAACTGCGTTTGCCAGCGTCCGCGCTCGCGCTGAGACAGTCGGCGGTGACACGCATGGCGACAAGGGAGCGCTGATGCGCGAGCTTCGTCCTCTGCAACGTCAGGCGATGGGGCTGTTCGTCCAGAGCAAGATTGTGACCGCTGGTGAGCTGGCCGAATACCTCGGAATATCGCCACGACAGGGGCGAGAACTCTGCACGAAATGGCTTGAAGAGGGCTTTCTCGTCATCGAGAACCCGTCGAAGAAGGCCAGAAGCTACCGCCTTGCGGAGCGCTTTGAGGAGGGTCTGGTATGACTTCAGGCTATCACGCAAAGTATTACGCGCACGAACTCACCAAGCGGTGCCCATCGGATAGCGTTGCAAAGCTTGCGGCATCACTCGCAGACGCTCAAGTTGACCTCAACCCGCATCAGATTGATGCCGCCCTCTTTGCCTTCCGGTCGCCGCTTTCAAAGGGCGCGTTACTGGCTGATGAAGTGGGTTTGGGGAAAACTATTGAGGCGGGCATTTTGCTCTCGCAGAAGTGGGCGGAGCAGAGGCGTAAACTGCTCATCATTGTTCCGGCGAATCTGCGGAAGCAGTGGAGCCAAGAACTGGCCGACAAGTTTTTCCTGCCATCGGTCATTCTGGAAGCCAAGTCATTCAATGCCTGTATCAAGTCCGGCAACCTGAACCCCTTCGATCAGAAGGACATTGTCATTTGCTCCTACCACTTCGTTCGTTCCAAGGATGCGTATGTGAAGCTTATTGGCTGGGATTTGGTGATTGTGGATGAAGCGCACCGGCTGCGCAATGTTTACAAGCCGCAGAACCGCATCGCGAACGCGATCAAAAACGCCATCGCTCACGCACCTAAAGTGCTGCTGACGGCAACTCCCCTTCAAAACACGCTACAAGAGCTTTACGGACTCGTGAGCATTGTTGATGAGATGGTGTTCGGCGATCTCAAGAGTTTCAAATCTCAGTTCTGCACGATCCGCAACGACGAGGACTACAAGGCATTGCGCGAACGGTTGAAAACCGTGTGCCAGCGCACTCTGCGCCGACAGGTGCTTGAATACATCCGTTACACGAACCGCATTCCGATCACGCAGGAATTCGTGCCGACGCCTGAAGAGCAGAGGCTCTACGATCTCGTTTCTGAGTATTTACAGCGCAGCAATCTTTACGCGTTGCCTTCGAGTCAGCGCAAGCTGATGACCCTGATTCTGCGCAAGCTCCTTGCCTCCTCCACCTACGCGATTTCAGGAACGCTTGGTGCGCTTTCGGCCCGTCTGGAAATCGCAGCCAAAGAGCAGGCAACGCCTGTTTTGGAACCAGAGGAAGTCGCTGCTGATTACGAAACCATAGATGAAACAGAGGAAGAGTGGAGCGAAGAGACTCCAGAGAAGAAAACGAAGGAGCCTCTGACTGCGGAGCAGTTGTCAGAACTTGAAGAGGAGCGTCGAGCGCTGAATGAATTCAAAGCGCTTGCAGACTCCATCGTGAAGAACTCAAAGGGAGAGGCGCTAATGGCGGCGCTTCGCAGTGGTTTCGCGAAGGCGCAAGAATTTGGAGCGCCACAAAAGGCGATCATCTTCACACCTCCTTCAAATTTTGGAAGACTCGCCCCATAAGGGAAAAATTGTGCTGTTCAACGGCAACAACAACGACGCCCGTTCACGCGAGATTTACAAGGCGTGGATGCAGAAGCATCAAGGAACGGATCGTGTGACAGGTTCTCCAACCGCAGACATGCGAGCGGCGCTCGTTGATTGCTTCCGTGAGGAAGCAACGATCATGGTCGCAACAGAGGCAGCGGCGGAAGGTATCAATCTTCAGTTCTGTTCGCTCGTCGTAAACTACGATTTGCCGTGGAACCCTCAGCGTATTGAGCAGCGCATCGGGCGCTGTCATCGCTACGGTCAGAAATACGACGTGGTGGTGGTAAATTTTCTGAACAAGAACAACGCTGCCGATCAACGCGTCTATGAACTGCTGAAAGACAAGTTCCAGCTTTTTAGCGGCGTGTTCGGGGCAAGCGATGAAGTGCTGGGAAGCATTGAATCCGGCGTGGATTTTGAGACACGCATTGCGGCGATCTATCAGAGCTGCCGAAGCACCGAGGAAATTGCGGAGGCGTTCAATGCGCTTCAGCGTGAGATGGAATCACAGATTGACGAGCGCATGAAGGAGACTCGTCAAAAGTTGCTCGAAAACTTTGACGAAGAGGTGCAGGAGAAGTTGCGGGTGCAACTCCGCGAAAGCACCGAAGCTCTGGGGCGATATGAGCAATGGTTGTGGGCACTCACCCGCTATTTTTTGCGCGAGTGCGCAGAGTTCTCCGATGATGAAAAGTCGTTTCACCTGATTTCAAATCCTTTCCCTGGAGAAAGCATTCACGCTGGTCCCTACAGGGTCGGGAAGCATGTGGAAGATGTAAACATCTACCGCGTGGGGCATCCTCTGGCTCAGCGCATCATTGAATACTGCCGGTCGCTGGAACTTCCGCCTGCTGAAATCAATTTTGATTACTCAAGCACTGGTCGAAACATTGCTGCTTTGCATCCGCTACAAGGGCAAAGTGGTTGGTTGGTTGCACATGCAATCACAGTCACCGCCTTTGAAACGCAGGATCATGTGTTGCTTGTGGGCTGCCGTGATGACGGGACACCGCTTTTGCCTGAACAGTGTCAGCGTCTCTTCACACTCGCTGGCGAGAGTGCTGAGATTTCTTCCGCTGACGGCAAAAAAGGTCGTGCAAAATTAGAGGCGGCTATCGCAAACAACAGAAGCAGCATTTTGGCGGACTTGAGTGCAAAGAATGGCTCCTTCTTCGAGCTGGAACTCGACAAGCTTGACCGCTGGGGAGAGGATCAAAGAGCATCCCTGAAGCTCGAACTCAAGGAGCTTGAGGATCGCATCAAGGAAGTGAAGCGGTCAGCTCGCACCGTTGCCAACTTGCCTGAAAAATTGAAGCTGGAGCGCGAGCGCAAGCAGCATGGATGAAGTGGAAAAGCGGCTTCAACAGCAGGTGAGTGAGACTGAACTATTTACAATTCGCTGGAGAGTCGCCTAGCACCATGAAAATCACCCGAATTTCCAAAATCAAAAACCACCGAATCTTTCGGGACTTTTCTTGGCCTACTGGTTTGGAGGATTTCTCCCGCTTCAATCTCATTTACGGTTGGAATGGCTCTGGCAAAACGACTCTTTCATCGCTGTTCCGATCCATCGAGAAGAAAACGCCAATTTCTGAGGGCGAATTTGATATTGTTGTCGATGGCAACCCTTGCCTTGGAACCTCATTTGCCACGAATACAGCCCTTCCCATAGTGCGTGTATTCAACCGTGACTATGTAGAAAACAGTGTCTTCAAAATCTCGGGCGATCTTGTCGAACCGATCTTTGTTTTGGGAGAGGATAGCGTCGAGAAGCAAAAGGAGATTGAAGCTTTACGAGTGCAGCTTGAAACGGTGCGCGGTCAGATTGCTAATGCACAGCAGGTCAAGAATACCGCAGACCGCAGCATCGACACCTTCCGGCAAGACAAGGCTTCCAGTATCAAAGATCTTCTGGGCAACGATCCCAACACACGCTTCCGCAACTACAACAAGAATCATTTCAAGACCAAGGCAGACGCAATGGCTGGCGATACGCAAGCCGCGACCAAAGTTCTGAGTGACGCTGACAAGCAAACCCTAATTCAGAAGCAACAAGAACAACCCAAAGCCAATGTTGCGGCAGTCGCCCTTGCCCTGTCTGCCCTTTCGGAACTGAAAACAAGCGCAGAGGTTCTGCTCGGAACTTCAGTCATTGCGCAGACCATACAACACCTCATCACGCATCCCGAAATCTCTGCATGGGTTGAGGAAGGCCTAAAGCATCACCCGAAGGGCAGCACTGATTGCGAGTTCTGTGGGCAGAAACTTCCGAGCACAAGGCTCGAAGAGCTAGAAGGCCATTTTAACGATCAACTGAAAACGCATACATCCGCTCTCGATGCGATACTTGCCAAAATTGCCACCGATGAAGGTGCAATTGATGCTTTGCGTTTGCCAGTTGTTGCTGAGTTTTATGCAGACCTAGCGACTGAATATCAAGCATCAGAGAAAGCGCTCCAAGATGCCATCGCAGAGCATAAAGGATATTTGTCTCGAATTGCATCACTCGTGACCGAGAAGCGGTCGAAACCGTTCGAGCGTGTGGCTACCACAGAACTAGCGTCAATCCCCGCTGCAAGCTCTGTGGGTGCGGCACTGACGGCTTTGAATGGCACGATCACAAAGCACGCCACACAAACGGCAGACTTTAATGCTCTCATTGAAGCTGCCAGAAATGCTCTTGAAGAGCATATTGTTGCGGAATCGTTGCCAGATTACACGATCCGCAGCGAAGCCGTCACTGATGCCGCCACCGCGTTGGACGGTTTCAATACCACATTCACAACGATCAATAATCGCATTGGCGTCCTTGATGCAGAGATTTCTGAACATGCGCGGCCCGCAGATCAATTGAACCAAGAGTTGCGCAGCTACCTCGGAAGAAGTGAGTTGCTGTTCGCAGTTGAGGGACGGGGCTACAAAATCACACGGCACGGTTCGCCGGCCTTGCACCTCAGTGAGGGTGAAAAGACAGCCATCGCATTTCTTCACTTTCTAAAGAAATTGGAGTCTGATGCTGGCACCGACGCCTTTGATTTGAAAAGGGATATCGTGGTGATTGATGACCCTGTTTCAAGTCTTGATGCCAACGCGCTTTTCTGCGCTTATGCATTTCTCAAAGAGCGAACAAAGGAAGCGGGTCAGCTCTTTGTGCTTACTCATAATTTTACTTTTTTCAGCCTCGTTCGGAAGTGGTTCAGCTTCATGAAAAAGCCCGAACGTCGGTTTTACATGCTGGAAACCAAGGGAACCGCAAATGGTCGCGCCACTGCCATTGCTCAGCTTGATAAGTCGCTGGAGCTTTTTCACTCGGAATACCACTTCCTGTTTTCCCGAGTTCATGCAGAAGCGCATTCCACTTCTACTCCTGCCCAGCTAACCGATCTTTATCCTCTGCCAAACATTGCTCGCAGGCTCCTCGAAACATTCTTGCTCTTCCGTCGTCCTGGCATGTCTCTCGATCCTAATAAGGTTGAGCTGGACAAGAAGATTAATTCTGTGGCAAAAGATTATGATCCAGTGAAGAAAGCTCGCATTCTCCGGTTTGTGCAGACTTTCTCACATGAGAACAAAATCGCAGAGGAGGAGCACGACCTTTTTCTATTGGGTGAAGCACGGGACGTTCTTCGAGACGTTCTCGATCTCCTAAAGGAGGAAGACCCTGAACATCATAATGGGATGTTGGAGGCAATTGGCGCTACGCCAGTCGCAACACCCGCAACAACCGCCGCCGTGACTACACCTCCGGCAGCAGTAGGAACAGCATCATGACAAACGAAACAGGAAATCAAATGCCAGAGAAGGTCGATCTTCAATCGCTCAATGTAGCGGAGGAGCAAAGATCCAAGCTGCGGCAGCTTTTCCCCGAAGTCTTCACGGAAGGTGGAAAGGTAGATTTTGACCGGCTTAAAACGACGCTGGGCGAAATCGTGGACAACGGCAAAGAACGCTATGGCATGAACTGGCCGGGTAAGTCTGAGTGTTTCCGAACGATCCAGGCGCCGAGTAGGGCGACTCTCCGGCCAAACCGGAATGAGTCCGTTAACTTCGACAGCACAGAGAACCTCATCATTGAGGGTGACAATCTCGAAGTCCTCAAGCTTCTCCAAAAGGGCTACTTGGGGCAGGTGAAGATGATATACATTGATCCCCCATACAACACGGGGAACGACTTTATTTATCCCGACAATTATTCAGAGAATTTAGATACGTACCTGTCCTATACAGGACAAATAGACTCTGAAGGAAAGAGGTTCAGCACTAATCCAGACACCGATGGGCGCTTTCATTCCAAGTGGCTCAACATGATGTATCCCCGATTATTTTTGGCGCGAAATCTCCTGAAAGAGGACGGCATCATTTTCATCAGCATCGACGATCATGAAATTGATAATCTGAGAAAAATTTGCGATGAAATATTCGGAGAGGAAAACCTCTGTTCACAATTTGTTTGGAACACTGAGGGCAACACTGACAATCAATATCAGGTCAAAGTTAATCATGAGTATATCCTAGCCTATTACAGAAACATTGAGTTCTGTGAGCAGGCGATTGGTCATGTAATTGATCCAAACACGCCCGCAGAAAGCAATCTCTGGAAGGGCATAGCAGACAATAACATTAACAAAAACAATCCAGCCAACCCGCCTACGATTGTCGAATTGCCTGCTGGTTTTCCTTCCAGCGAGAAAGAGCTGTTTTATCAAAAGAAGACTGTCGATGATGCCT
>NCCR01000363.1 GCA_002279765.1 Verrucomicrobia bacterium 12-59-8 | reverse complement strand
TTCAGCGGAGTTGTTTCCCGCAGTTGGTGGGTTAAATGCCGTTCCGTTGGAAACCCCTCGCGATTTGTTTATCTTTTTTACCAACAGGTATCAATGCTCATGTGGCGCAGCTCCAGAATGACCATCCGGGATGGCCTTCGCGTCTCCGCGAATCTCGGAATGGCGGATTTTGCCACCCGCGTCGGCGATCCAGCCTGAAACCGCCAGCGTGCCCGCAGCCAAGACACTGGCGAGTAGTGTCACAGGCAGGGCATACCAAAGCTTCCGCCACTCCGCCACCAAGGCTCCGGTGATCGCCAGAGCAGCGATCCAAAACAGCCAGATCACCTGCTCGGCCCGCTCCATGTGCAGGTCCAGCCAGTCTTGCCCCATTTCATCGGCCAAACCGCGCACTGGTTTATAGGCCTGCTGGCCCAGCCAGTAGGTCACCAAGCCGCCGAGTGTGCCGATGAGCAGCAGCACCAGCGCGATGCGCCTGTCTGGATCTTTGGTCCATACTAGAGCCAGTCCCATTGCCAGCAAGCCGGACAGCGTTATGAAGATGGGCATGTGGTTGGTCAGCAGGTGCAGATGTGCGGGATCGAGGCCCATGGGCAATGCGGTGGCACTGTGGTTTTCAGAACCGTGCGCCTCTGCCATTGTGGTAGTGGCGACAAGAGGGATGGTCATCAGATATGGATACTTCATGGCATGAGGCATAAACTCCGCCGGTTGACCAACCCCTCAGCATTTCTCACGGATTGCAGCCGCCACACACTTTTTGATGAAATCATGAGGGCTTGAACTCTTGACGGGGTTATACTGCATGAAGACACTTTGAATACGGCACCCAAGGCAGCGTCTGAAATACACACCTCGCCTTGAGGCCATGAAACCAAACCAAACCAAACCAAATCACTATGAAAACGATTGTCACCACCCTCGCCTTGGCCGCCATTTTTGGCCTTGCCGCTCCTGCCACCACACAGGCCGAAGACGCCCATCATGGCGGCGGACATTATTCCTCACACGGCCAGTCCGGCTACAGCCATGGTGGTTATCAGCCCAGCTACGGTTATGGCAGCTATCAGTCGGGCCATTCCGGCTACTACCAACACGGCGGGCAGTCAGGCTACGGCCACGCGCCGTCGCATTCGAGTTACGGCCATGGCTACCAGCCCAATTATGGTCATGGCGGCTACCAGTCCGGCTACGGCCATGGTGGCTATCAGCCCGGCTACGGTCATGCGCCAAGTCACAGCGGCGGCCACATTAGCCTGCCTGGTATTCATTTCAGTTTTGGCGGGCACAGTGCCCGCCACTAGCAGGAGTTGAGTGTGTTGAAGTAGCCCACCGGAGAGGAGTCTCCGGTGGGCTTTTCATTGGCGAAATCAAACCGTTCGTCCTGACAAGGTCACTTTGAGCCATCCACCAGCTTTTTGATGCTCTCGATGCTGTAGGCTTCGCCCGCGAGCTGGTCGCCAATGAAGGCGCGCACCGCCCATCCATGGTAGCGAATGCCCGTAGCTTCAACGGTCTTGAACCTCGCACGTCTGCCACTGCCCGTTCTGACACTGTGCCTGGGGGTGTAGGTGAACGTCGCGGGCTTGGTCTTGCTTGTGGCGACCTGGCCCTGTGCGAGCTCCACCGTGTCAACGCCTGATGCCTGTTTGACGACTTTCTTCGCCGTCAGGTCATCGCCAAACAAGGTCCATTCGATCCTGACTTTCTCAGGCCTTTCCAGATGAAACGCGGTGGCGGAAACCTCCAGCCAGCGCCGATGCACTTCCTGCACACTGCCTCTGGGGTCGTTGTGTTCGCCTTTGACGGCGACTCGAAGCCGGACGCTGTTATCCGCTAGCGCAGCAGTCGCCGTTGTGAGCAGGATGAAGACAAAATGTGCCGGGGAGCGTTGGCTGCGCGCCTCGGCATGTGGTGTTTTGGTGGTGTGTGCTTTCATGGTCTGGGTGGTTGAAATGAGTCGGGGGAATGGTCATAGCCATACGCCTACGATCTCGTCGTGTAACTCCGTCCACGGGCCATCCCCTCTGTATTCCACCAGAAATGGGCTTGACGACGGAAGTCCTCATTCACTCCTTGCCGTTGTTATGAATACTCACATCTCCTCTTCCAAGGTCGGTAATCTGCGTTCTTTCCTTTCTATCTTTGCGCTCTTGATGCTGGGCCTTGTCGGTCCGGCTCTGCATGCCGAGCATGATCACGACCATCTCTTCGTCACCATCGACAGGGATCTCGGCTACGATTCCGATTCCGAGATTCATAAGGTGCAGGTGTCCACCACCACCCGTTCCTACATCGTCACGCTGCACGGCGTGTTCGCGGCGGTCGCCGACCATGTCGGCAAGCAGGCGCGCATCAGCATCGATAATCGCGACACCTGGACCCACTTTGCCATTGTCGGACACAAAGCGCCAGCCGTCCGTATTCATACGGTGAAGCGAATTGTGGAATAACCCGGCATTGCCTCAAAGCAAAGTGCGCGAAACCGCATGGATGGCCTTCAATCCCTCGCCAAAACGGGCGATGGACTCACGGTGTTGATGCAGTTCGCCATAAGGCAGGTAGCGCAGTTGCAGGTCCGACACGCGCTGGAAGGCCGGGCGCATGAGTTGTGCCCGTACTTCTTCCTCACGGTTGTCAGGGGCGACGAGAAACAGACCTTTCACCGAGCTGCCACCTGCTCCGAGGGCCAGATCAAGCATTCGCATGATGCCGGAGTAGATTGAGGTGGAATGCTCAACCTCGAAGGCGGCGGCAACTGCGGGCCTGTCTCTGTCCAGCCACAGCACATCAATCAAACGAACCATGTCCACACCTGCGGCGGAGGCAAGAGGTTCAGGCAGGGTTGCCAGACAGCCGTCTCCTAGTTTCCCGTCGCCATGCTGGCGGCTGCGGTCATTGGAGGCGATCCAGACATCAAAGCCGAGCGCATGCCCCAGATCACGCAGCCAGCCTTGGATCTCGGTATGCGTGCGGTCTCCCTCCTGAGCGGCAAGTTGCTGCTTGGAAAGGGCAGTAGCCTCCTCGCGGACTTTTGCGATGTCGGCTTCCCATGTGGCTTTTGCAGAGGCATCGTCGCTCATCGGTGGCAGCAGACAGCGACCGCTTCCGACATCGAAGAGGAACCCCGCGATGGCTCCGAGATCATTGGAGAGCAATGAGCGATGCTCTTGATTGAGGCGCTGCACACCACTGCGCATCGCGAGGTATTCCTGCCAGCTCCCCAGCTTCACCTTTGCTCCTGTCAACGCATTGTAGCCTTTAACCATCGCGGTGTTGAAGGGTGACACCATCGTTGGATGGATGAAATAAAGCAGATTGGCCACTGCCGGTCCCAGCCCTTTGATCTTCCGGGCATCCAGCGCATGAATGGCCGCCACAATCTCCGGCAGTCACAGGTGTTGAGAAATCGCCCAAACGCCCTCTGATTCTCGCTATTTTCGTAGATGTCCGGGATGCGCAATTTGGGTTTCCACAGAAAAGCGTGATCCGCTCCTTTAAATATCTGCCGCTGCTCCGCCACAGAATGAACCACGGTTTCCAACGACGAGCCGCGATAGGCTGTGCCAAACGTGCCGCGCTCAATGTCCGTTACCACGGCAGCCAGACCGCGCCGAATGGAACGGAAGTTCTTTAGCCGTTCCTCCCATAGGAACCAGGTTCGATAGGCGCTGCCAGCGTCCTCGCGCCAAAGAGTGAGCAGGGTTCTGAATGCATCAGTGGAGATCATCAGCCAACATGTATAACAGATGTCCTGACCGTTTTACAAGTGGGAGGATTCAGAACCGGAAGCCGACACCCGCGCCCCAGCCATACTGATTGTGATACTGGCCGACAAGAGAAAGGTTTTTGTGCAGGAAATACTCGGCCCCTGCGGTGGTTTCCCAGCGTGCTTTGGTATCATACTGGGCGCGGCCAAAAAGGGAGAACCTGGCGGTGATGGGGAAGACTTTGCTGACGGTGAAGCGGAAGTCACCATCGGTGTCCACGGAGGCTTGTGACTGGATCAGGAACGGCAGGAGGTAACGGGCACCGAACATGCCACGATTCCGGTTGATACCTGTGCTCCATTCGTAGCTGGCAAAGGTGCTGAGGTTGGAGGTGATGAAGCGGTCGTAGTCGATGCCGAGTTCGTAGTCGGTGTCTCTGCCATTGCCGAGACGCGATTGCCAGTGCGCCATGAGGCCGTTGCGATTGTTCTCCAGAGAGACGGTTCCTTCTGTCATGTTGGAAAGCAGGATGCCTTCGCCAAAGAAAAGCTTCGGATCATGCTCTGTCATCATGGCCCCCGTCATGAGATGCGGATTGGGCGGGGCATCCTCATAGTGGACGACGCGGGCCATGCCGATGGCGAGGTGATAGAGGACATGGCAGTGCATCATCCAGTCGCCCGGCTCATCGGCGGCGAACTCGATGGTGTGGCTGGTCATGGGCGGCACATCAATCGTGTGCTTCATGGGCGAGAGGTTTCCGGCGCTGGTGACGAGGCGGAAGAAATGACCATGCAGATGCATGGGATGGTGCATCATCGAATCATTGATGAAGGTGAAACGCACCTTCTCGCCTTGGCGCACGTTGATCATGTCCGCCTCAGAGAAGGTCTTGCCATCCAGTGTCCAGACGAAACGGATCATGTCGCCCGTGAGACGGAAGGTGTATTCGCGCAGCGGGCGTGAGTCGGAGATCGCCGTGGAGCGCAGGGCGCGCAGTTTTTCATACGGGCTGCCGGGCCGCTCCGGGTCATCCATGCCCTGCATTCCGGCCATGGGCGGCATGTCCTTCGTGGCGGCGCTGCTTTGCTTCTCGGCGGGCATCGGCATGGTGCTGTGGTCCATGCCTTTCATGCCTGCCATCGCGCTGTGAGCCATCGCGGGTTCGGGGGCAGCCATGTCACCCTCGCCCATGCCTGCCATGCTGCTGTGGTCCATGCCCTTCATGTCGGCTTTGCCTTTCGTGTCAGCTTTGCCTTCCATGTCAGACATGGCGCTCATACCACCCATGTCGCCCATTCCAGCCATCGGCTTATAGACATTGGGCTTCGGCACATCAGGGGCGGCGTGCCGTTCTCCCTGGCCGATAAACAGGCTGCTGTGGCCGGTGCCATCCTGCGAGGTGGCGCGTAGTTCCCAGGCTCCGCCGCGTTGCGGCACCTTCACCAACAGGTCGTAGGTTTCCGCGATGGCGAACAGGAAGCGCCCCGTGGCCACCGGCTGAACATCGGTGCCATCAGCGGCAATGATCTTCATCGGCCCGCCTGCATATTCGAGATGGTAGTAGCTGGCGGCGCTGGCATTGATCAGACGCAGGCGCACTGTTTCACCGGGCTGCGCAGCAAACTCAGCGGCGGGCTTGCCATTGGCGAGAAAGGCGTCATAGCCCACATCGGAAAAATCCATCGGAGGCATCCGTTTCATCGAACGCTTGATCATATCCGGCAGCGCGTCGTTCTGGATGGCCCCGACGATGCTCTGCGCCGTGCCTTTCTTGATCTGCTGCGTTTCGCGGCCCGCGCGGAGCTGCGCCAGCACGTCATAAGGGCTTTCGTTGGTCCAGTCGGAGAGCACCACCACGAGGTCATGGTCCGTTTTGATCCGCTCGCCGCCTTTGGGGGTGATGGCGATGCTGCCATAAACGCCGAGCTGCTCCTGCAAGCCGCTGTG
>NCCR01000090.1 GCA_002279765.1 Verrucomicrobia bacterium 12-59-8 | reverse complement strand
AAGGCGCCGGCAATCCAGATGGCGAGCGTGACCAGCCAGTCGATAGGCCCGCCAAGCAGATCCCTCGGATTGGAGGGTGATGCGGGTCGGATTTGCTCCAGATGCCTACCCGCCTGGTCAAAGCCAACATAAAGGCGGAGGATGTACTCGTCTGTAAGCCTCTCCTTTGTGATCAAATGCGTAAGCTTAAGCTTTTGAAATCTGCCGTTTCCAAAACCAAGATCGATGGCGCAGAATGCTAGGTCCGTATCGCCCCCAGAAGACAACCCCGTGCCCAGACGGTCCAACAAACGGCGGTGCTCATCTTGAATCACCATCCTGGCATAATGTTCGCCAACGGGCCGACGGACTACCATACCTGCTCCATAGGGAGTGCTCCACGACCAAACGAGATCATTAGACCAATAATCCCGAGTAAGTTCGCACACAGCAAGCCCTGCGAGATAGGGTTTTAAATGCGCGGGAGGGGGGACTTCGAACTCACCTGCAATGCTGGCACCAAAAGCCCCGATGCAAGGAAACGAAGCCGCAATTTCAATGGCTGTTTGCAGGTAATCGAGAGCTAAAACATTGTCATCGTCAACAAAGACAAGTAAGTCTCCAATGCTATCAGCAATCCCTCTCAGTCGCGCAGATGTGAGCCCCAGCGATTCTTCACGAATCCCCCTGGCGTTTGAGTGCCATGAGAGATCGAACTTTGAATTTATCGGTTCAGCCGAAGCATTATCAATGAGCAGCAACTCCCATTGGGCTTGCGCAAGCGTCTGCTGCTTCAAAGATTCAAGGACACGAGCAAAACTGTGTGGCCGAGGATTATGCGTGCAAATGATGACCGATATCATAATGCTCAACTGAACCGAGAAGCTTAATATCCAACTTTGCGAATCTACCAAATGTTAGATAAACGAAGCAAATGGCAGCGTTGAACGAAAACAACATCGATCTGACCTAGCGCTCCATCTGATGGACGACGAACTTCTCCTGCGATATCGTAAAACTCAAAGCCATAATCGAACATAGCATTGATTACATCACGAATACGCGGCTGATTTGGGATAAACTCGAACAAAGACACCTCGGCAATAATCACCTGTGCCCTAGAGCGAGTAACCGCAGCACCAGCAAGCGCCTCAAGCTCAAATCCCTGGATGTCCAACTTGACCAAGTCAGGATTGAACATTGGACGACTTTCCAGCAATGAGTCTATAGTTGCAACTGAAGTCAGTCTCTGTGTTCCGGACTCCAAAGAAGCTTTGTCGGTGGCTGGCAAAAATGACGAACCAGCCAGATCGGCCCATATTGTCTGGACCAATTCGCCGGATTCACGCCCTGCGCCAGCCTTTACATGCTCGAATTTCGGATGTGTGGAACACAATTTTTGCAGCGGTTCAACCATCTCCTCTTGTGGTTCGATCATGAGAATAGATGCATCAGGAAACACAGAGTGCGCGGTCATCGCCCAGTCTCTGCGATTTGCTCCGACATCAATGATACCATTGACCACCAACCCACGAGAACGCAAATCTTCGAGAACCGAAAGCATGTCCCCCACCGGCCGCTCTTGCGAACCCGGAACGATGTTTTTAAGTCGTCGCAGATCAAGCCCAAATGATCTCAACAAATTGAGGACATTTTTGCGAATGAACGTTGGGAATCGGATCATTGAATATGTGCTTTGGCGGATTGCGCAGCAGTAGACATCACCTTTCACCTTGAACAAGCATTTGGTTTAACGACATCCGCCGCGATTCCACAATACATAGAGTGTTTTTCCAGTTGGTCTTGCTCAACAACCCTGCAATCTGGCCACAAGCAGTCCGCCAGATAATTTAACGGTGAACGCACCAAATCGGCAACAAGCCTGCCACATCGACGCAACACCTTGTTGACAAAGGTTCCTCGACGCAAACCGCCTGGAAACATCCAGTGCTGCAGCATGTAGATATAGAAGCGACCACATGTGGTCATTTTCCACATCTGAGACACGGAGAAGCCAGCACATTGTAGGTCACGCCGCAGTCCATCTATGGTCCACCGTTGAAAATCGAATGGAACCCCGTGATCCTCCCATACCCCATGAGTTGTGACAATCAACCGCCCCCCCGGCTTCAACACTCGAAAGGCCTCGCTGAAATAGGACGCTGGCGAGAGAAGATGTTCGGCGACCTGTGTTGACAACACCAAATCATAGGTATCAGAATCAAGAGGCAGCTTTGAGTCTTCGTTTACTTTGAAATCAACCCCCTCGAAATCCATATAGTCTGCTCGATGGTAAACTGCGTTTGGAAAAAGACTTGCATAGGGCGAATTTCCAGCTCCGTAATCTAGAACTTTGATTGAATCATTCGTGGCAAATCTGCGCATCAAAATGAGCAGATCACTGAGTGACAAGTAATAAAGATTGCCCAAACGAGGCTTGATACGCTCTTTAATGTTTTCAAGCCGTTGAATTTTAGGATCTACCATGGTTTGATTGCTCATTATTGTTTTTTCTGTCTGCTGTTAAAGACGGCTGCGTCCGCTGAAACGTTAAAGTATTCGAGAGTCATTCAAGACTTTCGCTCGATTGACGCAGCCTCCGTGGTCAAGACTTGGCTGGCTTCCACCTTAATAAACCAAGCAGGCAGACGATTCCTGCATGCAGAGACTGCACACCAGCGCTTGTAATCCCAAACAATGCCAGCCCTATCACTGTATTGAGCTGAAAAAGACTAACAGAGACAATTTGGGCTGCAATGGTGAGCGGAATATACAGCCATGACAAGTTTACCCAGCCACGGGAAATGTTTAACGCCCATGTCATGTTGGTCAAGCTACCCAAAGCCATGCCAATCAATATCAAGATGAGTTCTTGATGAAGATGGCCGTAATTGGCACCCAGAAGCCATAAGAACCAATCCCCTTTGAACCAAGCTGCCAAAACCAGAATCAAAGTGCCACAGAGGAAGCTCCAAAAAAGTGCTACAGCAATGACCACAAGCCTCTTCAAGTTTTGAGCACGCGCGAAGGTGGGAGCAACAAACTGTACAACAGGCCCTGCAAATACGGCAAACACAATACCAACGCGGTTCAAAGCCCCGAGATCCGCCACTTCGCTCGTGGAGGCAAAGATGCTTATCAGCCAGGTGGTGAGCTGTCCCTGAATGCAAAGAAAGACGCAATTGGGCATCATCTGCCGAACCAACTTCCACAAGTTTGCCGTATGTTCTTGTACATCATGCGGCTCAACATCCAGACCAAGAAGGGGCAACACCTGCCGCTTAACGATGACGAACTGAATGAATTGGGCGATCAAGACGGCAAGCAAAGCGCTGAACGTTGTGATAATGCCTAGATTAATGAGCAACACGGTCAAACCCGTGCGGACCAAGGCTGGAACTAGATCGGCCACCTGGAGCTGTCGTGTGCGGGAATGCAGGCGGTTGACCACATTGAGCACTGCCGTGGTGGAGATCTGCCAGATGGGGGCCACAATGAGGGCGGTGAGACCAAGTGCGCAAGCTAGTCCTGTCCCATTGCGGAGTAAGAGCCAGAAGGAGATGCCCGTCACGACGACTGAGGAGAGAATCGCCAGTTTCAGCCGCAAACGTAAAGCGGCTTGCACCAGCCCTTTTAAGGACGCTTTATCCTGCCAAACTGCACCACCGATGGAGGTTACAGCACTCCCCACACCCAAATCTGAAAGCACCGAGAGCGTTGCGCTCATGCCGTTGGCGATGGTGAACCAGGCGTAGTCCGGCTTTTCCATGGTCCGCACCAGCAGAAAGCCCGCCAGGGCATTCAGCGCCTGCACGAGAAGCTGCACGACGGCGAAGCCACCCAGAATCGCGCTCCACCGGAACAAGCGCGTGCGATTGTCTCGGTGTGTCAGCCAGGAAAGCATTCTTGAATGTGATGGTAAGAGGTCAGTCACGACTGTGGCATGACGAAAGAGTTTTTATCAATGGAAGAGGAAAAGCCACGTCAATTCTTGCCAGCGCCATTGGCGGCAACAAACAGCAGTTCCACATGATCCAGACTCCCCAGCTTGGCACCGGGCTGCTGCTGCCAGTCGGTCACGGCCTGCAGGTGTACCGGGGCATTCCAGTGCAGCAGGGGGGCGGAGTGCAGGAGCAGTGGCTGATGGGGGAAGGCCTGCTGCAAAAACACCTCGTCAATCAATTGCGGATGAGACTGCCCCCACATGAGATGCCAGTCGCGCGGGGCGCGCTGGCGGAAGGTGAGCGAGCCGTTGGGGCAGAAACAAACAAAGAGCCCGCCGGGCTTCAGCAGGCGCATGCCCAGTGCAATCATGGCAGACGAAGAGGGCACGTGCTCGATGACGTGGGCGGAGAAAAAGACGTCGTACGACGCGGGCGCGAGCTGGTCCATGGCGGGCATGGAGACGCCGAGCTGGCTGCGGGCATAGGCGGCACGCGGGCGGGAAATTTCAAAGGCATCCACCTCATACCCTGCGGCGGCGAGCTGATGGCTGCCGTAGCCCCAGGAGCAGCCGTAATCAAAGAGGCGCGCCCCCTGACTGACGCCCAGCGCATGCAGCACGGCGAGGTAGTGCGCGTAGTTTTTTTCTGAATTGGCAAACCGCGTCGCGATGAGTTCCTGAATCTCAGCCGTGGAGGGCAGATCTGTGGTGAAGCCCTCGGTGTAGTCCTCCTGGTAGAAGGCTTCATTTTCCCGCGCATCGGAAGTCGGGATGCGATAGAGCAGCCGACAGCGCGCACAGCGGCAAAAGGTGGTGACGAGCCATTTTTGGTCCAACTGTTCTGCTGGGGCTGCGCCGCAGGAGGGGCAGTTGCGATGGCCACCCGCCAGCCGCTTGCCCATGCTGGAGAGGAGGTAGCCGGTTTTGTTTCGCAGTCGTTGCAGCATGCTGGCGGTGATCAAGAATGGGAGGCCGTGCCCTGGCACCGACCATGGCGGTGCCAGGGTGCAACTAGACGCGTTTTCGGATTTTCATCCCGGTGTAACTGTGGCAGTGATGCCGAGTGGCGAATGATGTGACGCAACCCCAATCCCTGCACCTGAGCCCGGACAACCTGCGGGTGCATGTGATCCATTACACACGTCTGTCCGAGCGCCGGGCGCACATGGAGCAGACGCTGCGGGAGCATGGGCTGGACCGCTTTCCGGTGAGTTGGATGACGGCGCATGATCGCGAGGAAGTGCTGGCGGGGGGCGCGTATGAGCGTGGGGAGTGGGGCGACCCGGAGGTGATCGCGGCGGGTTCGGTCTCGCTGATTCTGAAGCATCTGGCGGTTTACCGCGCGGTGGTGGCAGAGCCGCAGGCCTGGCATCTGATCCTGGAAGATGATGTGCTGATCCGCCCCGGATTCCTGCCCGCCCTGGCTGGCTGCCTCACTGAACTGCCGAATGAGTGGGATCTGTGCTTTGTGGGACTGGGGTGTGAGCTGCATGTGCCCTGGTGGCTGCGACGCCCGGGAAAGCGCCTCTACTGGCGTGGCTGGAAGCGCGGGCTGCTGTGGGGCGGCGGTGGCTGCTCCCGCTGCACGGAGGCTTATCTGATTCATCCGCGCTGCGCGGAACGTGTGCTGTCCAGCCGGTTTGCGCATCCGCCGTTCAATCGTCCGATCGACTGGCATTTGAATGCCGCAGGAATGGCTTTGCAGATTCATTCTCACTGGGCGGAGCCGCCGCTGGTAACGCAGGGGGCCTTTGAGAGCTGGATGAAGGACCGAAGTCTGAATCCTGGCAGAGATCATCACTAGTTCAGCCGGGCTGCTTCAAAAGCTTGTTCATAGGCAGCGATGCACGCATCAAGATCAAAACGACGAGAAGCCACTTTAGCCCGTTGGGAGAGTTCAGCGCGCAACTCATGCTGATTAATCAATTGCGTCATCGCCTCCGCCAAAGCAGGCACGCTGGCCTTGCCATCAGGTTCTTGCTCAATGAGAATTCCAGCAAGACCGTCGGGGGTGGCCAGCATTTCGGGGATGCCGCCGACACCAGTGGTGATCACGGGCACACCATGCGCGAGGTATTCAATAATGGAGTTTGGCAGACTTTCCCCCGGCAGATAGGTGGGCAGCAGGGCGATGTCGAAGTCAGCTATCCACTTTTCCGGCAGGTCTTGATGGCCGGTGAGTTCAATCCATTGCCGCTCGTCCTGCGTCAGTGTGGGAGCGATCTCATCGATACAGGGTCCCGCACCGACGAAAACCAGGCGGAAAGGATGGGTGACACGCTCCCGCACCAGTCGGGCCGCCGCCAGGGCTTCCAGCCAGCCTTTCCAAATGACTCCGCGAGCGACCAATCCCAAGGTAATGACGGCGGGCTGGACCGGACGGTCATGCGGCGGCACTTGGCGCTCGTAGCCATAAGGGATGGTGCAGCGTTGCAGCCGGGCATTCCAAGGAAAACGCCGGCTGAATTCAAGATTGGCCATGGACGGACACACCAGACCATTGAGGCGGTCGAAGATGGGCTGCGCCAGAGGCATGTCCTTAGGCTGTAAAAAGGCGTAATGTCCGTGGTCACTTTCAATGATCGCCACGGTGTCCGCCGCAAAGGACTCACAGCAAAACCGGGTGGCGGAAAAGAGCTGAGTGTTCACCACATCACAGCGCCAGCGCCGCTGCAACCGGCCCAGCATGAAGCGGTGAAGGCGTGCTTCAATGTCGATCCACGGAAACCTGGCGATGATCATCTGCCGCAGCTTGTAGAAGACCTTGTACCCGAAGTGATTGAAGAGCGGGAATGAAACAATGGGGATGCCCGACAGACGCTGGATCATCCCAGGATCTCCCGCAGGCAGACAAGGTATGTAGCAGCAAAGCTCATGACGTGGGGCCAAAGCACGCGCCAAGGTGGTGAAGAACTTTTCCGCCCCGCCAGCAGGCAGTGAGTGTATGGCCATCAGAATACGCAAAAAAGAGAAGCAAAGTTCCATTTACCGCGAGCGGTGAAGTGGAGCGGTTGAAAGGGGCTTAAGCAAGGAGGTGCAGGCAGCGCCGGACGACTTCATCCACGCCCAGGTCGCTCATGCATTGGATCTGGTAGGGGCAGCCGGTGCGCCAGTGCAGAGGCCCCTTCGCATGATGATGACAGCCGATGCAGGGCAACGCAGCCGTCATGCCAGACTCCACACGGTCCGGCGGCATGAAACAAGCCGGATCCGTGGGGCCAAACAGGCCGATCGCAGGAACGCGCAATGCCTGCGCCAGATGCAGCAATCCGGAGTCGATCCCGATGAAAAGCTTTGCTTGGCTGAGCAATGCGGCGGTTTCTATCAAAGAGAGCCGATTGACCCAATCGTGTGCGCCTGGAACACGTGGAGTCCGCTCGGCGGGATCGCCGGGATGCCCGTCCAAGCCTGCTTGGATCACCTCCACTCCACGTTCGTTTCGCAGCCGGTTGGTCAGAGCCTGCCAATGCTGGACTGGCCACTGCTTCACAGGCCATGTAGGCCCGCTGTGTATCACCACCAGCGAACGATGGCAGAGATCCTCCTCCTGCAAAAGCGCTGTCACCCGTGTGAAAGCGTTCGCTGGCGCTGTGAACTGAGGATAAACGAGCGGTTGATCGCTGACGCCCAGAATTCGTGCGAACTCCTCCATCAGATGCGTGCGACTGCGCGGCTGAGGCGGTTCCTGCTCGTCGGCCAGCAGGGCATGGCAATCGAAGATTGGGTGGATCTGTTTCCTCAACCAGGCAAGCCCACGAGCCCCCGAAGGCAGCACGACGTCGGCCACTTGAGCCAGCTGCACGATGGGCATGAGCGCACGAGAGGTGATCACGATCAGCCGAATATTGGGGTGCCGCAGCCGGAGCGCGGCCAGTGCTGGCATCAAGCACAGCACATCTCCCAGCCCCCCATTGCGCTCGACAATGGCGCAGTGTCCACTGATCACCTTCGGATGCAGGAACTTGAGCCAGGTTGGAATTGCTTTGAGCCATGTTTTCACATCCGGTCAGGACTGAGGCGAAAGCGCACAGCGAAACGTGCGTTCGGATTGGATGAATTCTTTTGCCATGGCTTCATCGTCGCGATGGAACACCATCACATCATAGTAGAGCACCCTGCCAAGCAGGGCGTCCGCATAGTCGTGAAAATCACGCAGAAGTTCGTGCTGGCTCAGATCCGCAGCAGCAAGGAAACGCCCGAAGGCGTCATAGAGAAGTACTGATCTATAGCCGAGAGACCCCAGGAAGTTGAATACGCGAAAGCCATCCTCCCCGCTCGCGGCCATCCCCTCACGATTGTATTCCAGCAGCACAACCGGCCGTAGCTTTGACAAGATCTCCCCCGCTCCGTGCAGCACGCGCACGTCAAAGCCTTCGGTATCACATTTGATGAATCGAAGCTGATTAAATTCTCCAGTATGGCGGCGGTCTCGTCAGCGGCAGTGACGAGCGTGTTGTTCCATCCGGTTTTGGTCACTGCAAATCCGCTGCTCCCGGCTGACTCACCCAGATACTGGCGCAAGATGTCTACCTTGGTAAATTGAACTGCATTGCGCTCCAGTATCCCGAAGATGTGTTCATCCGGTTCGATGCAGAGGATGGGCAGGTCATGGGCCGTTTTGGCGATAGAAGCGGAGTCGCCGCAATTCGCGCCCACATCAATCATCGAGAAAGCCTCATTTTCGCGAGCGAGCATTGAGACGATGCGGGCGATGACACTGTTGGTGAGCGGGTAATCGCGATAGGAGCGAATGAGTTCCTCATTGTCGGTCACCAGTTTGAAAGCCCCGATGGTGAGCACATCGCCCACCTCGGGTTCTTCGCGGAAGCGGATCAATCGCACACCGAAAAGCCGCAGCGTTTGCTTGATCAAAGTTTTAAGCACCGGCTGACAAAGGGGTGATGGTGCAGTGAGACAGTGGAACCACGAAGCCGCGAAATCCGTCTGTCTGCATGCTGGCCGACAAGTGGCTGGAGGTGACTAAGAACTGCCACGCCTGTGAGAGGTAATCTTCCTGCCCGCGCTCAGATTGAATCCCCACTCCGACCGAATAGAGACCAGGAACGAGCCTCATGCCTGGGAAGCGGATGCTGAAGCGATAGTCACCAGGCTCAAGCGAGAGAGCTGGAAGTGAATGCGAACTTAGAGCAGATGCCACCTCGGTGCCCGCAGCGGCAAAAATGCCCATGCCTAGATTGACGAAGCGGAGGCCGACACTGACGTGAACGGTCACTTCAAAAGCAATATCCTGACCAAAGGGGAAATCCCACCCACTGACCTCCATATTTGAGGATCTGGCCTGCATCATCGTGGCACCACTGCGCACATGAGATGGGCGTGAAACGGTGGCGAGATCCACATCTGTCCCTTTCAGGGCCACTTGTCCGCTGTAGTAGTCCACGCAGGCTTTGGGAGTGCCCGCAAAGGTGACCGCCCCCGCTTCAAGGACCAATGCACGATTTGCCAGACGCAGCACGGAATCCATGTTATGACTCACAAAAACGACCGTCACTCCGGCTGCGGCCACGACGGAATCGATTTTACGAAAGCACTTCTGCTGAAAGGCTGCATCTCCCACAGCCAGCACCTCGTCCACGATCAACACATCTGGATTCAGATGTGCTGCGACGGCAAAGGCCAGACGCATCTGCATGCCTGAACTGTAATGCTTCACTGATGTGTTCAGAAACCGCTCCACTTCAGCGAACGCCACGATCTCATCAAATTTTGCCTGGATCTCACTACGCGGCATGCCAAGGATGGCTCCGTTGAGATAAATATTTTCGCGACCACTGAGCTCCGGATGAAAGCCTGTGCCCACTTCCAGTAGCGAAGCGACACGGCCTCTTAAAACAATGCGTCCGGTGCTCGGTTCGGTGATGCGGCTGAGGATTTTTAAAAGTGTGCTTTTGCCCGCACCATTACGACCAATAACTCCGACAACCTCGCCTTGTTTGACTTCAAACGACACGTCCTGTAGCGCCCAAAAGTCTTCCTTGGCTGAGGTTCTGTGTGTCAGCGCTTTAAGCGGATGCCTCGCCCAATTCATCAACGACTCGCTGAGCCGACCGTAGCCGGGCTGTGCGGCGGCATTGAGCCTATACTTCTTCCCCAATCCTGAGACGGCAAGAGCGATGGTGGAGACGTCGGACACGGTTCAGCTAATATTAAGCAAGGAGCGACGCGTAAAGCGCCTGAGTCTGCTGCGCCACGCGAGTCCATGATAGAGAGCTTGCATGAAGCCGCGAGGCGGCGGACATCCGCTGCTGTCTGGCCGGGTTTGCCAAATAGCCCTCCAAGGCGGCCACCAAGGCAGCAAAATCCCCTTCTTCAGTCAGCATCGCACATTCATCCGTGAGATATTCCGGTACGCCGCCCACGCGCTGAGCGATGACGGGCGTGCCGCAGGCTAGCGCTTCAAGCAGGACATTGTTGGCGGTAGCTTGTGTCGTGAGGTGCAGCAGGCAGGCGGCGCGCTGATAGCAGAGACGCAGTTCATCATCCGAGATGCCTGAGCGGAAGGTGACATTACTCATCCCTTCAAAGACGCTGCCCTCATGAGCGGGGCCGATAATCACGAAGCGAATATCGCTGTGCCGGGCAAAGTGGGCTGCGACCTGGCGGAGCAGCGGGAAATTACGCCCGGTGGATCCCACGGCGAGCACCTCATGCATCCCCTGCCCTGGGTGAGTGGCGCTATTTGGAGCATAGAACTCTGCATCCACGCCATGGAGGATCACATGCAACCGCTCATTGCGCACACCCTGATTGAGAAACCAATCGCGCTGCGTTTCACTCATGAGGATGATGGCATCAAAAAGTCTCAGACTTTTCGGACGGCGAATGATCTGTTCCAATTGGCCGGGTGGATGATGGAATGTGCCCACGAGACGAAGACCTACAGTCCTAGTTAGGAGATCAAGGAACGCGAAATCACGATCGCACCAGAGGTAGTGGAGCACCCCCTTAAATCCGCCGCGGAGCATGGCGCGAATGGAATACTCCAAGTCGAAACTGCCTCCAACGCACCAGCGAGAAAAGGCAAACCGGCGCAGGAGCCGCGTGCGAAGCAAGGCAAGGCTGCCCGGAGGATCGTGGCGAGGTGCCACCAGCGTTTCTGCGGATAGATATTCAGCGATGACATGATAGCCGGAGCGACGGGAAAGAAGGTCATCTTGGGTCCAGGCGAGGAGGGCGGACGTCATGCGCGTTGCATCCAGAAATGGTTACGCGCGGTGGTCAAATGGCTAGGGCAAGTTGCGCACCTAGGCAGGCAGGTTGAACCAATGTCCTTGATGGCGGCATGTGCTCAGAGCACGTCGGCGAATCTTTTTTCGGTCCGGCGAAAGTACCAGCTCCCCAGCATGAGGAGCAGAAGGCTCATCCCGGTGGAGAGGGAGAAACTTTGCCAATGAATGCCGGAGGTGCCGCAGATGGCCCAGCGGAATCCATCGATCACGCCAACGATCGGATTGAGAGACAGCAAGACCATCCCACCGTCCCCCAACCGCTGCTGAATGACCGTGGTGCTGTAGAAGACCGGCGTGACGTAAAGACCAAACTGCACCGCGAAGGGCACGATGTAGCGAAAGTCGCGGTACTTCGTGTTCAGTGCGGTGAAGAGCAAGCCGGGCCCCATTGCACTCACGCAGGCGAGAAGCGTGAAGATCGGCAAGGCAAGCAGCCTCCACGTCGGCCAGATGCCATACCAAGCCATCAGTCCGGCGAGGATGATCAAGGAAACCGCAAAATCGACCAACGCCACGATGACCGCGCTCATCGGAAGAATCATGCGCGGAAAGTAGATCTTGGAAATCAGACTGGCATTGCCTACCAGACTGTTGGCCGACTCACTCAAGGCGCTACTGAAAAAGAACCACGGCAATGTACCAGCACAGACCATGACCGCGTAAGGCACGCCATCCGAGGGGAGCTGCGCTACACTGCCGAAAATGCCGGTGCCGACCAAAATCGTCAGCAACGGGCGCAGGACCGCCCACGCCACACCGATGGCGGTCTGCTTGTAGCGCACCAAAATGTCGCGCCAAGCCAGAAATCCAAACAGTTCACGAAACCGCCAGAGATCGCGCCAGTAATGCGCCTCACTGCGTCCCGCTTCGATGACAAGTTCTTCCATCAGACTGCCTGGGGTGTTGCAACGGACCGGACCCAGTCCTGATGCTCAAGATACCATGCCACGGTTTGACGCAGCCCTGTTTCCAAAGTGTGGTCGGGACTCCAGCCGAGTTCGAACTGGATCTTCGCCGCATCCATGGCGTAACGGCGATCATGGCCAGGACGGTCGGGCACGAATCTTATGAGGCGGCGTGAGTTGCCCCCGCAGGCAGGCAGCAACTCGTCGATGAGATCACAGATCGACTGCACGAGATGCAAATTGGCCCGCTCGTTCCGACCGCCGACGTTGTAGGTCTCGCCGGGCTGGCCGGTGGTGAGAGCGGACCACAGCGCTTTACAATGATCCTCCACATAGAGCCAGTCGCGCACGTTCATGCCGTCGCCATAAATAGGCACCGGCAGACGGGCCAGGACACTCTGCATGACCACCGGGATGAGTTTCTCCGGGAACTGATACGGGCCGTAGTTGTTTGAGCAGCGCGTGATCATAGCTGGCAGGCCATGCGTGTGGTGGTAGCTGCGCACGAGCATGTCACTGGCTGCCTTGCTGGCGGAGTAGGGTGAATTTGGCGCGCAGGGGGTGCTTTCGGTGAACGCAGGATCGTGCGTACCAAGGGAGCCATAAACTTCGTCGGTGCTGACGTGAAGAAACCGGGGAGATGGAAGATGCGAGATGGGAGCCGGGTTGTGCCAGTGAGCGCGGCAGGCTTCGAGGAGATGGAAGGTGCCGTTGATGTTGGTGGTGATGAAGTCATCCGGCGCAGTGATGCTGCGATCAACGTGGGATTCAGCGGCCAGATGCACCACATGCGTGATTTCGTGCTGCCGGACAACACGGCAGACCTCCTCCTTGTGGCGGAGATCGACCTGCTCAAAGAGGTAACGCGGGTGGGTGCCATGAATGCCCTCGAGGTTTTCAAGATGACCGGCGTAGGTGAGGCAATCGAGGTTGACGAGCTTCGTGATCTCCGGCTGGCCGATGACATGCCGGATGAGATTGGAGCCAATGAAGCCTGCGCCGCCCGTAATGAGAAGGTTCATGCGCTTTTCAGGCCGACACGTTTCACTTCGGTGCCAACTTCGGCGAGGTAGTCGCGGTACTCACAGCGCGGCATGCTGGCGATGAGCGCGTCGAATTGATCAAGTGAGAGAAAGCCTCGATAGAGTGCCGCTTCTTCGGGGCAGCCGAGTTTCATGCCCTGGCGTTTCTCGATGGTCTGCACGTAGGCGGAGGCTTCGTGCAGACTACTGCTGGTGCCGGCGTCGAGCCAGGCTGTGCCACGGCTGAGGCGCTGGACGCGCAGGGTGCCACGGCGCAGGTATTCCTTGTTCACATCGGTGATTTCCAGTTCGCCGCGTGGAGAAGGCTGCAGGCCCTGGGCGATTGCGACTGCATCGTTGTCGTAGAGATAGACACCCGGCACAGCGTAGTTGCTGCGAGGGTGTGCGGGCTTTTCCTCCAATGAAACCGCATGGCCAGCGGCATCAAACTCCACCACGCCGTAGCGTTCAGGGTCATTGACGTGATAGGCGAAGATGGTGGCACCCGATTTGAATTCGGCAAAGGCACGGGGGAAGGCGTCACCGCCAAAGAAAATGTTGTCGCCGAGGATCAAGGTCACGGTGCCCTGGCCGATGAAAGATGCGGCGATGAGTAAGGCCTGGGCGATGCCATCGGGTTGCGGCTGCTCGCGATATTCAATGACTATGCCCCACTGCGTGCCGTCACCGAGCAGTTGCTTGAAGCGCGGCAGATCCTGCGGCGTGGAGATGAGGCAAATCTCGCGAATGCCCGAGGCGATGAGCACCGTGAGAGGGTAATACACCATCGGCTTATCATAGACCGGCTGCAGTTGTTTCGACGCCACCTGCGTGAGCGGATACAGGCGCGAGCCCGCGCCACCTGCGAGGATGAGGCCTTTCATCGAGGAAGAGAGTTGCGGCTACAGGTGGAGCAGGGAAAGGACGAAGGCCGGATGCGAAGTGACGAAGAAATGACGAAGGCCGGTCCATGCCGGTTCTTGGCGGCTGAAGGCACCGCCTTTGCGTTATGATGAAATTGAATTTGATTCGTCATTCCCGCACCAGCAGATGATGTCTTTCTTGGTCGCTTGTGCTCTGCTTCTCCAACGACTGCTCAAAGCTGATGAGACGGCGCAGCAGTGCATTGTAGCGCGAGAAGGCATCGCCCTGCTCGGAACGCAAAATGCTATACAATTGCATTTCCGGTTCTGGGAAACGCACTGGGGATCTTGTTGGCCTGGGCAGGCCGCCACGTTGCAGGCGGTTCCACCCCACGGCAAGCAGGCAGGACTCCAGAGCCAAACGGCCCTCCGCATAATCTGCAAGCCCGCGAATGATAAGTTCACCGCCGGGAAGTTGATCAAGAGCGATCATGATGAACAGAACTTGCTCAACCGCACGGTGGAACTCGGCTGGCGTAATGGCGGGGTGGCGGATCAGGGCTGGCTGAATGGCCTGAAAAAGCTCCCACAGCCTGCCTTTGGCGATCAACTGATGCTGCCACATGGCCTGCACATCAGTGATGTCACTGATCATGCCCGCGTTCGATCTTGGCGAGCGCCTGACTGTAGATGTCGTAGTGAAAAAAATCTTGTAGTCCGTGTTTCGCGATGAAGCTGGAGCGGTCTCGCCAACCCGGCAGTTCAGGAATGCACTGATCTTGTGCGGCGAGTTCAATGTTCACATCGAGCGAATCCTTGATTGCCGCAATGGCTTCAAAGAAGCCTGCCGGCTCAGGGTCGGCTTTTAGATCAACATCAATGGTGCTGCTGCGCCAGCCGTAAAGCAATGCAGTGGCACCTTCCGTAGGATAGTCACGCCCAGCGCCTTTCACGGTTCGCCCAAGCGCTGCCATGAAGGATTGAATTTTGTCGATGTCTGCGGGAGAGCGCATGCTCAGCGGGTGATCATCCAGTCATTGAGCACCAGAACATCCATCTTGGTGCGCAGGAAGCAGTCGAGGGCCTCCTGTGGCGTGCAGACGACGGGTTCGTTTTCGTTGAAGCTGGTGTTCAGCACCATCGGTACGCCGGTGATCTGGCGGTAGCTTTCGATGAGACGGTGGTAGCGTGGATTGGTGTCCTGATGGACGGTTTGCAGGCGGCCGGAACCATCGACATGCGTGGTGGCGGGGATTTGCGCACGCTTCTCCTCCCGTACCTGAAAGACCTCCATCATGAAGGGCACATCATCGTCCTGCTCAAACCATTCGCTGACGTGTTCACGCAGAATGCTCGGGGCGAAGGGACGGAAGGACTCGCGCCGCTTGATCTTGAGATTGAGGATGTCTTTCATGTCGGCACGACGTGGATCGCCCAAAATGGAGCGGTTGCCCAGCGCACGCGGGCCCCATTCCATGCGGCCTTGAAACCAGCCGATGACCTTGCCCTCGGTGATAGCGGTGGCGGTGAGGCGGCACAGCTCACCTTCGTCCTCCATGCGGCGCACGGTGCAGTGTTCGGCCACGATGTCCGAGTTGCGTGCATCGAGCAGGGTTTTGATTTCTGCATCGCTGGCCTGCGGCCCCACATAGGCGTGGTTCATGACGAAACGACTGGAGCGGACAGAAGCGTCCGCAATCCCATCAAGCTGACGCGCCACGACGAACGCGGAGCCGATGGCACCACCCGCATCGCCAGCGGAGGCAGGGAGGTACATGCGCTTGAAGGGTGAATTGAGGTACACCTTGCCGTTGGCCACAGAGTTCATAGCGCAACCGCCGGAGAGGGCGAGATTGTCGCAGCGATAGCGCGCATGCAGCGTCTGCAGCATGGCGAAGAAGGCCTCCTCATACATGGCCTGGGCGCTGCGGGCGATGTCGCGGTGTTTCTGCTCCAAAGCGGCCCCCTTTTCACGCTGCGGCCCGAACAGCGCCTCCATCGGCTCCTGCTTGTAGAGCGTGCCCACTTCGGGACAGCAACTGTCCCAGGTGTAGTGAACGTCATCGGTGTGATGACGGAAATATTTCAAGTTCAGTTTGAAGGTCCCGTCGCTTTGCACCTGCACCAGCTCGCGCATCTCCTTGAGATATTTAGGCTCACCATACGGAGCGAGCCCCATGACTTTATACTCATCGCCAAAATAAGGAAACCCGATGAACTGCGTGATGACTGTGTAGAAGATGCCCAGTGAATGAGGAAAATAGATGCGACCGTCGATCTGGATGTCATTCCCCTTCCCCATGCCCCAGGCCGAGCTGGCAAAGTCGCCAAACCCATCCACCGAGAGGCACACAGCTTCATCAAAATCTGAAACGAGGAATCCCGAAGCGAGATGCGCGAGGTGGTGCTCCACGCGATGAACCTGCGCACGGAGCTTGTCACCGGAAAAAGCCGCCTGGACCGCGTCCTCAAAACTGCCCGCGCGCTTGATGTTTCCCAGCCGCTTGAGAATCAACCCAAGGCTTGGCCGCTTGCGCAGTACGTAGAGCGCTCGGCGCAGATTGTTGACCTTGGGATTGCGGTTGATGGCAATGTGATCGACGTCACCCAGCTTGAGTCCGGCATCTGCGAGGCACCATTTCATGGCCTCGGTGGGCAGGCCGGACCAGTGTTTGATGCGGCGAAACCGCTCCTCCTCAGCAGCGGCAATGAGCCTGCCATCTTTGACAAGTGCGGCGGCGGAGTCGCCGTGGTAAGCATTGAGGCCAAGTACAATCATGCTGGGCAAAAAGATGCAGGCAAGCTACCGCCAAAGGTCGCTCAGACGGCGGCCGGGATACGCTGCCGGGGTTGGAGCGGCATTTTCAAAAAAGGAGGGTGACTGTACCATGCTGATAACCAGCGCAAAGGATAAAGTTCCCCTGCGTGTTAACAGTTTGACACCAAGCTTCGCTGGATTCTGCCCTGTCTTCCCGGAAAAGTCTAAACCATCTTGCAGGGGGCATTTTTTGGATGAATCCAGTCCTCATTGCAGTTATCCAGCTTCATGTGTACTAACCACCCGCTCCTGCCCGCTCTGGCCCTCTGCCTGATCACGTGTTTTGCTGCCCAAGGACAAAACAGCCCCCAGCAAGAAGGTGCCAGCACGAATGCACCGCATATCAGCAGCCTGGGTACACGCTTCGTGAGCGTGTCGGGCACCACCGTGGTGTTCGCCATCTGGGAAACACGGCTCTCGGAATGGAATGAGTTTCTGCGGCAGAAAAAGTACCCATGGTCTTATAAGCCGCACTTCGAACAGTCCCTGGAGCATCCGGTGGTGGGTGTCAATCTGCAGGACGCCGTGGCTTTTTGCAACTGGCTCACCGAAACCGAGCGCGAGAAGCACCTGCTCGATAGTTCCCAGAGCTATCGACTGCCTACGCCGGAAGAATGGGATTCCGCCGTGGGTCTGGCCCGTGGGCGTAAAAAACTCAGCCTCAGCGCCGAAGACCGTCTGCTGGATGACCGCGTCTATCCCTGGGGGCAGGATTGGCCGCCGCCAGCCAAGACCGCCAATTTCGCCGATGGTGAGATTCCCGGTTACCGCGACGGCTACCCCTACACCGCTCCTGTGGGCAGTTTCCCCGCCACCAGCGAGGGGCTCTACGATCTCGCAGGCAATGTCTGGGAGTGGACTCAGCCGGTGGAAATCCGCGCTCAGCCGACCGGGATTCTGCGCGGCGGTTCCTGGGCTTATTTTCGCGCCGAGTGCCTCACTTCGGCCTATCAGTACGTCGTGCCGGCAGATCTGCGCGCTCCAACCATCGGTTTCCGCTGCGTATTCGATGACAAACGCCGCACCGCCAACCTGCTGGCCGCTTCGGATGCTGAGAAAAAACAGGCACTGGATGAGCGCATGAAGGCGATGACGGAAAACCGCAAGGTGGATGCCACTGCGGTGGAGGCGCTGCGCAAAAAAATGCAGGGCAAGGGTGATGATGAAGGACTGCCTGACCCGAGCAGCCTGAAGCCGGCAGTGGCGGATGGCAGCACCTTCGTGAACGCCCTGGGCATGCGTTTTGTACCGCTGCAGGAAAAGGGCCCCCTTCTCATCTGTGCCACGGAGACCAGCGTACGCGAATTTGAAACCTGGCTGAATGATGCCGGGCGCACCTGGAGTCAGCGGCCCTCCTTTCTGCTTGGCGGCACTCACCCAGCCGCCGGTGTGTCATGGGAGGATGCCACCGCCTTTTGCGCTTGGTTGACCGAACGTGACCGTGCCAGCAAGCTCATCCCTGCCAAAGCCTCCTATCGTCTGCCGCGCGACCCTGAGTGGAGTCTCGCCGCCGGCTTGAAAAATGAGACCGGAGCCGATCCCGCTGCACGACACCTCGCGGACAAAACGCACTATCCATGGACCCCTAAGGCGGACGACTGGAAGCCACCGGCACTCAGCGCCAATCTGGATGCCACCAAAATTTCCGGCACCACCGACACCTACTCCTACACCGCACCGGTGGACAGCGCGCGTGCGAACGCCATTGGCCTCTATGAAATGGGAGGCAATGTCTCGGAATGGTGTGAAGACGCATGGCCTGGCGCGCCGGAAGAGCGCGTCATCCGTGGTGGCAGTTGGCTGAGCTTTGACAAAGATGCCCTGCTCACTTCCGCACGTTCGCATGCGCTCAAAAATGTCGCCCGCGCAGACCTTGGTTTCCGCTGCCTCCTTGATCTCGGCACACCTTGAGCTTGCTGAATGGCCATGAGTGTCGCCGGTCCAACGGCACTGATCTTTGCGCAACCGTTAAACCTGTAGGCGCATCCGTAGGAACGACTGATCCCTTTCTGTTACCTACATCGTGAGACAGCCCCCCCCCCCCGCCGAGCATAATCACTGCGATCACCTCGATCTCTACCAGCGCGCCTAGCGGCAAGCCCGCCACCGCCACGGTCGAACGCGCAGGCTTGTGACCGGCAAACGCCGTCTCATACAACGGATTCACGGTGGGAAAATCGGCCATGTTTTGCAGAAATACGGTTGCCTTGATCACAGCGCTCATCGTCAAACCTTGCGCCTCTAGCAGCGCCCGGATATTGGCCAGGACCTGGGTCGTCTGGCCGGCCACATCCGTCGCCACTATCTTGCCCGCCGCCGGATCAATCGGAATCTGCCCGGAGCAAAACAGCAGACCGCCCTGCTTCACAGCCTGAGAATAGGGTCCGACCGCCGCCGGCACGTTGGGAGTGTTGTTGATGAGTTCCATGCCATTCCCATAACGATCTGCATCACTGATTCAAGCTTCGACATGCATTCGTCCTATTCTCACAATGCCAAACAGCCGCGAACAGCAACATCTTGACACACCCAGTCCGCTCAAACCTCCACGCTATAAACCTGCACCCGCCCCATCGCAGGCCACGGCTGTCCCGGCTTCACCTTCCCAGGCCCGGTGATCACCGTCGTCACCAGACTCTTCCCATCCGCAGCAAACCGCGCATGCGTCATGCGAGACTTGGTGTCCATCGAGGTCACGAGGCTGCCATCCACAGCGCTGAACACCGCCGCATTCCACGTCCCCTGCGCCTGACGACCCGCCATCAGGAAATGCTTCCCATCAGGATGCCACGCCAGCGACTCCATCAGTCCCGAGCCATGCTGCCCATCCTTGATCTGATCGATCCGCTTGCCCGTGCGCCACTCCCAGCGCTGCCACGTCATCTTGCCGTTGCCCGCCATCGGATCCACCATCGGCCCCATGCCGCAGCCAAGCAACGCATTGCCATCCGGTGAAAACACCAGGCTGTAAATGCCACCAGAATAGTGGTGCGACTTCGTGCTGCCCCACGACGTGAAATCCGGCGAAGTCCACTGCGACACCGGCTTGCCATCCTTCGCCTGCACATCCCACACACGCACCACGCCCAGCATGTTCGCCGCAGCCAGATGCTTTCCATCAGGACTGAACGCACAGCTCAGCACTGGCGGCGTGTGGCTGTAGCTCGCCACCAGCGCACCACTGGCCGTGTCATACACACGCACCGACGGCTCCGTCTCAGCCGCAGGCTCATACTTCCAGCCACCAGCGATGTATTGCCCCGTCACACTCGCCACCCGCTTGCCATCTGGCGACAGCGCCAGCTGCCAGCTCCAAAATTGATGTGCCTTCACCTCACGCACACACTTCCGCGTCGCCACATCATGCCACAGCAGCACGCCGTCATACCCGGCGGAAATGAGCGTCTTGCCATCCGGCAGCAGCACGCAGCCGCTGGCATAGGAAGTGTGCGTTTTTTCAAACACCTCCGTCTTGCCGCTCGCGGTGTCCACGGCATGCACGCTGCCATCCATGCTCGCCGTATAGGCACGCGCGCCATCCGGCGTGGTCGCGAGCCCAAGCACGCCAAAGGGCAGATCATATTGTTTGGTGCGGGTCAGTTTCATGGGCAGTCTCAGGCGAGGATATCACGGATCGGCTCCACCTTGTTCTCCACGCGGTGAAAGGTGGGCATGCCGGGCAGGTCATACTCCGCATACGGATCAATCCCCAGCGCCGTGAAGATGGTGGCGAAGAGATTCTGCTCGCTGTATGGCTTCTCGATCACATCCACACCGTCGATGTCCGTCGCGCCCGTGACCACGCCGCGCTTCAGGCCGCAACCGGTCATCATCATGCTCCAGGCGTTCGGGTAGTGCTCGCGACCGCGAGCCGCATTCATCCAGGGACTCCGGCCAAACTCACCCATCGCAATCACCAGCGTGGAGTCCAGCAGCCCGCGCTCCTCCAGGTCCGTCACCAGATTGTACAGCACATGATCCAGCTCCGGCACAAGCATCTGATGAATCTCATGATTGAACACATGATTGTCCCAGTTCATACCATTGGCCACCATCACAAACGGCGCGCCATTTTCCACCAGTTGCCGCGACATCAGCGCATGCTGCGCAAAACTCCCCGGCCCGTAGCGCTCGCGATCCTTCGCCGGCAGCTTGTTCACATCAAACAGTTCCGCACTCGCGCTTAGCCCCTTCATCCGCTCAAACGCCGCATTCTGACTCCGCGCCACCGCACTGCTACGGTCACGCTCATACTTCGCAGTGAGAAATTTGCGCAATGTCTCGCGCGATTCCTTGTCATGCTGCGGGATGCTCGCCGCCTCGCTCTGCAAAAACTGCGTGTAGTCCCCGCCCAGCCGCACCGGCGCATACTCCGCCCCAAGCCAGCCCGCCCAGTTGCCCGCCTTGAACCCTTCGAACTCATTGCCGCCGGGGATGGGGTCGAGAAAGATAAAATTCGGCAGCTTCGCATCCATCTGCCCCATCGCCTGAGCCAGACTGCTGCCCAGCGTCGGCCGCGTGAAGCCCGCACGCTCCGGCGCGCCGCGCTGCAGCAGGTTGATCGCCAGCGCATGCTCCGGCTGGTTCGTCTTCATGCTGCGCACCAGATTCAGCTTGTCCGCGATCCCCGCGCACTTCGGCATCAGTGAAGAAAAATGAATCCCCGGAATCTTCGTCGGCATGCTGCCAAACGGCCCGTTCCCCGGCCTCCCCGGCTTCGGATACCACGTCTCAAACTGGCTCGGCGCCCCGCACAGCCACAGCAAAATGCAATGCTTCTGCGACTTCTTCGTCTCCTCCGCAAACACCGGATTCTGAAACAGCCCCGTAAAGCTCGCCGTGCTCGCCAGCGCACCACCCGTTAGCCCCTTCAAAAACAGCCGCCGATGCAGTGTATGCTCGTCAGTCGGGCAGCGTGGGTGGGGATCGCGAAGATTCATCAGGGGCAAAGGGGCATTTCAGGCGCAGGAAAGCTACACCGTTTGCGGCGCATTTTTAGCAGCGTTTTTTTCTTCGCAGCTTCTTTACGGCTCCCATGCCGCAGCGCACATCGTCCTCAGAGGTCCTATTTGTTCTATCAAACCTATTCGCCCCCCTCTTCCCAGCTACCTCCATTCACGGCATCGCCAGAAACTCCGCGCTCGTCATCAGCGCCCACAGCAGATCCCGCGTTGCCTCCGCAGGCCGCTCTGCATTCGCCGTCACAAACGCCGCTGCCTGCGCCGCTTCATCCGCAACCGGCGCACGGCCATACACCGCCTGAAACGCTTCACGCACCTGCGCATTCACATCCGGCAGCGCCGTCAGCTTCGCAATGATGTCACCCTGCGCCGCCTGCAGCAGCCCCGTCATCGCGGGCGAGCTTGTCAAAAACTGCGCCTGCTGAAACGATGCATTGTACTCCTTCGGCAGTACATCCGGCATCGCCGTCACCACGCTGCGGCGGAAGTCATCATTGTCCGGTGGCAGGCCCAGCGCCACGCGCCACGAGCGCGCCAGCTGCTCCGCCGTCAGCGGTCGCTCCGCCATTCCCGCAAACAACTCCGGTGCCGCATCACTCGCCCCCAGCGCATACACCCGGCTGCGCACGATCTCCCGCACCACACGTTTCGTGTCATAGTTGTGCGCGGCAAAATCCTGCGCCAGCCATTCCAGCAGTTCCGGGTGGCTCGGCGTGTTGCGCTCGTTGATTTCATCCGGCGGATTCACGATCCCCCGACCCGTCAGCGCCGCCCACATGCGATTCACAAACGCGCGCGCCAGCAGCGGATTGTCCTGCGTCGCCGCCTCCGCAAAAGCCTCGCGCCTCGAGTATTTCGGCACGCGCACCGCCGCCTTCGCATCCTCATACATCTCCTGCCCGTCATTCTCCTTCGTCTCCCCGACCGGCCACACTTCCGGCAGAGTTCGCCCCGTCAGCAGCGTCACCACCGCCGGCTGGGATTCCTTCTTCAAATTGGTAAAATTCATGAACCCACCCACCGCGCTCTCCGCCACCGCCGCGCTCGCATCCACATTCTTGCCCCGGTTAAACGCCGCCACCAGCCCCCAGTAGTGCGCCTGCTTGATCTCACGCGCAAGCGGGTGGTCATGGCACTGCGCGCAGTCGATCTTCGTCCCATACACCACCGGCGCCACCGCCTCGGCGATCTTCTGGTAGTCGTTCTTCCGCTCAAACAAAAACCACGAGGCACCCTTGCGGTCAGGTGCTTTGTCAGGCTTCGCGCACAGCACGTCATACACCACCTCGTTCCATGGGCGGTTGTCCTTGAAAGCCTTCTCAAGAAAAGTCCACCAGCCCGAGCCCTTGCGCCGTCCATCCGGATTTCCGCGCGTGAGGCGGCCCATCAAAAAGTGGTCCCACAGCTCGCGCATGCGCACCGCGTACTCCGGTGCCGCGATGAGCTTGTCGATCAGCGCATCCCGCTGCGGTGCCGCGACAAACGCCGCCAGCTCCGCCTGCGTGGGGATGCGCCCCGCCAGATCCAGATACACACGCCGGCACCACACCGCATCCGTCACCGCCGCCGCAGGCTTCACCCCCACACGCGTCCAGCCCTCCGCCAGCAGTGTCGAGATCGCCTCCTCACCCGAGCCAAACTTCCGCGCCACCTTAGGCTGCGCCTTCTCCACCGCAGCCACAGGAGTCACTGGCAGTGCTGTGATCCATTCCCTCACCGCCGCACGCTCAGCATCCGTCAGCTGCTTCTTCGGCGGCATGTGCGGGTCTGAGCCCTTTTCCAGACTCGTAAACAGCGCGCTCGCCTCCGGCTTGCCCGCCGCCACCACAACACCGTCGTCACCGCCTTTGAGCACCATCTCCGGCGTGTCCAGTTCCAGTCCGCCCTTCTGCTCCAGCACCCCGTGGCACTTCACACAGTTCACATCCAAAATCTGCCGCACCTTCCCAGACCATAGAGCTGTGGCATCCGCCCCTTGCGTGATGGAGGCCGCAGTGAGTAAGAAGCAAAAAAACGGGGCGATCAGGGCGTGGCGCGGCATGCAGAATGGGAACACCCAATGGGGTGTAAAAACTACAGCGCTCCCCGGCATTTCTTGCGGAGAAAAGTCGTGGCATTCGGAGCACACGGATTTTACACCGCAGAGTTCGGATTTCTGAAGTACGACAGACACTCCTGTCTGTCGGTCAGCGGCACCGCCATTCCTCGGGCAGGCACCGAGTTTTAAAGGGTGCCCGAAAGCGTCAGACTGCTGCGGCTGTGTGAGAGCGTGGCTTGCAGGCTATGGGTTTTGGCGAAACGCTGATCGACAGGCAGGAGTGCCTGTCGTACTGCCTGTCACCGATCCACCATCCTACCTCGTCTCCTTCAGCCCGCGTGCCTTGTCGATGAGCTGGAAGAACTCCCCGCGATACCCCAGCTTGTCCGCGCCCTTGCCATCCAACGCGAGCCTCCGCACCGTTTCCCAGCTCAGCGTGCCTTTGTAGCTGGAGTCACGCAGCAGCAGGCCAAAGCCCGCCACCGCCGCGCTGAATTTGAATTCCTCGCTGCTCGCCGTCAGCGTCTTGCCTTCGTCCTTCGTGGGTATTTCGATGAGCTTGCTCAGATCACTGTCGGGTGCCTTGTAGCGCAGCTTTACAGTCATCATCTCGCCGCTCTTCGCTGCTTCGGCGAGCTGTGAGGGAGAGATGGCAGGAGCCTGATACTTCAGGTTGTCCACCGCCTGGCGGGGCTCCGCGCCAGGAGGCAGATTGGCGGGCACGATTTCATACAAGGCCACCACGCTATGACCCGCGCCGATCTCTCCTGCGTCCTTCGTGTCGTCGTTGAAGTCCTCTTTGGCCAGCAGGCGGTTTTCATAACCGATGAGGCGGTAGCTGCGCACGGCGGCGGGATTGAACTCCACCTGGATTTTTACGTCTTTGGCGATGGTCTCCAGCGTGCCGCTCATCTGCTCCACCAGCACCTTGCGCGCCTCGCTGAGGCTGTCGATGTAGGCGTAGTTGCCGTTGCCTTTGTCGGCCAGGGTTTCCATGGTGCGGTCCTGCAGATTGCCGCAGCCAAAGCCCAGCACGCTGAGAAAGACGCCGGTCTTCGCCTTGTCCTTGATGAGTTTTTCCAGTTCGTCGGGGGAGCTCACGCCGACATTGAAGTCACCATCTGTGCAGAGAATGACGCGGTTCACGCCGCCTTTGATGAATACGGCCACCGCCTGCTCATACGCCAGCTTGATGCCTGCGCTGCCATGCGTGCTGCCGCCTGCGCTCAGCCGGTTGATCGCGCCCAGGATCGCCTCCTTCTTCTCGCCACTCGTCGGTGGCAGCACCACACCGCTGCTGCCAGCATAGACCACCATCGTCACGCGGTCCCCTTCCCCGAGCTGCTCGGTGAGCAACCGCAGCGACTGCTGCACCAGCGGCAGTTTGGTCGGCTCATTCATCGAGCCCGAAACATCGACGAGGAAGACCAGATTGCTCGCCTTGCGGTCCTTGTCCAATTCACGCCCCTTGATCGCAATGCGTGCCAACCGGTGCATCGGCTGCCAGGGGCAAGGCGCGAGCTCAATGCGCACGCCGAAGGGTTCCTTCGCATCGTGCGCCGGGCCTTCCTCTGCCGTGGGGAAGTAGTTCACCAGCTCCTCAATGCGCACCGCATCCGGCGGCGGGATCATGTTCTGGTTCAGAAAGCGCCGCACATTGGCGTAAGAGGCGGTATCCACATCAATGGAGAGCGTGGACAGCGGCACCCGCGCCACATCCTTGAGCTCGTTTTCGATGATACGGGTGTAGGATTCGCGGGTGCTCGGCTGGCTTTGAGCCTCACGCTTGCGGTATTCAGCCCCCCCATTCGATCCGAGATAAAAGGCATCCGTCTTCACGTCTTTGCCCATGACGACACTCCCCGCCTGGACCGGCACTTGCTCTGCCCACGGCTCTGCCACCTGGGCCAGCATCTTCGTCCTCTGGTGGTCATAAGCAGTCTTGAAATATCCCATGCGCTTCTTCTCGGTCGCTTCGATTCCACGACGCGCCGCCGCGTTGTAAGGGTCCGTGCGCAGCACATTTTGATATTGCCCAATGGCAGCGTCGTAGTTGCCGCTTTCAGCCGAGCCATTAGCCAGCAGCAGACCCGACTGAACTTTATCTGTGGCCGTTGGCAGTGAGAACGGGGTACTTGTTGCGGCTGCCGTAGTCGAAGATGGAGATGCATGCACAACTGGCAGGTCCGCAGCCATTGCCTCCTTTTTGTCGCCAAAGTTCAGGGCATAAGCATTCTGATCTTGGATCTGTTTCAGCTTGGCCCCATCGCCACGGGGCAGCTGCTTTTGCTCCTTGTTCAAGGCCATTGCGGGCACCCCGGCCACAGCCGTAGGCAAGGGTGCAGGAGCCAGCGGTTTGCCGGCCGGCGGCTCCATCGCCATGATCATCGGCAGCGGCGGTTTCTTCGTCTTCTCCGCCGGCTGCCCCGGTTTCATTTTAGAATCGATGGCCATGGGCAGGTTCACTTTGAATCCAGGATCGTCGAAGACAGCCACTTGGCGTGCAGCGTGCTTTAGAAAATACAACTGCCAGGTCCAGAATCCGCCCAGTGTCACGCATGCGGCCAGGGCGAAGTGTGCGATGATGCCGATGCGCCACTTGGTTTGTGGTGTGCGCGTCACGTTGGCAAGGGGCAGCCGGGATGCTGATTGTGGTGCATGTGTCGCGCCTGCTTCTGGCGAGTTGGACGCTTGACGCACGAGCTGCTCCCGCTGCTTGTCCGTCAGTGCCAGCGAGTCATCCCGCAGCTCACTCAGCAGAAAGTCGCAGAAGGCCTTCGTGTCGTCCGCCTTCAGTTTGTCCTGCGGATTCTCAAGCAGCGCCGCCTCAAGCTGCTGGCGTTCTTCGGCACTGGCTTCATCCAGCGCCCAGGCGGTGATTTGTTCCGGTTTCATATCAAAAAAAATAAATAAGAGGGTTTAAGCGATGGCGTGTTTCAGTTTCACCGCCTGCGGCGCGTCATGGTCCTTCCACTTGGTCTTCAGCGCGGCCACCCCGTGGTGGATCAGGTAGCCCACGTTGCCGATGCTCGTCTGCATCGCGGCGCTGATCTGCTGGTAGTCCAGTCCTGCGATGAACTTCAGCCGCACCGCCTCGCGCTGTCGCACCGGCAGGGTTTCGATGAGTTCCCGCAGCGCGGTGGCGGTCTCCCGCTGCTCCATCGCATCATTCGGCGCGGGAGAGGCGGACGTTTCCAGATCAAGGGTTTCAGTTTCCATAACGACGAGGCGTTGATGTTTGCGGTAATGGTCCAGGGCACGATTGCGGCACACAGTGAAGAGCCAGGGCGCGAGCCGCTCGTGGTCGAGCGTGGCCAGGTGCTGGCAGAGCTTCACAAACACATCCTGCACGATGTCCCGCGCGTCTTCCAGATCCCCCGTGTAACCATGCGCATAGCGGATTAGGGGCCGCTCGTAGCGCTGCAGAGTTTCAAGAAAGAGGTCGTGCGATTCGCTCATGTGGGTGTGTTCGGCGGGCATCACGGATGAGATTCCCACATCTTGGGAGATTTTTTCGCAGAAGACCAGGTTGATCGCAGGTGCCTTCGCCATTCCGCCCTTCTTACCCATTTCTTTATAGCCCATTCTTCATGCGTGGCGGCCAAACCATGATGGAATGGCAAATGGATGCAACCGCAAGGAACCACGAGCAATCCTGCCTGCGATGAGCGCATTCACTACAGGCAAATTGCCCGCACCTACTTCAACCTCGCCGCAATCTCACGAAACGCCTTTGATGAAGCGGACTTCTCCGGATCTTCGAGCGCGATGGGATGGCCTTCATCGCCACATTCACGCACATGCATCTCAATCGGGATCTGCCCCAGTAGCGGCACCCCAAGGCGCTTAGCCTCGTGCTCACCGCCGCCTTGGCCAAAGATGTGATACACCACCCCGTCGCTCGGGCAGAGGAAGTAGCTCATGTTTTCGATGATGCCGAGAATCGGCACATTGACCTTCTGAAACATGCCCACGGCTTTGCGTGCATCGATCAGCGCCACTTCCTGCGGCGTGGTCACTATCACCGCACCATCCAAAGACACCGTCTGCACGATCGTCAGCTGAATATCCCCCGTGCCCGGCGGCAGATCCAGCACCAGCACATCCAGATTATCCCACGCCACCTGCCGCAGAAACTGCTGCGTGTAGCGAGTAGCGATCGGCCCGCGCACGATCACCGGCGAGCTGTCCTCCAGCAGAAAGCCCATCGAGATCAGCTGCACCCCATACTTTTCAATCGGCACGATCTGCTGCTCATCATTCTGATATGGACGCTCGTCCGTGCCAAACATGTGAGGAATGCTCGGCCCGTACAAATCACAGTCACACAGACCCACGCGCAGACCACTCTGACTCAACGCGATGGCCAAATTGGAAGCCACCGTGCTCTTGCCCACCCCACCTTTGCCCGAGGCCACAGCGATCACTTTCTTGACCCCCGGGATGCTCGACTTGCCTAGCTTCTCAGACGCCGTCACACCAGCGCCGGGTGGGTCTTTAATGTCAAAATTCAGCTTCACCTCACCAATGCCCGCCACCTTGTTCAGCACATCCATCGCCTGTTCATGAATTAGGCGCGGAATGTTCGGATCACGCGTCGCCACCGAAATATCGATAGTCACATTTTTGCCTTCAATATGAATGCCCTTCACCAGACCAAACGAAATGATGTCACGGCTAAAACCAGGGTAGCGGACGTTGCCAAGGGCGGTGCGGATGTCTTGTTCGGTGGGCATGGGAGGTAGATATACGCCTTCACCTAGCCCGCTGACGCAGCTTTGCAAACACGGCCTCTAAAACAAAAAACGCCGCCTGTTTCCAGGCGGCGCTTCGTGAATAAATCTCAGCTAGCAGATCAAGGCTTCGGCACTTCGGCGATCGTCTTGAGCACGCGGCTGGAGATCGCGTAGGGATCTCCTTGGCTGTTCGGACGACGGTCTTCGAGGTAGCCCTTCCAGCCGTTTTTCTTGAAGCTGTGCGGAACGCGGATGGACGCGCCACGGTCAGCAATGCCCCAGGAGAACTGGTCGATGGACTGAGTCTCATGCTGGCCGGTCAGGCGCAGGTGATTGTCAGGGCCGTAGACGGCAATGTGCTCAGCGCAGTTCTTCTCAAACTGGGCCATGAGGGCCAGGAAGTAGGGCTCGCCGCCCACTTCGCGCATGTACTTCGTGGAGAAGTTGCAATGCATGCCGGAACCGTTCCAGTCGGTGTCACCGAGTGGTTTGCAATGGTACTCGACCTGCACGCAGTACTTTTCACACAGACGCTCAAGGAAGTAACGGGCCACCCACATTTCGTCAGCGGCCTTCTTGGAGCCCTTGCCGAAGATCTGGAATTCCCACTGCCCCTTCGCCACTTCGGCGTTGATGCCTTCGTGGTTGATGCCAGCGTCAAGGCAGATGTCGAGATGCTCTTCGACGATCTGACGGGCGATGTCGCCGACATTGTTGTAACCCACACCCGTGTAGTAAGGGCCCTGAGGAGCAGGAAAGCCGTTCTCAGGGAAGCCAAGCGGGCGGCCGTCCTGATACAGGAAATACTCCTGCTCATAGCCGAACCAAGTGTCCGCGTCGTCAAGGATCGTGGCACGGTCGTTGGACTCATGCGGAGTGCCGTCAGCTTTGTAAACTTCGCACATGACGACGACGCCATTCTTGCGAGTGCTGTCCGGATACACGGCCACAGGCTTCAGCACGCAGTCGGAGCTGCCACCAGGAGCTTGGCGTGTCGAGGAACCGTCAAAGCCCCAATCGGGAAGCTCTTCCAGCTTGGGGAAGCTGGCATACTCCTTGATCTGAGTTTTGCCACGGATGTTGCGGACAGGCTGGTAACCGTCCAGCCAGAGATATTCGAGTTTGTATTTGGCCATGGTTGAATATGTGGATTGAGTCATGCTGGGCCTTCGGAAACGTATCCTCCGGCAGCAGTGAGTCAAAGTGAGCATGCTCCATGCCACACGCGAGATATTTTTTAATATTTCTACATTCGTTCAGGATCTCAAGCAGTCGAAAAAATCAAGTAAACCTGACAATGTCCCCACATGCCTCAATTCTTGACCTCCTGCTTTTTCAGACACGCCTTGCGCATCCCGGTCAAAAGCAGGAAGATAGTGGCTCAAAAAAACGCCATGATTGAAGCCAAAAACACCGCCCGAGCGATCGTACACATCGGCTATGACGGCAAGGTGTACAAGCAGTTCAAAGGACACAATGCCAAGGGTCGCTTCGAAAACGAAGTGCGTGTCCTCAAACTCCTCGAAGAGCGCGGCTGCAACTACGTCCCCCGCCTGCTGGAGTTCTACCCCGATGAACTCAAGATCGTGACCTCCAATTGCGGCTCCATCGTCACCCACATCAGCGAAAAGCGCATCCAGGAGCTCTTCGGCGAGCTGGAAAAAACCTACGGCGTACGCCACGAAGACGCCTTTGCCCGCAACATCACCTATCGCAACACCGACGGCAGGTTCTGCCTGATCGATTTCGAGCTCGCAACCATCCTCGACGAGCCTGCGAAGCCTGCTCCATGAGCGACCCCGACCCGCCCCAACCACCCAACCACCTCCGCTGGTCCGGCCTCACCCATGTCGGACGCGTGCGCCAGAACAATGAAGACACCTTCCTGTGTCTGAATTTTGACGCCCATGACGTCCGCTTCCTCGGCAAAGTCGGCGATGCCGGCCTCGATTCCGGCGACTTCGTCTTCGCCGTCAGTGATGGCATGGGCGGCGCTAAATCCGGCGAATTCGCCAGCAAGATCGCCGCTGAAAAAATCACCCAGCTCCTCCCCCGCAGCTTCAAGCAGTCCGCCCAGCACATCGAAGTCGGCCACAGCGACGTCCTCGCGGAGCTCATCAGCCGTATCCATGGGGAGCTCATCAAACTAGGGCGCTACTACGAGGAATGCCGTGGCATGGGAGCCACCCTCAGCCTCGGCTGGTTTACCCCTGGGTGGCTGCACTTCGCCCACGTCGGCGACAGCCGCATCTACTACCTCCCCAAAGCTGGCCCCATGATGCAGCTCACGCACGACCACAGCTACGTCGGCTGGCTCCGCCGCAAAGGTGAAATCAATGAGCGCCAGGCACGCACCCACCCGCGCAAGAACGTACTCATGCAGGTGCTCGGTGCCGGCCGCCAGAGCATCGATCCCCACATCGGCTCCGTCGGCTGCGAGCGTGGTGACCGCTTCCTCTTCTGCACCGACGGCGTCATCGACGGCATCTGGGACCACCGCCTCGCCGACATGCTCGCCAAGGACGACGCAAAGACCATCGTCGAATACGCCGTGGCGGAGTCCGGCAGAGACAATGCGAGCGCGGTGGTGGTGGAGATGGTTTGATCCACCGCACAACATCCGTCCACGCATGCCCAAGCCGCGAGGAGCAGCCTGCCGCTGAATCCTGCATGTTTCATGACCGACCATGAAACGCAACGAACCCATCTCCCATGTCATGTCCCGCAGTGTCATCACCGCACACCACGGCGATCCCATCTCCAAAGTCCGCGCTCTCATCCGTGAACACGGCGTGCATCACATCCCTGTCGTCAATGCCGACCAGCTAGTCGGCATCATCTCTTGGAGCGATATTCTGCGCGTCAGTTTTGGCGATGCCTTTCAAACGGATGAGCGCACCGTCGATGCCACGCTCGACCACACCCTCACTCTAGAGCAGTTAATGCAGAAGAATCCCGTCACGCTGGCCGAAACCAGCACCGTGCGTGAGGCCGCAGAAATCCTCGCCGGCGGCAGCTTCCATGCCCTCCCCATCGTTTCCGGCACCAAGCTGGTTGGCATCGTGACCACGACGGATCTCATCAAGTATCTGCTCGATCAGTTCTGAGCAGCATTCTTCTTTGCCGTGCGGCGATTGCTGCGATAGGCTCACCAAGCATGCCCAAGCCTTGGAGCCCATTTCTCGCCGCAGCCATTCTCGTGTTTCCCTCCGCACTCGTAGCGGCCGGGCTGGAAGCAGCGCCCGATTATGTCTCCGCACGGCAGGCGCTGGCCGACGGCCTGCCCAGTGTCGCCGGAGTGAAAGCGGAGCGCCTGCTCAAGCGCAAAGGCTGGACGCGGGTTGAAACACGCCAGCTTGCCACCTTTGCCGCCGAAGCCTGGACACGTGCGGCGGAGGGCGCGCGAGTCCTGACCCTGGCTGAAACGTACGACCTCGATGATGAACCCTTCTGGCGCGGTGAGGCGCTCGCCTTGACCGGCGATCTGACCACCGCACGCAAGGTTTTAACGGAGGAGAATGCCCCCCAGCAACCGCGTACCCAGCTGCTGCTGGCGCAGATCCTCGCGGCACTCGGTGAAAATGCAGAGGCCCGCGCCGTGGTCTCTCCGCTGCTGACTGCCACTGATCCCGCGCTGCAAACCCATGCACGATTGCTGCACAGTGAGATCGACATCGATGAAGGCAAACCGGCCGCCGATCTCTCTGGAACAGCCAGCGATGCCGCCACCCGCTTCCTGCGTGCACGCGCTCTGCTGCAAAGCGGACAGATCATTCCCGCCAAGGAGATTCTCCAGTCCGTGCTACACTCCACCCAGGGCGGCGAGCGCATGCACCAGGCCGCCATCCTGCTTCAGTCAGAGGCCCTGCTCCGGCAACACCAGGCAGCAGAGGCGCAGGATCATCTGCTGCAGTTTCTCGATGCCACGGTGGACAGCCGTTTATGGCTTGAAGCCTTCGATCTGCTGAACCGTGTGCACCAGGCCATTCAGGCCCCTGTCTCCCTGCCGGACGTGGTGCTGCGCTGGATTTCCTCCGGCAACACGGCCCAGCAGCAGCCTGACCCACCGCCCGTGGTCGTCGCAGCCACCGCCGAATTTCGCGGCCATGCCATCTATCTGACCGCCCAATGGCTGGCCGACCAGAAACGCGATGACGAGGCCGTCAGCATGCTCGAAGCCCTGATTCAACTCTATCCCGACCACCCGCGCCACAGCGACGCCATGCTCCTGGCGATGGAAATCTATGCAGCGCACCACCATGACGAGCGCGTGCTGGCGCTTGCTGCCGCCTGGCACCAGCAGTTTCACACCGCCTCCGTCCCGGTCGATTTTACCGTCGGCGGCATTCTCTTCCGAAGAGGCGAGCCCAGGCAGGCGCTACAGCTGTTTCAAAACGCCGCCAACGTCGCCACCACGCTCACGGAGCGCCGTCGCGCGCTGTTCAATGCCGCCGTGGCCGCCATCGCCGCAAGTGATTTCACACTCTATCAAAGCCTGCTCGGACAGCTCGAGATCGTGACCAATACCGCCGCCATCGGCAAAGAAAGCGATGACTCCGCCGCCACTCTGCAACTTGAAAAAGCCCTCTTTCTTGCTTCGGAACGCAAGCCCGAAACGGAACCGGCACTGCGCGCCTTTATTCGCTCCTCTCCCAAACACCCGCGCTTCGCAGATGCCTGCATCGCTTTGACGGAGTGGCTGCTCCTCGCAGAGCCACCGCGCATTCAGGAGGCACGGATGACGCTCGACAACGCCACCACTGCCGCAGTCGCGCCCACCCCGGCGCAGTTGCAGCGCATCCACTACACCCGGCTCTGGCTGGACGATGCCGCAGGAGAATTGAAGACCCTCGTTACCGAAGGTGGCGAATTCCTCAAAGCCTGGCCCAAAAGCGAGATACTGCCCGAGGTGCGCATGAAAATCGCAGGCGCTTATTATCGGCTCGAGGATTTTGCCAACGCCCGCACCGAGTTTGAAATCATCGCGCGCGATTATCCCGACACCCCGCAGGCGGACACCGCCCTCTACTTTGCCGCCATGTCCGCCACATCCGTAATGAGTGTTGATGGACGCGCGCGCGCGGTCGAAATCTGGGAGGAACTCGCGCAAAAGAACGGCCCGCTCGCCGTGGCCGCCCGCAGGCAGCAGGCATTGTCCGAACGTCTGCAGGGCAATCACGCCGCTGCCCTCGCCGCCCTGGACAAGGTGCTGGATATGACAGCGCTCGATCCTGAGCAGCGCCTGATGACGATCTGTGAAAAGGCCGAACTGCTGCTGCTGCTCGGCAAGACTGAACCGGCGCGTCTGGATGCCGCCGCTGATCTGCTGGATGAGTTCCTCAACAACCATGCCCTACCCTTCGTGTGGAAGGCGCGCGCCGGCTTCACGCTTGCCTCCATTCACCATGACGCGAAACATGACACCGAAGCACTCGAAGCCTGTTACAACGTACTGCGTGCGGCAGACATGACGCCACCCGCAAGTCCGGCAGATTATGTCTGGTTTTCCAAAGCAGGCTTCTTCGGTGTGGATCTCCTCGAAGCCTCGCGCCAGTGGGAAGCCGCCGCCCGCCTCGCGGAGCAGATCTCCCAGCGCCCCGGAGACCGTGCCACCGAAGCCCGCGAACGCGCCACCAAGATCCGCCTGGAACACTTCCTCTGGGATGGTCCCGCCCCGACTCTGCCCAAAGTGCTGAAGTTTGAAGAATCCCCCGCTGAGAAACCTGCGACGGAGGGAGACTAGTTCTCTGCTCAAGGTTCCTCCGCCTTGGCGAGCGGTGGAACAGTCCATCGCAAACAGAGAACTGAAACAGCCAATTGTAGATGGGTGGTGCGAAGTTGTTTCGTCCGTTGCCTTGCACCCTTATCGCTTCACCGGCCGTTGCGCCCCCTTTTTCCCTTTCAACTCGCTCGGCCAGCAACCTCCCGCGATGTCGGAAAAGCCCTGAGCCTTCGGATTTCTAGCCCACCAGGCTTGCATCGTGTCCTCAGGCCCGCGCAAACGAATCGCATTGGGATGCTTGCTCTCCACCAATTCAGCAATCTCGTCCTCAGCGATGATGCAACCGATCATCGTCTTCACCTTACCCGGCATGGCGCGATAATGAGCCACCTGCTCTTTGAACGCTGCTTGATCAGTGAACCAAAGCCCGCAAAGGCCGTACAACCGCCCCGGCAGCGTCGCCTCCTGAAGCAGCGACTTGAAGGCGGCGTCCGCGTTCTTTTCCGCCAGCAGATCACGAAACGCCCACACCACCGCGGGAGTCGATCCGGCATACCCCACGGCTGAGTTGTAAAAGCTTTCGGCCTTTTTTACCACCTGGTAGGCTTTGACTCCTCTTACGCTCAAATCAGGCATGGCAGTCGAGCACGAAGGAATCAGCAGGCTCAGCATGCAAAAACTGGTGCTGAAAACAAGGAATAGAAGACGGCAGGTGCGAAGGGCAGGCATCACTCAAAAACGCAACCATGACATGAAACTTGCCACCCGCTGCGGCCTGCGATCGTTGAGAAACTGGTGCCTTCAGCCCGCATTCTTGAACCAGACAGTGAAAAACATCTTGCATGATGGCCCGGCATCCCGCACACTTCAGTCGTTCCAAGTTCTCTCAACTTGGTGAACACTTGGTGTTGTCCCCGGCAGGATTGCCGAAGTTTCCCCGGCCTTAGTGCTGATGAAACGCGACCCCGCACTCGTTGCGAGGCCGTCATTCCTACCGGAACACACCGCGGCAAGGCCGCTTTCCCTCTCATACATTTCCAAACCACACCGCACGGATGGCCGCCGTCATTGTCATGGCCGCACCGTTCGATGCATTCCAACTGACATCGCTCTCATCATGGCAGGCCACAACAAATGGTCCAAAATCAAGCGTGGCAAAGCCATCACGGACGCCAAACGCGGCAACGCTTTCAGCAAACTGGCCAAGGAAATCACCCTGGCCGCTAAGCACGGC
>NCCR01000089.1 GCA_002279765.1 Verrucomicrobia bacterium 12-59-8 | reverse complement strand
TTCCACGAGTTTGGCGAGTTGGTCGATTTCGCCTTTGACCGAATCGGCTTGCCCGTCGATCTCGACGAGCAGATGTGCATCACCTTCAGGCGTGACCGAGGCCCCGAGATACTCGCGGGCAGCACGCAGGGTGAACTTGTCGGCGATTTCGAGCGCGCTGGGCAGGAACCCGCTGCCGAGGATGCGCTGCACGGCATTCGCCGCTTCGGCGAAAGAGTTGAAGCCTGCGGAGAGCATCGCCCGCATGGGCGGATGCGGAATCAGGCGCAGGGTGGCTTCGGTGACGACACCGAGCATGCCCTCGCTGCCCACCATGAGGCCGACGAGGTCGAAGCCGGTTTTGTTTTTGTGGCAGCGTCCGCCCGCCTTCACGATGGAGCCGTCCGCCAGCACCGCCTCCAAGCCGAGCACGTAATGCCGCGTGACGCCGTATTTCAGGCAGCGCGGACCACCCGCATTCGTGGCGATGTTGCCGCCGAGGCTGCATTCCTTGAGCGAGGCCGGGTCCGGTGGATAAAACCAGCCGAGTTTGCGCACTTCATTTTGCAGATGCCCGGTGATGACACCGGGTTCGATCACCGCCACGCCGTCCGCGAGGGTGATCTCCTTGATTTTGTTCATGCGCGCGACCGACAGCGCGATGCCGCCCTGCAATGGCACGCAGCCACCGACATAGCCCACGCGTGAACCCTGTGGAGTGACGGGAATGCGATTCGCATTCGCAAATCGCAGCACTTCGGAGACTTCGGCGGTGGATTCAGCATGCACGACGACCTCGGGTGGATTTGACGCGAACCATTTGTCCGTGCTGTGAGTGGCGATGTCTGCCTGCGTGGCAGAAACGCGGTCAGGACCGAGAAGGGATGTAAGTTGATCGGCGAGGGAGGCCATGCGCATTCTTGGGGCCGGATGCCCGGCCTTGCAACTTCATGCCCTGCGCCGAATTTGGTTTCCATGCGGCCGAGAGATACCGAGCCTCAGCGAGTGCCGCCCTAGCATACCCTCCGGTATTCTACTCCACCGCCCCCGGCCTCAGCCAATACAGTACGCTCATCCTTACCGCGATCCCATTCTCCACCTGCTGGTTGATCAGGCACTTCTCGTAGTTCATCCCAGCATCCGTGATCTCCACCCCGCGATTCACCGGCCCGGGATGCATGAGGTGCAGCCCACGCTCGCGCAGCACTTCCACTCGCTCGTTGGTCAGGCCGTAGTTGCGGTGGTATTCGGCGGCGCTGGGAATGAGCGGCTCGTCGAGACGCTCTCCCTGCACGCGGAGAAGATAAATGACGTCCGGCTTCCACTCAAAGGCATCATTCCAGTTGCCGAACTGCGGGATTTCCTGCGGCACCTCGCGCGGCATCATGGACCCCGGAGCAAGATAGGCCACCTCCATGCCGAGGCGGCGGAAGATGAGGCTCGTACTGCGCGCGACGCGCGAGTGCTGAATGTCGCCAACGATCAAAGCACGGCAGCCGCTCAGGTTTTTGTGAATTTCACGCAGCGTGAAGGCATCCAGCAGCGCCTGGGTGGGGTGCGCGTGCCAGCCGTCGCCGGCATTGATCACGCTGGCGCGGGTGTTTTTGGCGATGAGATTCGGCGTGCCGGCCTGCTTGTGGCGCACGACGATGTAGTCAACACGCATGGCCTCCAGCGTCTCAACCGTGTCGAGGATGGACTCGCCCTTCACCACGCTGCTCGATTCGATGTCAAAATGCGTGACGTCAGCGGAGAGTCGGCTCGCGGCGACTTCAAAGCTGGAGCGCGTGCGGGTGGAGGGCTCGTAAAAGAGCGTGAGCATCGTCTGCCCCTTGAGCGTGGGCACCTTCTTCACGCTGCGTTTGAAGAGATCCTTGAACGGCACGGCATTGTCGAGCACGAAAGCGATTTCCGCATCCGAGAGCGAGGCGATGTCGAGGAGGTCTTTGCGCGGGGTCATCTCGTTGAGGCTTGGGTTTGCACGGTGCAGGCATCCTCGCCGTCCACCTCGGTAAAACGCACGGCCACCCGCTCTCCGGGTGCCAAGGTGACCTTGAGGGCGGAAAAATCCGGCTGCACGGGAAATTCACGACCGCAACGGTCCACCAGGACGGCCAGCTGAACGCGTTTGGGGCGGCCAAAATTGAGCAGCTCATCCAGCGCAGCACGCACACTGCGGCCGGTGTAGATGACCTCATCACAGAGCACCACGTTGAGGTCGTCGATGTCGAAGGCGATGTCGGAGCCTTCGAGTTTCGGCACCATCTTAAAGGTGCTCAGGTCATCGCGATACTGCGTGATGTCGATGGTACCGACAAAGACCTTCAGGCCGCCGAGTTTTTCGATCTCCGCTGCAACGCGCCTAGCCAGCGGCACGCCACGGGTGAAAATGCCGATCAAGGCGATGCTTGCCGCGCCGACATTGGCCGTCAGGATGCTTTGCGCCAAAGCCTGCACCCCAGCGGCCATCTGGACCTGTGTGAGGAGCGTGCGTTCATTTCCTGGCATGGTGGGAAGGGGTGCGCGGACAGTCCGGTGATTCACGATGTTGTCAAATCAGGGGATGGCCGCCCCGGCACAGAAGTTTCGCAGCGGTGTCCGCCTCCAGGGTTGCAAAGCAGGCGCGTCTTTGGTTTGATGCGCCCATGCAACCATTTACCCGCGCCATTTTAATGCTGGCCCTTCCCGGACTGCTGGCGAGCTGTGACACCCTTCGTGAGAACAAACTGCTGATCACCGCACACGTGCAGGCGGATCAGTTGGAACATCGCAGCGAGTTGATGCCGCTGACGATCGCCGGTGAGAAAATGACCTTCAAAAAAGTCCCCGAATTCAGCCAGCGCAGCATCTCGGGCTTTGAGCCCTTCCCGGCGGCCAACAACGACGGCTACGGCGTGGTGTTGCAGCTCGACACCAAGGGCCGCAACGCGCTCGATCTCGCCTCCCGTCAGTACCATGGCATGGCCATAATGACGATGGTCAATGCCCTGCCCATCGACATGGTCGAATTCGACAAGCCGATCACCGACGGTCGTTTCATCATCTGGCGTGGACTCTCAAAACAGACAGTTGATGAAATGGACAAATTTTACCCGCGTCTCAAATACATGAAATCCGCCTCGCGCTGGATGGACGATATGATGCCCTCCACCGCCAAGGAAAAAATGAACTCGCGCAGAGATGCCAAAGCCCTGGAGGCCGCCGAGAAAGCCGCTGCGCGCAACAAGGCACGTGGCGTGGTCCCCAAGGTGCCCAAGACGCGGGACATCCCGCTCGAAGGCTACAAACTGCCCGGCACCTGATGATGCGCCTAGCCCTTTCATTGTCGCTGCTCTGCCTGCTCACGGGCGTCATGCCGGCGCAGCAGTTGCAGCTGCCTACCGCCAACCAAGCGCTGTTTGACGCACCTGCGGAGTTTTTCCAGTTTGTGGACCGCAACTTCGATGGTGCCAAGACCACGCCGTGGGAGGGTGGGCAGTTCGGCTTTGTGCGTGATCCCCGCCGCATCGGGGGCCGCATCGCCTACGCACGCTTTCACGAAGGCCTCGATATCAAACCGCTGCAGCGTGATGCCAAAGGCAACCCGCAGGATGTAGTGGGAGCGATTGCCGATGGGACTGTGGTCTATGCGGCTGCGGCGGCCGGTCTGAGCAATTACGGCCGCTACATCGTGGTGCGGCACGACTGGGGCGGCAGCCCGTTTTTCTCCCTCTACGCGCATCTGGCTTCCGCGCAGGTCAGTGTCGGGCAGAAGGTGAAGGCGGGCACAACGCTGGGCACTCTCGGTTACACCGGCAGCGGCATCGACCAACGACGTGCGCATTTGCATGTGGAGCTGAACCTATTTCTCTCCAGCCGTTTTGAGGCCTGGCATGCGGCGAATTTTGCCACGCCAAATCACCACGGCGTGTTCAACGGCCTGAATCTCATCGGTCTCGATTTGCAGGCGCTGTACCTCGCGCAGCAGAAAAATCCGGGGCTCACCGCCGCCAGTGCAGTGCGGGTGACGGAAAGCGGTTACCGAGTGGCCGTACCGGGAGATGCCGAGATGGAAATCGTGAAAAACTACCCCTGGCTGCTGGATGGCCCGCGACCTGCGGGCAAACCCGCGAGCTGGGAGTTCACCTTCAGCCGCTGGGGCCTGCCGCTGGCGGTGAAGGCCTCTGCGGCGGCAGTTGCAGCACCGGTCGTGACCTGGGCCAAGGACGTCGGCATTCCCCTCTACACCTACACCCGCGGCTGCGTGACCGGCAGCGGCAGTACTGCCAAGCTCACCCCCGAAGGCCTACGCTTTGTGAAGCTGGCCTGCGGCTGGTTTTGACCGTAGAGCGAGCGCCCGGCTTGCACTGCTCACTCCGGCACATAAAACCGGCCCATGTGCTCCAGTATCTTTGCACGGAGTTCATCGCCATCAATACTGCCATTGTGACGGAGGATGACCTCGCCACCTGGGGCGACGACGAGCGTGTGCGGGATCGGGCCAGGCCACTCGGGATCCAGCGACTTGATGAGTTCGTCGTGGCTGGCCCCTTTGAAAACGTAGGCGTTCCCCTTGCGGCCTTCGGCTTTGAGCGAAGGCTTCAAGTTGTCCGACACAATGGCGTTGTTCTTCTCCAGAAACTCCTTCACCTCATCTATGGTCTCGGGATCGTCGATGCTGATGCTGATGAACTCGAAATCACGCAGGCCAAATTTGCGTGAGGTGGCGACGAGCTGGGGAAACTCCTCCACACAGGGGCCGCACCAGGTGGCCCAGACGTTGAACATGCGGACCTTCTTCGTGTCGTTCTTGCGCAGCGCCACGATGCCTTTGGAATCGATCAGCTCCACCTCCACCTCGCCCTTCTCCCATTTTTCATTGTCGGCGGCGAGCTGCTTGCGTTTGTCGATCCACTTGGTGGAGCAGCCATGCGGCTTGGTGACCTCCACCGGCACCGGTTGGCCCGCCAGCAGTGCCTCGATGGCATTGCGTGCGTCAGGCGCGGCCACCGTGGCATCATCCGCATAACGTGAATCATCCAGCCGGCCCTGGTAGCGCAGCTTGCGCTCCTTGTCGAAAAGGAAGACATGCGGCGTGGCCAGGCAGCCGTAGGCGAGCGCCGTCTTTTGCGTTTCACCATCGTAGAGGTAGGGAAAAGTGAAACCCTGCTCCTTCGCGTGCAGCTTCATCTCGGGGAAGCTGTCGTTGTACTTCGAGTAGCCGAGTTCATCCGGCCTCAGAGCCGCAGGATCGTTCGGATTGATGGCCACGAGCTTCAATCCCCTGCCTTTGTACTCTTTGACCAGTTTCTTGATGCGCCCTTCCACCGCCTGCGAAGTCGGGCAGTGATTGCTGAGAAACGCGACCATGAGCAGATCGGCGTCAGCGTAATTTTGCAGCGAGTGCTTCTCTTCATCGATGCCGACGAGATCAAAATCAGGTGCGGCATCGCCGATCTTGAGCTCATGAAAGCCCTCGGGCATGGCCGGCTTCTTCACCTTCGGCGTTTCGGCATGGGTGAGGGCCGGAAGCAGGGCTGCCAGCAGGGTGAGAGCGAGCTTGTTCATGGACGTGATCATTCGTTTTTGACGGCCTGGCATTTCCAACACACTTCAAACGAGGCAGGATTGGATTCTTTGCACGCGGGACAAAGCCATTCTTCAGAGGAGAAAGCTTCCGCCGACTGGTGCGGCCGGAGCAGGGCGCTGGCCTGATCATAATCCGCATCGTTCAGCAGACACAGAGTCGGCTGCAACGGTCCGATGAAGATGTTGGTCAGCTGAGCGGTTGTTTCGTTGCGGATGAAGCAGGGGATGTCCGCTTCATCGAGGATCGACTTGAAAAAGCCGAGCCGCGTGGAGTCGATGCTGGTGATGAGGTCTCGCATAGGTAGGCCTCACACCTCAAATTCATCCGCCGGATCAAAAGGCGGCATTGGCACATTGATAATTTTAAGCTTCCCCACCGCCCGATGCACACAGCCCGGGCGGATCATGACGGAGGTCATCGGCTTCAGCGGAATGATCTGCCCGTCCACCTCCAGGTGCCCCTCGCCTTCGAGCACGATGTAGATCTCCGTCATCTTCTTGTGGTAGTGCGCCTTGCTGTCTGCGTGGATGTCCGTGAGATGCACGGTGGCCAGCGTGTTCCAGTCCTCCTTGAACGCCCGCCGCGCCTGACCACATGGACAGGGCGTCGGCGGAATTTCATCAAGCTGGGCAACGGCGAAACGAGGTTCAGTCATAAAAGGAGGAAGGCGTAAATACGAATGACGAAGGACTACTGGCGGCCGTGTTCTTTCGCAAATGTTACGGCGTCACGGGCACCGTGAAGTACAAGAGAATACGCACACCGGCGTTCTCCGAGAGCGGGCGGAGATAGATGAGGTAGTTGGGATATTCCGGAACCGTGATCATGCGGATGCCTTTGAGCGATCCACGCAGCGGATGGTATTCCGTGCCCAAAAGGGGATGTCCCGCCAGAAGCACGAACACATCACGAATAGCTCTCACAACCCTCTTCGCGGCTTTAGGATCGTCCAAAGCAATGTGCTCTGCAATTCCGACTAGATCGACCTCACCCACATCTGGGTGCATGTGCTGCACAGGTTCAAACATGCGCTTTCTGACCATGAATCCTTGCCATGGCCTTCTCCATGACTCTCTCCACCAAATCATCAGGGATAGGAACAAACGGTCCCTTGTCCCGCTCCTCCAAAATGTCCTCCAGATGTTTCTGCTCTTCAGACGTCATGCCTTGCGTGGGACCAGAGTCATCCTGGACCAAGTTCACCGCAAGATAGCTCACGATGAATTTCGCTGGAGTCTCCCGCTCGATCTCAGCCTTGCGGGTGAGAAGCGGCCTGAGCGTTTCAGGCACGTCGATGGTGAGCTGCGGCATGGGAAAAGCGTCAGCGTCACCTGTTTCCGCCAAAACTCACCCATTTTTTAAAGCGCCGCCAGCGCCGCCGCAGCGACTTCCGCCGTCTGCTCCAGATCATCCCGGCTGTGCGCCATGCTGATGAAACCCGTCTCAAACTGGCTCGGCGCAAAGTACACGCCGTGGTCGAGGCAATAATGGAAGAACTTTCGGAAGGCGGCGAGATCGGAGGTCTTCGCGTCCTGCAAATTGTGGACTTCCTTCTCCGTGAAAAAGAGGCAGAACATGCTGCCTTTGCGATACCAGCGGTAGTTGAGCCCTTTCTTCTGCAACACCTCAAGCACGGCGGTTTCCATGATCTGCCCCAGATTTTCGAGCAGTGCATAGCCGTTCTTCTTCTCCAGCTCGCGTAATTGCGCCAGACCCGCCGCCAGAGCCACGGGGTTGCCGCTGAGCGTGCCAGCCTGATACACCGGGCCGAGCGGGGCGAGGTAATCCATGATGTCAGCACGACCCCCAAAGGCGCCCACAGGCAGGCCGCCGCCAATGACCTTGCCGAGGCAGGTCAGATCCGGCGTGATCTTTTCCAGCTCCTGCACCCCGCCTTTGGCGAGGCGGAAGCCCGTCATGACTTCATCGAAAATGAGCAGCGCTCCGTGCTTGGTGGTGATGTCGCGGAGCTTTTGCAGGAAGCCGGGCTTCGGCAGGATGAGGCCCGCATTGGCCGGATAGGGCTCGACGATGACGCAGGCGATTTCGTGGCCTTGTTTCTCAAACAACTCTTCCAGCGCAGCTTCGTCGTTGAACGGCAGCACGCTGGTGAGTTCGGCAAACGCACGCGGCACGCCGGCGCTGTCGGGATTGCCATGCGTGAGCGCGCCGCTGCCGGCGGCGACGAGGAGGCTGTCTGAATGACCGTGGTAGCAGCCGTCGAACTTCACCAGCCGGTCGCGGCCCGTGAATCCACGCGCGAGACGGATGGCGGACATCGTTGCCTCCGTGCCGCTGCTGACCATGCGCACTTTTTGAATGCTGGGCACCCATTCACAAATGGTGCGGGCCATTTCGACCTCGTAGAGATTCGGAATGCCAAAGCTCACACCATCCTTGGCGGCATTATGGATGGCCTCGATCACGGAGATGGGCGCATGGCCGAGAATGGCAGGGCCCCAGGTGCCGACGTAGTCGATCATGCAGCGGTCATCCACATCGTAGATGCGGCACCCTTTGGCGCGCCTGACGAAAAAGGGATCGCCGCCGACGTTGCGGAAGGCGCGCACGGGTGAGTTCACCCCGCCGGGGATGTATTGCTTGGCGAGGTCGAAGAGCTTGGTGGAAAGGGGTCCGTTGGGCATGGTTGGGGTGGAAAGGGATACGCGGGAGATTTTATGCGTCGAACAAAAGGTTGCCCGGATACGTCCGAGTCGGCTATTCTTAGCCTAATTCCCGACCACCCTGCCATGAAAGCGTTCTGTTTGGTTCTCCTCGCCCTTTGCATCACACAGGCCGCCCAGGCACAGTCTGCCGCTTTATCTCCACGCAACCGCTCATCCTTGCAGAGTGTGGAGCCAGGAACTTTTGCTGTGGAAGGCATGACACCCAAGCCGATCGTGCTCAAAGTGCAGCTCGAAGCCCCGGTGTATCCCACCAGCAAGCTTCAGGGCGCCCTCGGCTCCTTTGCCCCCGGCACGCTGGTCACCCTGCTGGCGATGTCAGACACGGCCTACCGCGTGCGCGGCCGGGCCCGGCATGGCGACGTTGCAGGCTGGGTGCGCATGGCCGAAGTCATATCCGCCGTACCGGATCTAAACGCGAACCTCAAAAAACTCTATGAGCGCACCAAGATGGTGGATGAGCTCATCCAGCACAAGCAGGTCGCCCTTGGCATGACCAGCCAGGAAGTACACGCCTCCATGGGCAAGCCTTCGCGCAAGTCCAGCAAGATCACCGCAACCGGCAAGGAAGAACGCGTGGAATACGCCATCTATGATCAGGTGCCGCAGACCAGTACCGGGGTCAATGCCTTCGGCCAGATCGTGCAGACGGTCATCTACGTTCGGGTGGAAGTCGGCACCCTGAGTCTGAGCATTAAAGACAACGTGGTGTCAGAAATCGAAGAGACCAAGGGCAATCCCCTGGGTGGTGGCGGTGCCAGGACGATACCGCCACCGGTAGGCGGCTTCTGATCACTGCGCAGGCCCTGCGCTCATGGAACGAGTTTGCGCCGGATCTCATCCCTGACCCGTTCCGGCGTCCACCCCGCTGCACGCAGGCTGCGCAATGACCGCGCATCATCCCGCTTCGCCAGCCGCTTCCCCTTTTCATCCGTGATCAGCCGATGGTGCTGCCACTCCGGCACCGGTAGCCCCAGCAACGCCTGTAGCAGCCGGTGCAGATGAGTCGCCTCCAGCAGATCCTCTCCCCGCGTCACCAGTGTGATGCCTTGCAGCGCGTCATCCACCACCACCGCCAGATGGTAGCTCGCTGGCGTGTCCTTGCGCGCCAGCACCACATCCCCAAACACCGCAGGCTGCGCCTGGAAAAGTCCACGTTCCCGATCCGTCCATTCCAGGTTCCCTTCGACAAACCGCGCCGCCTTTGCCACGTCCAGCCGCAGCGCATACGACTCCCCCGCCGCCACGCGCTGCGCACGCTCACCCGCATCACGATTCCGGCACGTCCCCGGGTACAGCGGCCCATCCGGCCCCTGCGGCGCATTGCCCGCACGCGCGATCTCCTCTTGAATCTCACGCCGCGTACAAAAGCACGGATACAGCACCCCCGAGGCCTCCAGCTTCACCAAAGCAGCGCGATAGTCCGCGAAATGATCCGACTGCCGCCGCACCGGCTCCTCCCACTCCAATCCCAGCCACGCCAGATCCTCAAAGATCGCCCCCTCATACTCAGGCCGCGCCCGCGTCCCGTCGATGTCCTCCAGCCGGATCAAAAACCGCCCGCCCGCCGCCTTCTCCTGCGCAAACAACGCCGCATACGCATGCCCCAGATGCAGCCATCCGGTGGGACTGGGGGCGAATCGTGTGACTTCAGGCATGAGCAGCAAATTGTCACAGGCAGTTCAAGTTGGCGTCTTTTTTTGCACAACTCGACATTTGATCCAAACCACCCAAACTGCTTCGCATGAATCTCGCCGACCTCGTCTCCCACCTCGACACCGAACTGCGCATCGCGGAGATCGCCGACTACTCAAACGCGCTCAACGGCCTCCAGCTCGAAAACCGTGAAGGCAAAGTCACCAAAATCGTCGCAGCCGTGGATGCCACGCTGCCGGTGATGAAAAAGGCCATCGCGGCAGGTGCCGATTTGCTCATCGTCCACCACGGCCTCTTCTGGACGGGCCTTCAAACCTGGACCGGCCCGGTCTTCCAAAAAATCAAAACCGCACTCGATGCCGGCCTCGCCGTCTATAGCTGCCACCTCCCGCTCGATTTTCATCCCACTCTCGGCAACGACGCCGTCCTCGCCCGTGCTCTCGGCTTCGAACCCTGCGGCAACTTCATGAAAACGAAGGGCTCCGAAAATGGTGCCAAGATCGAGACGGACATCAGCCGCGATGAACTCGTGCAGCGTCTCGCCGCCGCCACCGGTTCCCGCGTCCATGTCTGTCCCGGGGGGGCTTCCATCTGCCGGAAGATCGGCATCATGACCGGCGGCGCAGGCTCCGAAGTCGCCACCGTCGCCAAGGCCGGCATCGACACCTTCATCACCGGTGAAGGCCCCCACTGGAGCTACACGCTGGCCGAAGAGATCGGCATCAATCTCATCTACGGCGGCCACTACGCCACCGAGACCTTCGGCGTGAAGGCACTCTCCGCCTACATCGAAACGAAGTTCGGCATCCCCTGGGAATTTGTGGATCATCCGACCGGTTTGTGAGCCATGAGCTATCTGACGCGTGATTTTTTCGAGCGCGACGTCCTCACCGTCGCCCGCGATCTCATCGGTGTGGAACTCGTCTGGAAAGGCTGCGCGGGCATCATCGTCGAGACGGAAGCCTATGCCGTGGAGGGAGACCTAGCCTGTCACACCGCCACACGCCCCAGCTCGCGTGAGTTTGTGAAATCACACCCGCCCGGCGCGGCCTACGTCTATTTCAACTATGGCATGTACTGGCTCTTCAACCTCCTCGTCAAAGGCGGTTCCCAAGACGGCTTGATCCTCATCCGCGCCCTGGAGCCCACCCGAGGCATCCAGACAATGCAGCAGCGCCGCCACCGCGAAAAGCTCCACGAACTCTGTTCCGGGCCAGGCAAACTGGCGCTGGCCCTAGGGATTGATGGCAGCCATCACGGCCTGCCCATGGCAGGCCGGGGCCGACCCGCAGGCTGCGGCTTGATCCAGCCGACCTCTGCTCCCTACGAAGTCGTCACCGACATCCGCGTCGGCATCAGCCAAGCCGTCGATTTTCCCTGGCGCTTCCTCTCACGCCACAGCCCTCACCTCAGTGTTAAGCACGGGAAGGTGAAACTGCCCAAAGCTTAAAAGACACCGCCCCCAAGGAACAAGCGCAACGCCGCGACCAAGGCGACAGCGACATTGATCGTCAGACCGATCTTCCGTTTGCAGAAGGAACCAAAAATGATGCCGAGCACGCAGCCCGCCAGCACAGCCCATTGCAGCCAGCCGAACAGCGGGATGAGTCCCGGAACCAGCAGGACCGCGCACACCAAGCCGATGAGAACAGAGAGAATTTGCATAACAACGGCACAGATCACCAGCCAACGGTGAACACAAGTGCAATTCTCCAAGGTCATTGTAAGCCGCGCCTTGCATTCAGGCGCGGACGCGATACGATCCGGCCTCGCAGAATGATAAGGAGAGGTGGCTGAGTGGTTGAAGGCACCTGACTCGAAATCAGACGTTGTCGTAAGGCAACCGAGGGTTCGAATCCCTCCCTCTCCGCCATTCACTTTTCGAGCACCTTACATGCTTGGACTTCATTGGGTATCAAGGGTTAAGGTAGTGACATGGAACCCCCAACTGTCACACTTGCCCCCTCTAAATCAATGTCCCGCCAACAAGGATTGCTGCCTCGCGGCACTCGCTGGTATTCCAACTTCAAAGTGCCTCTCGACCTCCAAGCAGCCCTTGGAAAGAAGATGATCCGGGAGTCCTTGGGAACCTCCGATTACCGGGAGGCATGCAGAAAAGTCGTTTATGAGCGGGCGCGCATAACGGCCATTTTTGACAACGAGCGGCGTAAACTGCTGGTCTTGAAGGCTCCCCCGGCCAAATCTGAAAAGCGTCTCCTCACGGTCATTTCCGAAAGGGAAGCCTACGAAATGGCGGCTCGTTACCTCGCCACTTTTGAACACACGTTCAGAAAATGGATGCAGGCGGAGGGTCGCTTTCTTGAATCGAACGAGCTTGAGGAAATGCGCTCCAATGTTCAGGAGGATGAATACCATTTGGCAAGGGGGGAGCAGTTCCAAGGCCAGCCGTTGGACGGCACCCATGAATTGCAGAATTATCTCAAAGGCCAAAACATCGAATGCCCGGTGACAAGCCCCGCCTTTCAGACGCTCCGGCCCCTATTTTTCAATGCACATCTTGAATACTTGGGGCGCGCTCAAGACATGCTTAAAGGCGACGATGTTAAAGAGCGAAATCACCAGTTCAAAGGCGTGCATTTCCATTCGACGGCGATGGTTGAGGAGCAAAAGCGAGCAACCATTGACGATCTTTTGGCACTCCGGCAGAGGACAATTAAAGAATTCAAGCTGTCGCAGAAAACCGCCGATGCCTCGCAGCTTACGGCCCGCCTTCTCCGTGAATTTTTCGGTGGAGGACGGCAGATTGCCACGATCACACTGGAGGACATGCACCAGCTTTTTGATTTGCTGAAACGAGTTCCTCCCAACGCAACAAAGCGATACAAGGGCATGACGCTAGCACAGGCCGTGGCAGCAGCCGACAAGGCGGAAGACAGGCGGCGGTTGAATCCCAAAACCCTACGCAACAACTACATTCAAATCACCGCCCTGTTCAATTTGGCTGTGGATTACAAGCTGATTGCTGAAAACCCAGCCAAACACAAAAGATTGAGCCGGTCATTCGATGACAACGCTGATTCCGTGCCCCGGCAGCAGTTCACGATTGTGGAGTTGAACCAGCTTTTCCGTTCTCCGCTTCACATGGCTTGCGCCAAGGGTCAGGAAAGAGGCGGGCGCTTTTGGGTGCCCCTCCTGACATTATTTCACGGCTTCCGCTGCAATGAAGCCTGCCAGATTTACACGGAAGACGTGAAGACCTTGGACGGCATCACCTTCATTGCCATTCGGGAAGAGCGGGAAGACGGCAGCAAATGTGATAAGAGGCTTAAGACGAAACAGAGCAAGCGAGAGGTGCCATTACATCCAGAATTGAAGCGGCTGGGATTCATGGAGTTTGTTCAAGCGCGGAAACGCGATGCGTCTTCACCGCGTCTTTTCCCCGACCTCAAACCGGGGAATAAAGGCTATTTTTCAGATTCGTTTTCCAAGTGGTTCACCCGCTTTGTGGAATTGACGCTTGGCGAAAAATGCGATGCCACCATGCACAGTTTCAGGCACCAATTCAGAGATGCCACACGAGCCGCACGCTTGCCCGCTGAAACGGTGGCACGTCTGGCAGGCTGGGAAGATGGCGAAGGGCCAGCAAGCCGACAGATGAACCATTACGGCAGAGGGCCGAGCTTCCTCCGCACGCTGGCAGAGGACATAGCCAAAGTGGAATACCCTTGCCTTGATTTGTCGCATCTCCACACCGTAGCAGGCGCATAGCGAACCACTGCCAAGGCTCGCCAGTCACCTCGTTTTCACAGTTGCGCGTCTTCTGCTGCTTCTGTAGCATCCGCACGCTGCCAGAGATGACAGCCGAGACTTTAGAACCTCGCCCAAGGCGGCGGACGTGTGCCGCGAACACGTCGTTCCCAGACCAGAAATGGCCGGGAGCGACGGTTATGTCCAGAGCCTCCGGCTTAAAGGCCGTCGGGTCGTCCTTGGCGACTTCTAAACTCTCCGGTCACCCGTTCGGAATTCTCCGAGCGTGGTGACGGAAGTTTTTAAGCTTTTGAACACATGGACAATCAATCGACATCAAACGAACTATGGTATTACGCCGAAGGGGAAGCCGTCAAAGGCCCCTTCTCACTTTCCGAATTGCTCAAGAAGGCCGATGAAGGGCTTCTCAACGCGGAAACGCTCGTTGTCGTGGCAGGGAGCGAAGAATGGCGGCCATTCGCCTCAGTCGCTCCTACCCATGGAAATCCCTTAGCAGACAAAGAGGCATCACCACAGCCCGCAGAGCCTCCGCCAATACAGCCAAAGGCGGAAGCGTCCGGGACAACTGGCAGCATGGAGAAGGCCGATGCCCCCAAATTGCGCGACAAGTTCTTTGCAGCGCCAGCAGCATCGTCTGAACAACCGCCTCCGAACAACAAAGAGGCCCTCAAGGGCTGCGGTGCATTGATTCTCCTGCTGGTTGGCGCTGTCGTTTTGTGGCATCATTGGCGGCTCCTGCTTTGCTTGGCTGGTTTTCTTGGAGTTTGGTATGGCTTCGCAAGCTCCAACCTCGCGTCCAAGCGAAGTAAAGTTTACTCGATTGGCGGCGGCCTCGTTCTTGGACTCCTGACAATGATCCTATTGAGAAGCTGTGTTGGAAGCGGCGCTATCGACCTCACAAACCCTCCCGTTGCGCTGGAAAAACTGGCACGGCAAGCTTTGGATGGTGAACACGGCATTGAATCCATCAAAGTGGAACCGATGGGGCCAGATCAAACCAGCTACTCCATCCACATCAAATACCATGCTCGCTTCTTGTTGAGCGAAGAATCCACCCTCAAATCCATCCGTCTGACAATGGAAAGGGCATATGCGGACGTTCTCAAATACCCCGAACTGCCGGTCATGTATTTCAAGATCGCTGCCCAACTCGAATTGCAGGACAGCTATGGCAACGAAAAGGGCTGGTCTGATGTTTATCGAACTCAGCTTTCTAACGAAACCATTCAGCGATTGAACCGTAGCAATTTGGACGCGGTGGATTTCAGCAAGCTTTGGGAAGTTGTTTACATTCATCCGATGTTCTGGCCGTTTAAGGATGACAAATGATCCGTTACCGCTCTAAAACGATCCAACCATGAGCGAAGCCTCTCGCTTGCCTGAATCCAATAAGCCAGCCATTCAATGGCAGCTCTCCTTCGCACTTCTTATTGCCATCGTAGCGATTTCCCTTTTCTGGAAAGCCCTTTTGTATCTGGCGGTTTTTTCGGGCGCTGGAATCACTGCTGTCATTCTCAGCCTTAGAGCCAAGCAAAGCAGGCCCTTCTCAATTGGGAGCGGTTTGATTGTGGGAACGCTGGCTGCTGTCGCTTTGTCTGCGATGATCGACAGCAAGGGCAGCAAGACCATTCCATACAACGTCCAAGCAGACGCGGCAGCAACGACATCACTGCCAAAAAGGTTCCACCAGCCCAAGGCAGGAGAGCCGGTGTTTTTCATCACGCCGCTGTTCGGCAACATCCGGCGTTCCACTTTCAAATATGAACTGATGCTGAAAAACCGGCGAAAGACTTTTCATCACAAGAGAAGGCGATGAACGAGAACCCCAAGTTCTACCGGATCACCTCATATTTGACGGCCAAAGGACGCCGCTTTTCCACCTTCAAATACACCATGAGCGAAAACGGCACTCTTCAATTTTTCAACCGTGACACGCATAGCGGCATGACCATCGGCCCGCCTTACATCATTGAGGAAACCCTTCTTTCGCCGGGGGTGCTGCCCAGTGGCCCCGACTTCCCGGCTTCAAACTGACCGGAGCCTCTCTGGCATTTTGAACACATGTGCGAATTTGCCTCCACTATAGACAGAGGTAGGAGGTGCAAAAACCATTGAAAAGGCCGTTATCCGCTGTGTAGCATCAGCCAAGCCTTGAATTCCTCCCCTTTTTCACTCGATACGCAGTTTTTTTCCGAAGATGCGCGGGAGGACAAGATTGATTTGGAAATCGGCAAATGGAGCATTTTTGGCATCAGTCCCCATGAGGAAAATGTCCATGCGTTCAAAGGCTACATGAGTTCACCGCCCGATGGGCAAGAGGATATGGCGTGGCCAACCGCAGAGAATCCCGCCCTTTATGGTGCGTTTTTTCGTCGCCCTGAAATGATCGGAAAGGACAGGAACAAACTCTGGATTCGGAAACAAGCTGTTCTGCATCCGTCTTCCTCCCGCCGTCACGAACCACCCCTTTGCAGTGGCTATTGCCTCTTTTACGAAAAGAAGCAGCGACTCCCCATCACGGGAGAGATAGTGCATCGCGCCAAGCTCCGGCTCTCTCTGAATGTCCAGCGATTCATTCGGCATCAACCCCACCAAGACAACCCGCTCAAGCCTTGCCCGTCTCGCCTGCAAAAACGAAAGGACAAGCGCTCCTCTTATGGAGATGAGGAGTCTCTGGATGGTGAAGACAACTGGCTGCCCAACGCACCGGAATGGAAAAAATTCGCAGCCAAGGAGCATTTTGAACGCTACTTGGAACTTATTGCAGACCAAACAGGCTCCGAACTGTCCCGCGCATGCGAGTTCGTAACACGACTGAACAAGACCAAGCCCGTAGAGGATGACTGGTATCAGGCGGCATGGGAACAACAGGAGGAACATTACAGCCTTAGCATGGTGGAGACACTTTGGGAGTTTCCGTCCGCTACTCCAATTCAAGACGTTTGGGACATCGGGGCCAAGCTCATGAGTCTCACCAAGTCAGGCGGCACAGTCAAAACCTATGAAGTTGAGGCCGGAAATGAAGTGGGGGTTTCGGAGCAGCCAAAAGAGGCAGGCCGCGTTTTGAATTCCCCATGTTTCAGCATCCCAATTGCAGAGGGGGTGCGGTTGAAACTGTATGCTAAGACCAACAAAAGGATTCGATTCGAGATCGTTCACACTGACCTCTCGAAACGCCGAATGGAGCTTCTTCAAGAAGCAGGGATTAAATCCAAAGAAGGGGAATACTCGTGGAGTGAACTGCCCCTCTTGATAAAAGCACTCCGTCAAAAAGCCGCCAATCACATGAACTGCATCATGGAGCAATTGCAGAAAACTCAGGCTCCAACGGTGAAGGCCAATTCCGTCGTTCATTTGCTGGCAGAGGTAGCAGCAGCGGCTCCCCCCTCCATTTTCATGGATGAACGGCTGTCGAAGATTCAAATGCTGCTTATTTGGCTGTGCTATTACAAAGGCTTTCGCGGCAGTTTCAAAAAGGGGCCTTATGCCGTCCCTCTCACCACGCTGGAAAACCGGGGGATCATCAAATTTGACCCCTCCCGCCAGTTTTACGCCCTTACTGACCCCTACAAAGACGCTGCTGACACCTTGGTTTCCGCTACCGGAGACCCGTTGTTGACCATTTTTGGGGCAGGTAAGGACACATTCCAGCTAATCAAAGACGGAAAAGGAGTGCGGCGGATACGCGGGGACTGATTTTCAGCCTGCCGCGCTAGCTGCCAGACGGCTTCCCCCCTTCCCTCTCCGTTTGTCCATGTGTTCAAACCGCCTCGCCAGCCCTCAAAGTGTATTCAAAGAATGGTTGGCCGCTTTTTGGCCCAAAATCGCCAGCTTTCGCGAGGGGAGAGCTAATTCGATAGTGTATTCTCGAAATCTATTGATTAAATGAATACATCAGAGTAGCGTGATTCCATGAAAACGAAGTCTCCCGCCCCTCAAGCCCTCCCGGTTGCGGTCATTGTGCGTGTCTCCACCAACAAGCAGGAGACACAGCGCCAAAAACACGAGTTGGAAGCAGTCGCCAAGGCCAAAGGCTGGCAGATTGTGGAAATGTGCGAGGAAACCGTCTCAGGAAGCGCTGATATTCAAGACAGGCCAGCTTTGCAGCGGGTGCTTCAACTCGCGGCAGAGGGCAGTATCAAGAAAGTGCTGGTTCATGAAGTCTCTCGTGTGGCTCGCCGCCCAAGTGTGGCTTTAACCTTTGTCGAAATGCTGGAGGCCCATTGTGTCTCCCTTTACTGGCACGCTCAGAGCATCGAAACGCTGCTCCCAAACTGCAAACGCAACCCTGCCGCTGCTATCATGCTCGCCCTTCTCTCCGAGATGGCGCGGGCGGAAAAGGAAACGCTTGTTGAACGCATCAAGTCAGGACTGGCAGAGGCACGCCGGAAGGGCCGCAAGCTGGGAAGGCCCATGGGTAGCGGGCTTGAGCGTTCCGAATTGCTAGCCAAACACCGCGATATTATCCGCCTTCTCAAAGCGGGCCAGTCGGTGAGGAATACGGCCAAGATCGCAGCTAAAGGCATGAGCACGGTTCAACGTGTGAAAGCAGCGTTAGCAGCATAACAGCCCGTTTGTAAGTCTCCATTTTTGCCCCGATTCCACGGGGCTTGCATGAGTTGAGAGAGGGCACCCTCTCTGCTATGGTGCGCAGTGCCAAAGCTTCGCTTTTGCGCTGGATAGTTCCGGGCCTTCCCCGGTGTCGTTTGTTCCGCGTCCCCTCTTGTCGGTTCTTGATGTGAATTTGCCCATGTGTTCAAATTCAGACGGAAACGGAGAGGCAATGCGGGAAATTATCTTCCCCCATGACACTGAAAGATGCCCGCTTCTGTTTTCCTCAAACCCCAAAACTTCAAAAAGCCCGTTGGCAGGCCATGCCTGTTGACGAAAGAGTGTGAAACCAAGCTCTTGAGCGCGATTGAGGAGGGGATGCCGCTCAAACAAGCAGCGATGCTTGCAGGTATTTGCTATGAGACGCTGAACCGCTGGCGCATCCGTGGAGAAGACGAAAATGCCCCAATTGAGTTTCGCCAGTTTTGCCAGTCACTCAGGCGTTCTCAGGCAGTGGCTATGCAGGTTTGTGTTTCGTGCATTCGGAAGGCTGCAAATCACGAGTGGCGAGCAGCCGCGTGGCTGCTGGAAAGAAGGCACCCGGAAGAGTTTTCCTTACCCGAAAAAATAGAGCATAGCGGGCGGAACGGAAAGCCTCTGTTCAACTTTTCGCCAATTGAAACAATTGAACCCGAAGCACTGATACGAATGAAGAAGCAGGCGGGTGTTGCCGAGCTTGTAAAAAAATTGGGTTCCATTCTCATGGCGAACAGAGCCGAAAAGGAAGCCAAAGAAATGGACGCGGCTTCTGCATCAAAAATGACACACCGACTGCGTGAGGATTAAGCCGTTATTTGGCTGCCCCTTTGCGGCGCGCTATCGAAAATGGCAAGTCCGATGGAAAGCCTGTAACCCCAAATACGATATGGATTGTGAAGTGCTGAAACGCATCAAAAAACAAAAAAACACCAGACAATTTGCGTGCAGACTCGATGAAATCATTCAGGAAAGAAAGGCGCTACGAGATGAGGCCGCGTTGCAAGGAATCAAGATGCCTCTAATGAAACTGCCGATTCGGCTTCGTGAGGGCTAGAAACTGCTACCAATTCAGACTGGGCTGAACCGTCGCTCCATCTCCCTTTCCCACATCCAAAGACGCTCATCTGTGAGATAGTTTGAACGAAGGTCTTCCCACGATTCAGCGGTTTGAAACCAAACCTCTTTTGCCTTTGGCATTGCAGGCAGGTGTTTGTTCACCATCTGACGCACCATTTTTGGAGTTTGTTCATGCTCAATCATTTCAAGCTGCTTGTTCAAGGCGTGTTCCCAATATTGATCACTCCCCATCTCTGCCAAAATAAAGTCAATCAGCCCACGAACTTGAAGAGTCCGCCCAAGATGTTTGAAATAGTCCAATCTTGCCGAAAGCCATTCGCAAAAAACGTCTTCCCATGAAGCCAATCCATCAGGGTCTTGAATGCGGACCATCACAAACAAAGCCATCACGCCTCTGGCTGGCTCTTCAACGCCCTTGAACCAGTCGCGCACAATTTCCAGAGGCAGTTTTTCGGTGGTTGGCATATCATTCAATTCAATTTGTTTCTTGCTGCTTTGTTCGCTTCCCTTTTCATGAATCCAGCGAACTTCGCAAGCTGCCTCTCGCCCAAGTCCTCTTTAAGAGACTCCACTGCCTTCTTGAGGCCAAAATACTCTCGGGCTTTTTGATGAACTGCATCTCTGTCCAAATTCATCTTTTTGGCCGTCCCCCATATTGCCGCATAGTGGTCGTTTCTCCAAACTTGGTTGTTCGTTCGACGTAGCGCACTTCTTCCCACCGCCTTCTGCATTTTTATCCATTTTACTGCCGCCTCAAATTGCGATGCCGGAAGTGCTTTGTATGTGGTCAAATTGAAGCCGTTCTTGCCTGTGAATTTATTCATCCACGCTCCGTAAGTTTTGCCTTTCCCCGCCAATTCGTCACGTTCTGCTAGTCCGGTCAAGAGCCTTCTGATTTCAGCAGCCTGTGCCTCGCTGACATGATGAGGCTCACGCATGAACACAGTTTTATTTACCGGTGGTTTTGGGTTAACGTATAGGTCGCCCGCTGATTGATAGACGGTTTCACCTTGAGCATTCAAGCTTATGCGTGGTGACTCGCTCTTCTCTGATCGCTGTCGCGGTGAACGCTTTTTTTCCTTTTTCACAGGAGGGCTGGGAACAGCCTCGCCAGCGAGTGCGGATAACAATTTTTGCTGTGCCTGCGACATGTCCAATCCTACAAGGTCAACGTAAACGACAGATTGTAGCAAACCGCTGGGAGCACACTCGCGAACACGGACAGGAACAAGCTTGCGCCCCCTACCCGTGGGATCATTCACGAATGCTGCCGCCCATTCAGGGGCAGTGAATGAAGAGTTGAGATAATCAGGAGAAAGAATGGCAAGTGTTCGCGCTGCTCCTTTCGCCGCACTGTCCATCTCAAGAACGAAGTTTGAACCTGCATGAAAATCCGTCGCCTGCATGACGGTTGTATGGCCTGCATCTTCCAGCCAACATTTTATCGCTAAGGCATGGGCTTTGTCTGCTTTGTTGTAGCTGATAAAGAAGTCTTTCATGGAGCAAATGAAGGTCGATTCACGTCCTTCAACTTCTCAGGACAGAGTGACATTGGCAAGACATTCAGCGGTCGCCGCGAATTCCTATTGCGCTGTCACACCTATGCGGCACACTTGGTCACGATGTCACCATCGTAACTCATTGATACACAATTGAAAGAGTGATTTGGGAGCCTCTCCCTCCCTCTCCGCCATTCGTTGCCCCGCCAAGGAGGCAAAAATGCCCTCCGTAGCTCGCAGAGCGAAGGACGGGCCACTTGAAATTTTCGGCCACACAGGCCGAGTCCCGATCAGCGCCCCTTCGCCGCAAACGGCTCCGGCGTGTCCGCAAAGAACTCGCCCACATCGCCATCAGGCATGCCGTGGTTGCGGATGCCTTCCAGCCTGCGGCGGCTGCCGCGTTCGCTGCCGGGGCGGTTGGCCGTGCGCTGCACCAGTTCAGTGATGACCGGGGCGGCAATAGCAGCGCTGGCAGCCAGCAGGGTCAGCGCGATCACATTCGAAGATCCGCGGCGCATTCCCCGGCCAAACAGGATGCCCAGAGCGCAGCCAGCGGCGGCAGGGGCAATGAGTGAGGCATAGGTTTCGTAGCCAGGGGCGGAGGGGTTTTCTTGCATATTTTAACATAACCTCTCCGCGAGAATCACCAAAGAGGAATT
>NCCR01000088.1:6633-28993 GCA_002279765.1 Verrucomicrobia bacterium 12-59-8 | reverse complement strand
CGAAGACCATCTCCACGCCATAGTGCGCGGCGCATTGCTGCATCCAGCGCACGCTCTTGGTGAAGCCATCCCAGTCGGGCTTCTTGTCCTTGAACGGCAGCAGGGTGGCCACGCAGAGGCGGGCCTTCGTGGTATGATCCACGAGTTCCTCCTCGCTTGTGTAGGCCCAGACCGTTTCGTTCCAGGCGGTGGAGGGCTTCAGGTCTGCGGGATTCGAAATGAGGGCGCGATGGTCTGACATGCGGCCAGTAGAGCATGACCGCTCCGAGGGGCCAAGACGAATTGCGAATGCCGAAGATCGGAAATTCTGATTCAACGAATGATCTTCAATGTGCCAGCCGTGCCCGCAGGCCACTGTGCACCCTCTTTGACCCACTTGGTCAGGATCGCATATTCATCCGGCGTCAAACGCTCGCCCACAGCCGGCATGACGCTGACCTTTTGATGGGCGGACTTCACATTCGCCACCAGCAGGCTGCTCTCAGGATGCCCCGGCACGATGTAGGCACCCAGCGCACCCGAGCGCATGGCCTCCGTGCGATTTTCGAGACTCATGTGCCCTGGCAGAGCTTTGCGGTTGTGGCACATCACGCATTTGGCCTCCAGCACTGGCTTCACGTGCGCCGTGAATTCGACAGGGCCGGTCTTGGCAGCATGGATCGCATCTTGGCTCAGCACATTCTCGCCCATCGGTTTGGTTTCCGGATTGGGTGGCGTGGTGCAGGCCCCGAGGGCGAGGACGCAGAGCAGGCTGGTGAAGTGGTGGATGTTCATGGCAGGACTGGACTGCGGTATTGTGTTGCATGCAATACGCAGTCCTGCGCATTTTTTGAGGAGTTGCATGCCTGCCGAGCTTTGCGCTAAAACAATCAACCATGAACCGCCGCCACTTCATCCGCTCCGCCGCCGCATTGCCATTCATCTCTGCCATCGCTGCTGAAATGCCGAAGCGCCTCATCCTGCGCTCCTCGTGGCAGACGGTGAACATTGGCGACATCGGACACACTCCGGGTGTGCTGGCGCTGCTGGAAAAGCATCTGCCGGATGTGGAGGTGCGGCTGTGGCCGAGCAAGCTGGACAACGGAGTGGGAGAGATGCTGGCGGCGCGATTTCCCAAAGTGAAGGTGATACAAGGAGAGGAGGTGAGGAAGTCCTTCGAGGAATGTGACTTCCTGCTCCACGGCTCCGGCCCCTCGCTGGTGGCGCAGGCGGATGTGGTGAAATGGAGCGAGGCCACGGGCAAGCCCTACGGCGTGTATGGCATCACGTTCTCAGGCCAGCAGAATCCAAGGATCATCAAGGATAAGACCAAGCAGCCGGTGCAAACCATCGACGTCCTTAGCGGCGCGAAGTTCGTCTATTTCCGTGACTCGGTCTCATTGGAACTGGCGAAGAAAATGGGCTGCACCTGTCCGCGTATGGATCTCGGTCCCGATGGTGCCTTCGCGGTGGACTTGAAGGACGATGCGAAAGCCGAGGCATACCTAAAAGAGCACGGGCTGGAACGGGGCAAATTCCTCTGCTGCATCCCGCGCATGCGCAACACGCCTTACTGGACGTTGCCAGAGAAGCATGCGGCGGTGGATGAGATGAAACATGCCCGCAACGAGGCGATGAAAGACCATGACGGCAAGCCGCTGCTGGATGCCATCATCAGCGTGATCAAAAACACCGATCTCAAAATTCTACTCTGCCCGGAGGACAAGACGCAGATGCAAATCGGCAAGGACATGCTTTACGACAAGCTGCCGGAGGACGTGAAGGCGCGCGTGGTTTGGCGCGAAAACTATTGGCTCACCGATGAGGCTCTCAGCACCTACCGCCGCAGTGCGGGGTTGTTTGGTCATGAGATGCACAGCCCGATCATGTGCATCGGCAACGGCATCCCCGCCATTGTCTGCCGCTGGGCCGAGCAGACGAGCAAAGGCTACATGTGGCGTGACATCGGTTTGAACGAATGGCTCTTCGATCTCGACAAGGAGGATGAACTGGAACGGGTTGCTGCCACGGTGCTGGCCATGGCCCAAGATCCTGCTGGTTCGAAGGCCAAGGCTGACAAGGCGCGAGACTTCGTGATGGCCAAGTTTGCCGCCAGCATGGATGTGGTAAAAAGCTGTCTGAACGGCTAAGTGGGCGCTGCGACGTCGGTGCCAGACTACCCGTGCCGTCCTTTGAACGTGAGTTCGGCGACGCCCGATTTGTCGAGATCTCCGAGACCTAGCGCGACCATCTTCTCATACTGCGCCTTGGTCGCGTCGTTGAGTGGCAGGTTCAGGCCGACGGTCTTTGCTACATCGGCGGCGATACCGCTGTCCTTGGCGGCGTGCTCAGCGGAGAACCAGCAGTCGTGCTCGCGGGCCACCATGTCGGCGCTGTCGGTTTCCAGCACGCGTGAATTGGCCCCGGTCTGGCTGAAGACCTCGCGGATCATGCTCAGATCGTGACCGAGTGCATCTGCGAGACCCAAGCCTTCGGCAAGACCGGCGGTGTTGATGTTCATGACCATGTTGACGAGGGCTTTGACTTCGGCAGCACTGCCCGGACCTCCGACGAAACGGCGGTTCATGCTCATCTGCTCGATCATTGTCTGCACTTTTTGGTAGGTGGCTTCGTCACCGGCAAGCATGAGGTAGAGCTTCCCCTCACGGGCATGACTGATGGAGGAGGCCATGCTGGCTTCGAGACTGTGAGCGCCGACCGCAGCCGCAGCAGCATACACTTCGCGGTGGATCGCTGGAGACAGCGTTGCGCAGTTGACGAAGATTTTGCCTCTGGCGTTCGTGAGCAGGCTATCCTCACTGCCGAGGAAGATACCGCGCATAGACGCATCGTTGGTGACGACGGTGAAAATGACATCGGCGGCGGCGGTGACGTCGGCGAGCTTGGTGCAGGCCTTGCAGCCTAGCTCAGTGGCCAGATCAGCGGCGGCTTGGGTATTCACATCAAGCACGGCGCTGACGACGTATCCACAATCTTTGAGGCGGCGGACCATGTTGGCCCCCATTTTACCGACTCCGACGAAAGCAACGGTTTGAGACATGATGGGTTGGGCTGGTTGGGATTTATTTAAACTCGGGATAAAACGGATTGTGGGCTTTTTCTTCACCGACGGTCGTCATGGGGCCGTGGCCGGGGCAGAGCACCGTGTTGTCTGGCAGGGTGAAGATTTCCTTCCTGTTGGTGGCAAGAGCGTCGGCGTATGAAACCACGCCACCGCCCATGCTGGAGGCGAATACGGCGTCTCCCACGATGGCGATGGGGTGCTTCAAGCCGTTGACGAGATAAGTGATGCCGCCCTTCGAGTGGCCCCAGGTGCTGCGTGGCTCGATGCGCAGCCCACCGGATTCCCACGATTCAGTGTCGCTGAGCTTGAAGGTTTTCGCGCCGGGGCAGGATTCCTTCTCATGCACAAAGGTGGTGACGGCCCCATCGGCGGACAATTTCGCGAGATCGAGGATGTGATCTGGATGCGTGTGCGTGAGGAAGATCAGGCTGAGATTGAGGCCTTTTTTCTGAATAAAGTTGATCATGGGGGATGCATCCGCCCCGGTGTCGAAAGCCACAGCGTTTTTTGTTTCTGTATCCCAGACGAGATACGCGTTTACCGTCATGTCGTGGTACGTAGTGTTAAACTGTTCCAAACCGGTCACATTCACGGGGAGCGGACGCCATTCACTGTGTGCCAGGGCCACCAGCGACAAGCCTTCGAGCTGGAGGTGGGGGGCGATTTTGCGCAGCACAAGGTCATCCACCTTGCCGGCCTTGGCTTCAGCAATGTCCGCTACGCTGACACCGGAGCGGGCGGCGAGGTCGGCATCACTGATGCCCTGGCCACGCATGGACTTGGCGATCACATCATTGAACAGGTCTTCGAGGGGGAGCAGCATGGGAAACGATTCAAGGCGTTCTGACAGCGAAGGCAAGAGGTATGTGCCGCCGATCCGGCACAAACCAAAAGCGTGAACTGCCAGTGGCGAGTTCTTGCCACCCGCAGACTCACACGTAACATCGGCGCTCCATGACCGACCTCGACATTCGTGAAATCCACTTTCTCCGCGGACCCAACATCTGGACGAACGATCCCGTGCTGGAAGCCTGGGTGGACCTGGGCGGGCTCAAAGACACCTCATCCGACATCGTGCCCGGTTTTAGCGAGCAGCTCAAAACGTGGTTCCCCGGCATGATCGAGCACCGCTGCAGCATTGGCGAGCGCGGGGGATTTTTTCAGCGGCTCGACACCGGCACTTGGCCTGGGCACATTCTGGAGCATGTGACTCTGGAACTTCAGACCTTGGCCGGACATACTGTCGGCTTTGGCAAGGCGCGGGAGACCTGCGTGGAGGGCCTGTATAAAGTGGTCATCGAATATCTAGATGAGGTCGTGGCTGAAGCCTGCATGCGTGAGGCGCGCGAGATCCTTCTGGCAGGGTATGCTGGCAAAGCGTACGACATCGATGACGCCGTGGCGCGCATGAAGCGTGTGGTGGACCGCAACGCACTCGGGCCAAGTACGAACGCCATCATCGCCGCTGCTGCAAAACGCGGCATTCCATGGCGGCGGCTCCGGGAGGGCCGCAGTCTGGTTCAGCTAGGGCAGGGGGTGAATCAGCGCCGCATCTGGACGGCGGAAACTGATCGCACCGGAGCCATCGCAGAGCACATTGTGCAGGACAAGGATCTGACACGTACCTTGTTAAGCAAAGCAGGGGTGCCCGTGCCTGAAGGACGTGTCGTTGCCAATCCCGACGACGCCTGGGAGGCGGCGGAGGACATCGGCACTCCCGTGGTGGTGAAACCGCAGGATGCGAACCATGGGCGCGGCGTGTTCATCAACCTCACCACGCGCGAGCAGGTGGAGAGCGCGTTCCAAACCGCCGCAACGGAAGGTGATGGGGTGATGGTGGAGCGCTTCATTCCAGGCAATGATCACCGTCTGCTCGTCGTCGGCGGGGAACTGATCGCGGCAAGCCGTGGTGACCATGCGGTCATCACCGGCACTGGCACCGATACGATTGCTACGCTGGTGGACACCCAACTGAACACCAATCCGCTGCGCGGCGTGAGTGACTTCTGCCCATGGTCCAAAATTGACACGGAAGAATGGGATCCTGCAATTCTCTCTGAATTGGAGAAGCAGGACTACCTGCCGGATTCGATTCCCAATGACGGAGAGCGGGTTCTGATCTCGCGTTTTGCCAACTGGTCCACTGAGGTGACCGGCTTGGTGCATCCGCGCAACCGTGAACACGTCACCATCGCCGCGCAGGTGGCGGGGCTGGACATCTGCGGGGTGGACGTGGTGTGTACGGACATCAGCAAACCTCTCGAAGACCAGGGCGGTGCCGTTGTGGAATTGAATGCCAGCCCGGGGCTCATCATGCACCTGAGGCCTGCCACGGGTGAGGTGCGGCCCGTTGGCGAAGCGATCATCAACATGATGTTTGCTGCCGGGAAAGACGGCCGCATTCCTGTGATTGGCATCACCGGCACCCATGGCAAGACCACCACTACCCGGCTGCTGGCGCATCTGATGAAAGCCACCGGAAAATTTCTCGGTGTGTGTCACAGCGGTGGGCTGCAGTTTGGCGAACGCTTTGCCACCACGAAAAATGGTGACCGCACCAGCGGCACGTACGGAGTATTGCTGCATCCGTGGACAGAGATAGCCATCTGTGAGAGCAGCGCTGAGTCAATTCTTCTTGAGGGACTTGGGTATGACCGTTGCCAGATCGGCGTCGTACTCAATGTAGGGACTGAGCATCTCGGGCTGGGCTACATCGACACCATGGAGCAAATGACCAAGGTGAAGCGCTGTGTGGTGGATGTCGTGCTGCCGGAGGGGACTGCTGTGCTCAATGCCGATGATGTTTTCGTAGCTGGCATGGCAGAGTCACAGCACTGCCTTTGCAGCGTGCTGTTCTTCTCACACATGGCGGATAATCCTGTGGTCATCGCCCATCGGGCGAAAGGTGGGCGCGCAGTCTTCGTGCAGGATGACGAGGTTTATCTTGCCGAAGGTGACACAGCCCGCCGTCTCTGTGCGCTAAGTGAGGTGGCCATGCCGCTTACCGGCCATTTTAGCTTCAATGTTCCTAACGTTCTCGCCGCAGTAGGTGCCGCATGGGCTTATGGACTGGAGGACCAAGTAATCGTCGATGGTGTAAGCAGCTACAGCTGACCTAGGCATCATAGCCGGATGTAAATTTTTCGGCGGTACATCCATAGCAGGACCAGCCAGAAAATGAGGAAGGTGCATGCCCCAATCATGACTGGCTGAAGTTCCGGGCCGAAGATCTGAAACACGCGAGTGCCAAAGTGTTTCCGGAGTGTCTCCGAAAACCAGATGTCCAGCGTGTGGCGCATCACATAGAAGGCGAGGGAGTTCACGCCGACGACCACAAAAGGAAAGGACCAGCGCCGCCACTGCCTGACATCGATGATCTGATACAGCGCCGCCAAAATCAGCAGGCAGCCGCCGCCGCTGAAGAACACCCAGGCCGGTGTCCACAACCGCTTCACGATGGGGCAGATGCCGCCGAAGTGGAGCACAAAACTGAAGGCTAGGCAGGCGACGCTCGCGATCATGAGCTGCCTGGCTGGCTGGTCCGCCCGCTTGATCCATGTGCCGGCCATCAGCCCGAGGATCATGGTGGCGATGGTGGGGACGAAATTCAGCGTGGTGTACCCTCCAAGATAACCCACATAGGGACGCTCACGCGGGAACTCATTGAGCAGCCAGCGGTCAAAGCTCCAGCCCACATTGCGGTTGTGATTCCAGTGGGCGAAAAAGCCGGTGAAATCATGCTGCCAGCCTTCCGGGGTGTTGAAGTCCATGGAATTGGCATGCGGCTGCATGCCGCCATGTAGCCGAGACCGGTCTGGGTCAGCGTTTCATCGAAGGTCCAATGGGTCTCATCACGATCCACACTGCGGAGGAAAATTCCGAGGAAGATCAGCGCCACTGAGCGCCACAGCGCATGCAGTGTCGTGTGCCAGTGCGACTGGCCTTTTCTAGAACGTGATGAAATGGAGAACACCAGCGCCGCCCCGGTCAAAAAAGCAAACGATGGGTGGATCAGATCATTCAGCGAACAGCCCACCCATGGAATGTGGGAGGAATGATGGCCGAGAAACTGCCAGATGGCGCTTTTGGGAAAGTGTTTTGAAACTTCGTCGAACTCCAGCAGGCGCAGACCGAGCAGGAACATCACGATGCCACGATAGACATCGAGCGAATCGATACGTGGAGTGGTGGCTGGCGGGGTGTTAACGGGGTTCAAGGTCAGTAGTAGTGCTCCAGCTTCCGTTTGCTGACTCGGTCCAGGCTAGCAACGTTGGGAATAAGATAGCGTGTGTTGCGGCGGTCAACAATGACCAGACGGCCATGGCCAAGTGCTTGGATGCTTTCATCCGTCTCCACTTCAAAGCGCGTATCCCCTCGATCCGTAGTGACATGCCATTCATGCCCAGCTGCCAGACGCACGATGCGGTGGATCACCTCAATGATGGGGACAAAGTCACGCCGGGCCAGCGCATCGAGCAGCAGCGTTCGCGAAGGCTCGGGCAGGCTTTGCGGATCCTCGATGCACAGGATTTCACGCGCACCCTCGGACTGAATGGAGATCCAGTGGTCTTTCTCGGTCAGTGGAAAGAGTTTGGCGGGATGTACATTCACATGCTGGACGCCGTCTTGATCTACCAGCACCAATCGGCCCAGCTCATCTTTGGCGAATTCGATGCTCTGTGGCTGCTGCGTGCTCATGAATGGTTCACCTCCAGCATGGCTTGATGCAGGCGCGCGTAGGTGCCGCTGCTCTTCAGCAGTTCATCATGCGATCCGATTTCCTTGATGCGTCCCTCTTCGATCACTACCAGCCGGCTGGCCTTGCGCAAGGTTCCAAGTCGATGCGCGATGGCGATCGTGGTGCGGCCTTTGACGAGGTGATCCAGCGCCGCCTGGATTTCACGCTCCGTCTCAGTGTCCACGGAGGACGTGGCTTCATCCAGAATCAAAATGGCCGGATCAACGAGAAGCGCCCGCGCTATGCTGATACGTTGCCGTTCGCCACCGGAGAGCTGCTGCCCGCGCTCGCCGACCATGGAGTCATAAGCGTCCGGCAGCCGCATAATGAAGTCGTGCGCACGTGCTGCTCGCGCCGCAGCGACGATCTCGGCCCGTGTCGCCTCCGGTTTTCCATAGGCGATGTTCTCCGCGATCGTGCCATAAAAGAGATATGGCTCCTGCAGCACGAGTCCGAGGTTTCTGCGGTAGTCCATCACATCGACGTCACTCAGATTGAAGCCATCCACCAGTACTGCGCCTTCGCTCACCTCGAAGAATCGGCAGGCCAGGTTCACCAGCGTTGTTTTACCTGCGCCACTCGGCCCCACAAATCCCACCATTTCGCCCGGCGCGATTTTCAAACTGATGCCGCGAATGATTTCACGCGATCCATAGCGGAATTTCACATCACGAAACTCGATCTCGCCACGCAGGCGGCCCACTTTGATCGCATTGCGCTGCACCGGCACGTCCGGCTTTACATCCAGCACGTCAAAGACACGGTGCGCACTGGCGGCGGCACGCTGCATTGATGCCGTGAATCGGCTCATCGAATCCATCCGCTCGTAGAAGCTGCTGATGTAAAGCACAAAACCTGTCAGCACCCCCACCGTGATGCTATCGTGCGCCACGCTCCAGGCACCAACCGCCCACACGATCAGCAGGCCCAGGTCCGTCAGCAGTTTGATCATCGGCGTGAAGAACGACCAGGTCTTGTTCACACGGTCATTGGTGTCGAAGATGTGTTTGTCCGCCACGCGGAAGCGCTCGATCTCACGCTTCTCCTGTGCGAAAGCCTTGACCACGCGCACGCCGGGAATCGTGTCCGCCAGCACGCTGGTGAGCTGGCTGCCCGCACGGCTGGCCGCGGCAAACCCACCGCGCAAATGCTCACGCACTCGCTGCACCAGCCACGCGACGATGGGCACCGGACCCAATGCGGCCACAGCGAGAAGCGGGTTGATGCTGAACAAAATGACCGCCGTGAAAATGAACTGCAGCACATCACAGAAGAAATCGATGAAGTTCACCGAAATAAACAGAGAGAGATGCTCTGTGTCCGAACCAATTCGAGAGATCAGGTCTCCAGTGCGCTTGCGGTTGAAGTAGGTGAGGGAAAGCCGCTGCAGATGCTCAAAGGTCTCCCGCCGCATGCGGCTGGTCACATGCTCGGCTATGCGCGCTACCACGAACGTTTTCCCCCAGTTCAGCGCCCAGGTCAGCAAGGCGGCAAGCGCCAGTTCGGTGATGAACACATAGACCAGATGAACATGCACCTGCTCGGTCTGGCTTTGCAGCGGGATGAGCACGTCATCCACCAGCGACATGGTGAGCCAAGGGGCGATCATTTGCGCCCCGGTGCTCGCCAGGGTGAGCGTCAGCCCGAGAAAGAGCAGTCGATACCATGGCCGGGCAAAGCTCAGCAGGCGCAGCAGCGGCTTCCCCGGCGGGATGTACCCTTCGGCATCTTCAGCGGCAAAAATTTCCTCCTCATCCTCCTCGACCTCATCGCCACCGGTTTCAGCGCCTCCGTCCTCGCCACTCAGGATCCGGCGCTGCTCCCGAAACCGTGCCAGAAAGGCCTCCGCCTGACGCAGGCAGCCGGAAGTCACGCGCCACTGGCCGAGGAGGGTGCCGTTTCCCATGAGGTGCAGCGCAATGGTCGCGCCCATTTCCTCCAGTTTGAACTCCTGCAACTCTGCCAGCTTCCAGGCTAGGAAGCGCGGCTGGCTGGCGCCTGCATCCTCAAAATGCAGCAGGCGCGTATTGGTCAGCACGATCAGTCCATGCCGGAAATGCAATCCGGCGTCCAAGTCCGTCATCAGACGGGCGAGCATGCGCTCACCAGATGCCAGTTTGGACTCGGCATGCGGAAGCAGGAGGTCGGGAAGGTCTTGGATGAGGGGACGCGGCAAAGTGGAGGCGGAACGTGAAAGCCGCCGATAGTCCAATGTTACCAGAGCTTGTCAAACCGGGGCGGTTATTTCCCCAAACCGAGGCGCTGAAATGCGCGGACCATCTCATTTAATGATTCATGCCGAGGTTTCCCTTGACCTCCCTCAGGCCTGTGGACAATTCCGCGCGTTCCATTTCTTGCTTGTCCAACTCTGCCCCATCCAGCGAACTCCGCTCCACCATTGTGCGCAAAATCCTTGCGCTGCGCGGCCCGAATCTCTGGGCGCGTGAGACTGTTTTGGAGTGCAAAATTGAGTTTCCCGAACTGACCGACTACGTCTCGAACTGGCGTTCCTGGCTCCTTTCCTGGCTGCCGGTTCTGGAGCCGCAGCTCAGCGAAACCAGTCTGACACCACATGCGGAGGCCTTGGCGGCCCTGCTACAGTCCATCACGCTGCATCTGCAAAGCCGCTCCGATCTTCAGGTGAGCTTTGGCAAGGTGATGCCCACCTCGCTGCCCCTGACCTACCGCATCATCACACAGTTCGATGAGGAAGCTGTGGCGCATGCAGCCTTCGAGCTCGCGCGTCGTTTGATCGACGCTGCACTCTTCGGCCAGACCATGGACGTGAACGCGGCCATCACGGAACTGGGCGAACTCGCCCAAAGTGTCTGTCTCGGCCCGAGCACCCGTGCCATGGTGGATGCCGCACGTCTGCGTGGCATCCCGGTTCATCGCCTCACCGAAGGCAGCTTGGTTCAGCTTGGCTGGGGAGCGAAACAAAAGAAGATTCTCGCTGCCGCCACCAGTCAGACGAGCGCGATTGCCGAAGACATAGTGCAGGACAAAGACTTCACCCGCAGGATGCTCAATGAAATCGGCTTGCCGGTGCCGCAGGGACGCCCCGTCAAGAATGCTGACGACGCCTGGGCCGCAGCCAATGAAATCGGCCTGCCCGTTGTCGTGAAACCGCTGGACGGGAATCAGGGCCGTGGCGTCGCTTTAAACTTGTACACCCGCGAGCAGGTCATCAAGGCCTATGATGCCGCCCGGGAGGAAAGCCGGTCGGTCATTGTGGAGCAGTTTGCCGAGGGGGAGGACTACCGAGTACTTGTGATCGGACGTGAACTCATTGCCGTCTCACGCCGCTATCCTGCGCATGTCATCGGTGATGGTGAGCATACCATCCAGGAACTCATTGCTGAAAAGAATCGCGATCCACGCCGTGCCGCCGATCACGCAGCCGCCCTGAGCCGCATTCGCATCGATGCCGTCGCCATCGGCGTGCTGGCCGAGCAGGGAGTCACTCCAGAATCGATCCCCGAAAAAGACCGGATGATCCTCATCCGCCGCAATGCTAACCTCAGCACAGGCGGTACCGCCGTCGATTGCACCGCAGAGGTGCATCCCACGATCTGCGCCGCCGCTGTCGAAGCAGCGCAAATGGTCGGCCTCGATATTTGTGGCCTCGACATGATCGCACCGGACATCACGCAGCCCCTGAGTCCGCGAAACGGCGTCATCATCGAGCTCAATGCACGTCCGGGACTGCGCATGCACCTGTATCCTTCTGAAGGAGAGCCGCGTCCCGTGGGCAAAGCGGTGATCGACACCATGTTTGCCCCCGAATGCCGTGGCCGCATCCCCATCGTTGCCGTGACAGGGGTGAATGGAAAAACCACCACGACGCGCTTCATTGCGCATCTGCTGACTCAAAACAAATGGCGCGTGGGCATGACGAGCACGGACGGTGTCTTTGTCGGTTCACGAATGATCGACAGCGGCGACTGTAGTGGTCCCAAGAGCGCCCGCAGCATCCTCTCCTACCCACTGTGTGATGCTGCCGTGCTGGAAACCGCCCGCGGTGGCATTTTGCGGGAAGGTCTGGCCTTTGACCACTGCGACGTCGCCGTCGTCACCAACATTGGGGCTGGCGACCACCTTGGCATCAATGACATCGACACTCCAGAGCAGCTTGCTGAGGTGAAGCAGTGCATCGTCGCCGCCGTGTCTGCCGACGGCAGCGCTGTCTTGAACGCCGCTGACCCGCTCGTAGTGAAAATGGCGGAGACCTATCCGCGCAAAACGATCTTCTTCGCTCTGGACGGTGAGTGCGCCGTCATCGTCCGCCATCGCATCCAGGGGGAACGTGCCATTTTTGTGCGCAATGGGAACATCATTCGCGCCACTGGTCCGAATGAGGATGTTCTGATGCCGCTGAGCGAAATCCCGCTCACCCATGGTGGGAGGATCGGTTTTCAAGTCGAAAACACCCTCGCCGCAGTGGCGGCGGCATGGGCACTGGGCATGGACGACAACCTCATTCGTCAGGGCGCACGCACCTTTGTCCCCAGCCTCGAACAAAATGCGGGTCGCTTCAATGTGCTTGATCTCAAAGGCATCACCGTCATCGTCGATTACGGCCATAACGTCGATGCCCTCCGCGCATTGCTCGATGGTTTGCGACAGTTTAGCAATCCGCGCCGCATCGTCGTTTACAGCTCCGCTGGCGACCGCCGTGACAGCGATATAATTGAACAAGGCCGCATGCTGAGCGCAGAATTTGATGAAGCCTGGCTCTACGAAGGCGATTATGTGCGCGGTCGTGAATCGGGCGAGATCATGAAACTCATCGCCACTGGCCTGGAGAACGCTCCGCGCACCCGGCGTGTAGAGTCCATTCTCGGCCACTTGAAGGCGGTTGATCTGGCCCTCGAATCCGCGCAGGCGGGGGATTTGGTGATGATTCAGGCCGATACGGCGGATGAAACCGTGCAGTACCTGAAAGAAAAGTACGGGGCGAAATGACATCCGGCGTTTTCGGCCCGATGAAATGCTTGCCAGAGCACGCTGAATTCGGCTACTAGGAGCCTGATCACGCCATGACCACAACCACCGCCACTCTCCTCAGCATTGCCTGCGGCTATCTTTGCGGCTCCGTGCCGTTCGGTTATCTTGCCGGCCGCCTGAAAGGCATCGACATCCGCCAGCACGGCAGCGGCAACATCGGCGCCACCAATGCCATCCGCGTACTGGGGAAGGGGATCGGCATTCCGGTGTTCATCCTCGATATGCTCAAAGGCTGGCTGCCCGTCTGGCTGGCGGCGGGCTGGATCGCACAGACCGGCGCAGCTCCCGAAATGATCTCTTTGGGCAAAGTGCTGGCCGGTTTCGCCGCCGTGATCGGCCACATGTTCACTTTCTGGCTCGGCTTCAAAGGTGGCAAAGGCATCGCGACCACCGGTGGCGTGTTGTACGGCATTTCCAAAGCGGGGATGCTCGGTGGCTGGATCGGCTTTCTCTCCTTCCTCTTCGCGTTTCGTTATGTCTCGCTCGGTTCTCTGGCGGCGGCGGTCGGGGTACCCACGGCAATGGCCATTCAAATGTGGCGTGAGGGGCACTGGGATTTCGTGCTGCTCGGCTTTGGCATTGTGGTGATGATTCTCGCCTTCATCCGGCATCGCTCGAACATTCAGCGCTTGATTGCAGGCACGGAGAGCAAGGTGTTCACCAAAAAGAAGCCGCAGCCATGATTCAGTCCGCCACAGTCATCGGTGCCGGCAGCTGGGGCACTGCCCTTGCTGCTTTGTTGTCTTGGCGTGGGTTGAACGTGCAGTTCTGGGGACGCGATGCTGAATTGATGGCGCAGATCCGCGACACTCGTCGTAACGCGCGCTACCTGCCTGATTTGGAACTCTCGCCTGAGATCACCGTCACCGCCGATCTGGAGGCTTTGCAGCCTGCTGACATGCTGGTGTTCGTGATTCCTTCCAAGGCGATGCGCGTTACTGCGGAGCTCGTTGGTCAAAGTGGGGCGGCATCCTGTGCACGGGTGCTCATTTCCTGCTCCAAAGGCATCGAACTCGAAACCGGCCGCCGCATGAGCGAGATTATTGGTGAGTCCATTCCCGGCGTTCCGCTGGCGGTGCTGACGGGTCCCAATCACGCGGAAGAAGTGGCGCGCCAGCTTGCTACCGCCGCCGTCGTGGCATGTGCGGAGGGTGAAATCGCCAAAGCGGTGCAGGCCTGCTTCACGCTGCCGTTTTTCCGCACCTACACTACCGACGACATCATCGGCGCTGAATGGGCCGGAGCGATGAAGAACCCGTATGCCATCGCTTCGGGCATCGCCCATGGCCTGAAACTCGGTGACAACACTCTCGCCGCGCTCGTCACTCGTGCGCTTGCGGAAATGGTGCGTCTGGGCGTGGCTGAAGGCGGCAAGGTGGAAACTTTTTATGGCCTGAGCGGAGTGGGGGATCTCGTGGGCACCTGCTATTCGATGCACAGTCGCAACCATCGTGTCGGGGTCATGCTTGGAGAGGGGCGGCCGCTGGATGAGATCATTGCCAGCACCCGCATGGTCGCAGAAGGCGTACTGAACACTGCCAGCATGCACCGTGCCGCGCAGGCGCGTGGTGTGCGCATGCCGCTCCTTGACGAAATCCACGCCGTGCTGCATCAGGGCAAATCCCCCAAGGAAGGCATGCGTGCCCTGCTTTCACGTGATCCACGCCCTGAGGCAGATTGATTTTCCAATGGCTGATTCAAACGGTTACGAACTTCTCGACAGCGGCGCTTTTCAAAAGCTGGAGCGCTTTGGCAGCGTCGTGCTCTCACGCCCCTGCGCGCAGGCGGTCTGGCAGCAGACACTGGCCAAGGCCGACTGGCAGCAGGTGACCGCCACCTTCTTCCGTGACGGCGGCAATCAATGGCGAGGCCGCGACAAACTGCCCGAGACATGGACCATTGAGGTCGATGGCACAAAGTTTCAGCTCAGCTCGACCGATTTCGGCCACCTCGGCATTTTTCCTGAGCAGCGCGATCAATGGCGGCGCATCCGCGAAGGCTGCAAGGAATATGCCAAACGCCACAACCGCCCTGCGCGGGTGCTGAATCTCTTCGCCTACTCCGGCGGCAGCACGCTCGCTGCGGCGCATGCGGGAGCTGAAGTGTGTCATGTAGACGCCTCCAAGGGCATGGTCGATTGGGCGCGCAAGAATGCGGCGCTCAATGGTCTCGAAGAAAAACCGGTGCGCTGGATCGTGGATGACGTGACCAAGTTTCTCGAACGTGAATTGCGCCGCGACCGGCAGTACGACCTGCTCATCCTCGATCCGCCGAGCTATGGCCGGGGGGCCAAGGGTGAGGTCTTCAAAATCGAAAACGACCTGCCACCCCTCCTTGCACTTCTGGGCAAATTGATGTCGCCCCAACCGCTGGGCGTGCTGCTGTCCTGTCACACGCCGGAACTGACGCCTATTTCGCTTCATCACCTCCTCAAACAGCAGTTTGGCCGCAATGGTGGCAAAGTGGAGCATGGCGAGATGCAACTCCGTGGCGCAGCCGGCGTCCTGCCCGTCCCCAGTGGCAGCTTTGCATGGTGGCTGGGTGATTGAGTATTCGACATTACGCCTTCGTCGTTCGACATTTCCGCAATGTTTCCGTTTCTCCTCCGCCGCGCCTTCAGCAGCGTGATTGTGATCTTCTGCGTGATCTCGATCACGTTCGTGCTCGCACGGATCACGAAAGGCGGGCCGTTTGACACGGACAAAGCGGTCAGTGACCAGGTGATGAAAGCGAAGCTGGCCCGGTATCATCTCGATGGCACTGTCTTACAACAGTACTTCGCCTATGTTTCAGCCATCGCTCACTTCGATCTTGGCGTCTCCACGCGCTATCGCGACTGGCGTGTCTCCGAACTGTTGAGGCAGAAGATGCCGAATTCATTCGCGCTGGGAACGCTGGCCTTCGTCATCGCGAGTTGTGCCGGTGTTTTTCTCGGCAGCTTGGCTGCGATGAAGAAAGACACCTGGATCGATCGCTCCGCGATGTTTGGCGCTCTGCTGTCCATTTCGATTCCTTCATTTATCAGCGGGCCGTTTTTGATCGCGGTTTTCGCATTGTGGCTCGGCTGGCTGCCGGTCGGGGGCTGGGGAACCGCGTCGCAGATGATCCTGCCCGCGATCTGCCTCGCCGCACCCTACATCGCCTACGTCGCGCGTTTGATGCGCAACAGCCTTCTCGATGTGCTGAAAAGCGACTTCCTGCGCACGGCACGAGCCAAGGGCCTCACCGAAACGCAGGCCGTGGCAAGACACGCCATCAAAGTGGCCATCCTACCGGTCATCACCTTCCTCGGGCCGCTCGCGGCGCATCTGCTCACGGGTTCGATGATTGTCGAAAGTGTCTTTAACATCTCTGGGGCAGGCATGATTTTCGTGAACTCGATTCAGAATCGCGACGTCTTTCTGCTCGGCGGGGCCGTCATCGTTTACTGCATGCTGCTCGTGCTCTTCAACCTGTTCGTGGACGTGATCTACACGCTGCTGGACAAACGCATCAAACTCTATGCCTGAGGCCGCCGCTCCAGCATCCATCGCAAGGCCTGATGGCTGGCAGATCCTGAAGCGCAACCGCGCAGCACTCATCGCGCTCGGTTTTCTTGCAGGCTTGTCACTCATTGCCGTCGTCGTGCCCATGCTGCTGCCTGCGGAGCTGAAAGCCACCAGCAGCGCCTCTTTTGTCCCACCGCTGCAGCATGCGGTGGAAACCCATGCGCTGCATCTGCTCGGCACGGATGTGAACGGCCAGGACATGCTCTACCGAGTGCTGTCCGGTGCTCGTGTGTCTCTCGGCGTAGGATTGATCGGCGCGCTGATCAGCCTCGGCATCGGCACGCTTTACGGCATGATCAGCGGCTACGCGGGTGGTCGGATCGATGGCGTGATGATGCGCACCGTCGAGGTGCTGCAATCCGTTCCGCGTATCCTCTTCATCATGATCCTCATCGCTGCTCTTGATGAGTACGTGAAGGAATGGATCGACGGCTGGCGTCTCGCCGCAGAGGCGCGAAACTGGACTGATCTGGCTGCAAACATCAGCGAGCTGAAGGCCTATTCCAAAGTACTGGTGATGATCGTATCACTTGGCCTCGTCGAATGGCTCACCATGGCGCGCATCGTGCGCGGCCAGGTGCTTGTACTGCGGGAGATGACCTTCGTCACCGCATCCCGTGCGATGGGCCAGAGCCCGTGGGGCGTGCTGCGTCGGCATCTGCTGCCCAACCTGAGCACCATCATCCTCACCTACCTCACGCTCACCATTCCCGCCGTCATCCTCGACGAATCCTTCCTGAGCTTCCTCGGTCTCGGTATCGAAGACCCTGCCGCAAGCTGGGGCTCCCTGCTCAAGGACGGCGCGCAGGTTATCAATCCGCTCGAAAGTAAATGGTGGCTCCTCGTGTTTCCCGCTCTCCTCATGTCCGCAAGTCTCCTCGCCCTCAACTTCCTCGGTGATGGTCTGCGCGATGCGTTTGATCCGAAGAGCGGAGATTAGGCTGGTTGGGGTATGACTCCGGCTCTCGACAAAATCCGCTCTTCGGGTAGAATCATGACATGACAGCCACTGTCGAACGCATCAAACAGGAGATCCGCAATCTGGCACCGGATGAGGTGGATCATCTGCTGCGTGATCTCCAAAATGAATACACCATGCCCGCTCCTGAAGGGGATGATGTAGCCTTCATTGAGGCTGAGTGGGATGCGGAGATCGACCGCCGAGTACAGGAAATTGAGGACGGCACCGTCCAGTTGCTGACTGCCGAGGAGTCGGAGCGCCGTGTTGACGCCTTGTTTGCTCGCCATGGTCTGCAGCGCCGCACAGCATGATTTCATGGCACATCCATCCAGCGGCGGAAGATGAATTGGAAGCAGCTTTAGAGCACTATCTTGGCATTGATCCCGAACTGGCTCATTCGTTTGATGAGCATTATAAGAGATGTCGTGGGGACATTTGCAAAGAACCGCTGCTGTTCAACATTCGTCGTAGCAACACGCGTCGAATCAATCTTACACCGCGTTTTGGTGAGTACTACATCGCCTACATGATTTGGCAGGAGAAGCTCGTGATCCTCGCCATCGCCCACGCCAAGCGCCGTCCTTACTACTGGCGCAAGCGCATCGAAGAGGCGCGGGAGATGTTTTGAGGGCGGCTCCTTTTTGCATCAATGCGCCTGCAGCCAGTTCAAGCCTGTCCCTGCTTCGACCTCCACCGGCACGCCTTCGAGTGGCAGCGCGTTCTTCATCGCCTCTAGAATGATCGTTCGCGCCTGTTCGACTTCGCTCTCAGGCATTTCGAAGAGCAGTTCATCGTGAACCTGAAGCAGCATGCGGGTTTGCAGGCCAGCTTTCGTCAGTGCAGCATCGACGTGGATCATGGCAAGCTTGATCATGTCTGCTGCCGTGCCCTGAATGGGAGTATTCATGGCGACACGTTCGGCCTGGCCTCGGATGGTGGCGTTGGCGCTGGTGAGATCGCGGATGGTGCGGCGGCGGCCTGTGAGGGTTTCGACGTAGCCGCATTGTTTGGCATCCTCGACAATCTTTTCCATGAACCGCTTCACGCCGGGGAACTGCTTGAAGTAGTTTTCAATAATGGTGGCGGCCTCGCCGCGCGGAATGCCGAGACGCTGGCTCAGGCCGAAGGCGGAGATGCCATAGATGATGCCGAAGTTGACCATCTTGGCGGTGCGGCGCATCTCGGGCAGCACGCCGTCGAGTTCCACGCCATAGACACGTGCGGCGGTGGCCTGATGAATATCGAAACCGTTGGCAAAGGCCTCAATCATGGCCTCGTCACCGCTGAGAGCGGCCATGACTCGGAGTTCGATCTGCGAGTAGTCAGCGCTCATCAGCACCCAGCCGTCAAAGCCAGGCACGAAAGCCTTGCGAATTTCGCGTCCGAGATCGGAGCGGATCGGGATGTTTTGCAGGTTCGGATTGCTGCTTGCCATGCGACCAGTGGCGGCCATGAGCTGATGAAACGTGGTGTGAATGCGGCCGGTGACGCGTGAAACGGCATGCGGCAGCGCCTCGACGTAGGTGTTGTTGAGCTTGGTCACTTCACGGTAGTCGAGGATGTCCTGAATGATGGGATGCAGGCCCATGAGGGACTGCAGCACCTGCTCGTTCGTCTGATACTGGCCGGTGGCAGTCTTCTTCGGTTTCTCGATGAGTTTGAGGCGGTCAAAGAGCACTTCACCGAGCTGCTTGGGGCTGTTGAGGTTGAAGGGGCCTCCTGCGTTTTCCTGGATGCGCTTTTGCAGCTCGGCGGCTTTTCTGTCGAGTTCGATGCCATATTCGCGCAGTGCCTGCACGTCGATTTTCACACCAAAGTTTTCCATCTTCGTGAGCACGGGCAGCAAGGGGCACTCGACGGTGTCGAAGACGTACTGCTGCTCCTTCAACTCGGGGCGCATCTTTGCGGCAAGCTGCCACGTCACATCCGCATCCTCAGCGGCATAGTCGGCCACCTTGCGGGCATCTTCGGCTGCGACATCGGCCATGGTGGACTGGCTGAAGAGATCGTCCTTCTCCGTGCCAATGAGAGCGGTGATGGGTACAGGGGTGTAGTGCAGATACGATTCGGCGAGGTAATCCATGCCGTGGCGCTGATCCGGATCGATGAGCGAGTGCGCGAGCATGGAATCGAAATACGGCCCGCAAACTTCGACGCCATGCGCGAGCAGAACGCTGAGATCGAACTTGAGATTGTGACCGATCTTCTCGACACTTTCTTGCATGAGCAAAGCACGGAATTCTTCCAGCACAGCCTTGGCTTCGGCTCTCTCTCGTGGAAAATGCACGAACCATCCTTCATGCTTCTGCCATGAAAAGGCGATACCGACAATCTGCGTGTCGCGTGGGTCGAGCCCGGTGGTTTCGAGATCAAAGCAGAATGACTTCAGGATAGTGAGCTGTGCGATGAGTTTCTGACGCTCATCAGCCGTCTGCGCGAGATGATAAACATGCGGTGTATCGGCGATGCTGCTGAGCTTGGCTACAGCGGGCGCGGCAAACAGATCCTCTGCAGCCGGTGTTTCAGCAGCCTGTTCCGCTTTTCGACCACGGCCTGCTTTGAACTCATCACCGTAAACACGACGACCGAGGGCGTTGAATTCGAACTCGGTGAAGAATGCCTTCAACGCTTCATCGTTGTGTGGCTGGATGACGAGATCAGTCACCTGTGCCTCATAAGGCGCATTCACGAAGATGGTGGCGAGCTGCTTGGAGAGCAGTGCATCATCCTTGCTGGCTTCGAGTTTCTCGCGCTGCTTGCCTTTGATCTTGTCGGTGTTGGCGATGAGATTCTCGACGCTGCCAAACTGCTGGATGAGTGCGGTGGCGGTTTTTTCGCCGAAGCCTTTCACACCGGGGATGTTATCAACGGCGTCGCCCATGAGCGCGAGGATGTCGATGACTTGCTCCGGGCGCTCGATGCCCCAGCGTTCACAGATTTCCTTCACACCCAGGATTTCCACATCTGCACCGGAGCGGCCCGGTTTATAGATTTTGACATGATCGGAAACAAGCTGACCGAAGTCCTTGTCCGGTGTGACCATGAACGTCTCGATGCCTTCCTTCTCGGCGCGTTTGGCCATGATGCCGATGATATCGTCGGCCTCGTAGCCATCGCGTACGAGGATGGGCACATTCATGGCCTCCATGAGACGTTTGATCTGTGGGATGGCCATGCTGATGTCCTCCGGCATCTCTTCGCGCTGCGCTTTGTATGCCGGGAACATCTCGTGGCGCGGTGTGGGCGCGGATGTATCCAATGCGACGGCCAGATGTGTAGGCTGCTGATTCTTCAGAATATCGAGCAGGGTGTTGGCAAAGCCATAGAGCGCAGATGTGTTCAATCCGTCGCTGGTGCGGATGGGAGCTTTGATGAAGGCAAAGTGCGCGCGGTAAAGCAGCGCCATGCCGTCGAGGAGAAAGAGGCGTTGGGACATTTGCCCTCAGACTAGGCGGTATGGTGGCCTGCGCAAATGATGCTCAAGCTCCCTGCAAAGTGATTGCCGCATCTTCCATGGCACGGCTGGCTTCGGTCTCGTCGTTCACGACCTGTGTGGCACCGAGACGCTTCAGTCGCTCCACATCGGAGCTGAAGCGTGCGCGGGCGAGCACCGCGATGTCTGGCCGATGCTCGCGGATCATGGCCAGGGCCTGGGCGTTGACCGTGGCGTCTGGGAAGGTCAGGGCGACCATGCGCGCATTTTTCAGTTGGGTGAGTTCCCAGGTTTCTGCGTGGCTGGCATCGGCAAACAGCACGGCCTGACCTTGCCGCTGAAGTTTGTGGACGGTGTCAGCATTCAGTTCGACCACGAGCGTGCGCACGCCGGAGTCGAGAAGCGCTTTGTTGAGCTTTTCACCCACGGGGCCATGGCCGCAGATGATGGCGTGGTCAGTAAGACCGCTGATACGCTGGCGCAGGCTGCCGGCATCGACTTTGACCGTCTTGCCTCGGCCCCAGCCGCGTTTCACCAGCCAGTCGCCGAGTGGGATGCCGAATTTCAGCAGGGCAGGGAGGAGGCCCATGGAAAGCGCGCTCGCTGCGAGAAGTGTCTGCTGGGTGTCATTGCTCCACAGATGGGCGCTGCTGGCATTCTGCAGCAGGACGAGCGAAAATTCCCCCGCGCTGCAAAGGCCGATGCCCGCCATGAGCGCCTGCTTCTGTGCGAGACCGAGCCGACGCGCGATGAGGGTGATAAGACCAGCTTTGCTGAGCATGAGCACAGCTGTGAGCGTGCAAATAGGCAGCCACAACACCATGGCTGCCTTGACGTCGATCATAAGGCCGACGGAAACAAAAAACAGGGTGAGGAAGAGATCCTTGAGCGGCATTACATCGGCCAGGATACGGTGCTTGAAGATGGATTCACTGACTGCGAGTCCGGCGACAAACGCGCCGAGTGCGAGCCCGAGCCCGAGCAAACCACCAACGAAAGCCAGACCCACGCAACTGCCAATGACCGAGAGAGTGAATAGTTCACGGCTGCGCGTTCGTGTCACCGCATTGAGCAGCCACGGGATGACCCACCGTGCAGCCACGCCTGCCAGAATCACAAAGGCACCACCGCGCAAAGCCAGCGAGCCAAGCCTGGGCATCAGTGCCGTGGCAGCACCTTCGTGCGGGAGGAGCAGTGGTAGGAACAGGAAGAAGACGATGATGAACAGGTCCTGAAAAATCGCCACGGCCAGCGCCATACGTGCACCGGGGCTGGCTTCGAGGCCGAGGTCTTGAAAGCTCTTCAGACTGACTGCCGTGGAACTCATGGCGAGCGCGACGGACAAAAGGACCGCTCCCTGCCAAGACGAGGAATGCAGCGCGGTCGATGTAGCTGCGACCACCGCCATGCAAAGTCCCATCTGCCATCCTCCACCTACAAATGCGAGACGGCGCAGGAATCGCAGCTCGCCAAGTGAGAACTCCAATCCCAGGGTGAACATGAGCAGCACGACTCCAAACTCCGCCATCTGCGAGACCTGCTCATGCGATTCACCACCGCCGAGCAGTTCCAATACACCGGAGTTTGCAATCAGAACTCCGCAGATGAA
>NCCR01000088.1:0-6504 GCA_002279765.1 Verrucomicrobia bacterium 12-59-8 | reverse complement strand
GGAGCAACAGCAACGAAACCAGCACCACCCCCGCCAGCATCAGTGCCAGCAATGCAAACAACGGCGGGATACCCTCCGCTGCAGCTATGACAGGTGCATGGGTCATGGGTCATGTTTGTTATCAGCGCTGAACTGGAGATTGTAGAGGTTCTGATATACCGAATTACTGCCCAGCAGTTCCGCATGCGTGCCGCGGGCGAGGATGCGGCCCTGGTCCATCACGATGATCTGATCTGCTTCAAGAATGGTCGAAAGCCGATGAGCGATGGCGACGACTGTTTTGCCCGCAGAGAGGGTATGGATGGCGTCCTGAATAATTTTTTCGCTCTCGGTGTCGAGCGCAGAGGTGGCTTCATCCAGGAGCAGGACCGGCGCATCGCGCAAAATGGCGCGGGCGATGGAAATGCGCTGCTTCTGGCCGCCGGAGAGATTGCACCCGCCTTCACCGACGATGGCATCATAGCCATTGCTGATCTGCTCAATGAATTCATGGGCATGCGCTTTTTTTGCGGCGGCGATGATCTCCGCCTCGTTGGCATCGAGGCGGCCGTAGCGGATGTTTTCGCGGATGTTGTCGTGAAACAGGAAGGTATCCTGACTGACCATGCCAATGTTGGCACGCAGTGAGTTCTGCGTGCATGAGCGGATGTCGCGGCCATCCAGAAATACTGCACCTTCGTCGGGATCATAAAAGCGCAGCAGGAGGGAGAAGAGGGTGCTTTTGCCAGCTCCGCTGCGGCCGACAAGTGCATAAAACTTGCCGGGATCGAGCTGTAGGTCGATGCCTTTGACCGCAGGCGTGTCTTTTCTGACGTCGTCTTTGTCGCGATAATAGAAGGAGATGTTTTGAAACGATACCGCACCGGAGGTTCTGCCGATGACCGTGGCGTTCGGCGCATCCTGAATGTCCGGTGTGCGGTTGAGGATTTCAAAGACCATGCCGGCGGCGACGGTGGTCTTTTGCAGAAAGAGCTGAACACGGCTCAGCTCCTTCAGCGGCGGATAGATCTGCGTGAGCGCCATCACCAGCACAAAGAACTTCTGGGCTTCGATGCCGCGATGCCAAGCATAAACCAGACCGGCGGCGATGCCAAACGAGGCCACCGTTTCCACGATTGGGCCGATGAGTTCCAGCGCTTTAGCCCAGCGCACCATATTGCGCGTCATGCTTGCATTTGAGCGGTCAAATCTCTGCATTTCGTAATCTTCGCGTGCGTAGGATTTGACCAGCCTGATACCGGCAAAGGACTCCTGCATGGAAGCCATGAGGGCACGGGAGTCGTATTCCTCCTTGGCTCCCACTTTGCGCACCCGTTTACCGAGGCGCAGGATCGGATACAGGCAGGCGGGGAAAATGACCAGCGACATGACCGTGAAGAACCAGTCGCTGGCAAAGAGGGGAACGAGAATGGCGATGATGGTCACCGGGCGTTGCACGAGGGTCTGAATGAGCTGCATGGCATTGCGCTGCACCACGCCGGTCTGGCTGATGACGGTCTGCATCAGTTCTCCAGTTCTTGCGTTGTTAAAATACCCCGGTGACTGCCGCATGATGCTGCGGAAGGCGTCGTTGCGGATCTGGTACACCACCTTGCTCGTGACCCAGGCCTGCATGTAGCTGGAGAGATAACCAAGGAAGCCGCGCATGAAGATGAGCACAGGGACGAAAGCGCAGGCGATGGAGACGCCGGTGATGCCCACAGGTGTGTCCGAGGAGACGCCGAGGAGTTCCGCCGGGTTGAGCACGCCGATGAGCGGGAGGTCGATGCCCTCCCCCAGAGTGGTGGTCTTGCCCTTGAGCACGAGCGAGAAGATGAGCTGGAAGCCGATGATCATCACACCAGAGAACAGACCGCTGAGGATGCCCAGTACGGTGCTTAGAATGAAGCGGCCGCGATGGGGCAGGACGTACTTCCAGATAGCCCTGAGGGTGTCCGCCACTACCGCACGGAGGTGAGGATCGGCAAGATTGATTTTAGCTGGAGGAGGTGGTGCGGAAGGGGCGGACATGAATGGCTTCATTCATTAAGTGCCGCATCGTCATCCGCACAACTGAGAAGTCGTTCCAAGGTGTCTGCGGTAAATGGCATCCAGCCGGTCCAGCATGTTTTCCAGGCTGTGCTCACGCTCAATGAAGCTCCTGCCCGCCGCACACATGGTCTGCGTTTTTGCGCGCTGTTCCAGCGTCTCGCGGATGGCGTTGGCAAGAGCGGCGGGATCTTGCATAGGCACGAGACGGCCAGTTTCACCGTCTTTGATGATGCTAGGGATGCCGCCGACATTGCTGGCTACCACCGGTACGCCGGTGGCCAGCGCCTGGAGCCCTGACTGCGGGATTGCTTCGTGAAAAGACGGGATGGCGACGATGTCGAGCGCCCTCATGATGTCCGGCACATCCTCACGATGCCCTGCCAGGGTGAATAAGTCCTGCACGCCGAGCTTGAGGATGGCCTCCTCCAGATGCGCGCGCCACGGGCCGTCCCCGACGACGACACAGTGAATGCGCATACCCTGTTCGCGCAGCAGGCCTGCTGCTTCGGCGAGGATTTGCGTCCCCTTGGCATAACGGATGACCGTCACCATGCCGATGATCGGTGTGCCAGCGGGTAGCGCAGGCAATGGCAGTGCGGCGCGCGGCCCATCGGAATGGAAGCGTTGCAGATCGACACCCGTTGGCAGAGTGGTGACCTCGTCAGGCGATAGTTCAAACGTCTTCACCAGGGTGTCGGTGATCTTTGGGCTCGTGGTGATGATGTGATGACTCCACTCCTTGTACATCAGGCGGCTGAGCGACTTGTTGGGAATGGGAACATCAAAATGGCGGCTGCGGATGATCAGCGGCACCCGTGCGATACGTGCCGCCAGGGTCAGCATCCAGCCGTCACGCGAACTGTGGGGATTGACGATCTCGATGCGGTGGCGCCTGAGCCACCACGCCAGCCGCAGCACATGAAACGGCAGTAGGTGGCGTTGGTTGAAGCGCTGGGCCAGCACCGGCACGCCTGCCTGTTCTGCACGTTGATAAAGCTGGCTGTTGGGAGGGGCGATCAGCCAGACATCACTGCCACGGCTGCGAAATCCGTTCATTTCCGCTAGGATGCGGTGCTCCTGCCCACCCCAGCCGAGGGAGGCTTCAGAGTGGACGATGCGCCAGAGGCGTGGAGGGGAGGTGGAGTCAGCCATGTGTCCGCACAGTTCCATGCCCTGAGCTGAAGGCGAAATAAAGGTTCTTTTTGGCAAAAAGTTCTGGCATGCGCACCGCCTTGCCTTCATATCCCTTTTTGTAATTATCTGACCCCTCAACATGACGTCATCAACCATCGGCATCATCGGCTTGGGCTACGTGGGCCTGCCATTGAGCCTCCAGTTTGCCCGAACAGGAAACTCCGTGCTGGGATTCGACATTGATCCCGTCAAAATCAAATCCTTGGACGAGGGAGAGAGCTACATCCTGCACATCTCCGCCGACGCCGTTCGCGCACAGCGAGACGCGGGACGATTTGCCGCGACCACGGACTTCTCAAGGGTGCGCGACTGCGAGGCCATCATCATCTGCGTTCCCACGCCTCTGGCGAAGCACCGCGAGCCTGACCTCACCTATGTGATGAACACTGGGCGCGCCATTGCCCCCCACCTGCAGCACGGGCAGTTGGTGGTATTGGAGTCCACCACCTATCCGGGGACGACGGACACCGAACTGCGCGAGGTGCTGGAAGCTGGCTCAAACCTGAAAGCAGGGGTGGATTTTCATCTCGCCTTCTCACCAGAACGTGAAGATCCGGGCAATCCGCAGAGTGATGTGGCCGTGATTCCGAAGATCGTCGGCGGTTTTACGCCGGAGTGCCTGCAGCGCGCATTGGGTGTGTATGGCCGGGCGATCAAGACACTGGTGCCGGTGGAATCCTGCCGCGTGGCGGAGGCGGTGAAGCTTACGGAAAATATTTTCCGTGCTGTAAACATCGCCATGGTGAACGAACTCAAGGTCGTCTATGCCGCGATGGGCATCGACATCTGGGATGTGATCGATGCGGCGAAGACGAAACCCTTTGGTTTCATGCCGTTTTATCCCGGACCTGGACTTGGCGGCCACTGCATCCCTATTGATCCCTTCTACCTGACCTGGAAGGCACGTGAATATGGCCAGGAGACGCGCTTCATCGAACTGGCGGGCGAGGTCAACACCGCCATGCCTGCCTACGTCATTCAGCGGGTGGGCGAGGCACTGGCCTCTCTGCACCTGACCATCCGCGACAGCCGCATCCTCATGATTGGCATCGCCTACAAGTCCAACGTTGATGACGACCGCGAAAGCCCGGCCTACGTGCTGTGGGATTTGCTGGAACAGCAGGGAGCGGCAGTGGACTACCACGATCCGCACGTGCCGGTGATCCGTCCTTCACGGGAGCATGCGCATTTCGCCGGACGTAAGAGCGTGGAGCTGGCGGCAGGAACACTGGCGGATTACGACTTAGTGCTGGTGGCCACCAATCACAAGGCCGTGGATACGGCGCTCATTGCGGAACATGCACGGCTGGTGGTGGACTCACGCAATGCGCTCAGCGCTCTGATGAAAGGCAAACCCCATTATTTCAAAGCATGAAGGCTCTCGTCACAGGTGGTGCAGGTTTTATTGGCTCTCACATTTCCGAGGCGCTCTGCCGCAGAGGTGCTGAGGTCATTGTCCTGGATAATCTTTCGCTCGGCAATCCCGCCAATCTCGATTGGAAAAAGCCGGGGGACAAGATCGACCTCGTGGAGGGGAGCATCTGCGATCAGGCGCTGCTGGCCAAGCTGATGCCCGGCATCGACTGGGTCTTTCACCAGGGGGCGCTGCCCTCGGTGCCGCGCTCCGTCGCTGAGCCGCTTGAGAGCAATGCGCAAAACCTGGACGGCACCCTGAACGTGCTGCTGGCCGCACGCGATGCCGGGGTGAAACGCCTGATGTTTGCATCTTCATCCTCCATCTACGGCAACGCCGACGCGCCTGCCAAATACGAGGGCCTGCCCGTGCAGCCGCTGTCTCCTTACGCGCTGCAAAAGTATGGGAGTGAGCGTTACTGCCAGCTCTTTCATCAGCTCTATGGGTTTGAAGCCATCGCTCTGCGCTACTTTAACATCTTCGGACCACGCCAGGCGTTTGATTCGCCGTATTCCGGGGTGATCGCCAAGTTCTGCACCTTCATGTTGGAAGGAAAGCCTCCGGTCATCTTTGGTGACGGCAGTCAGGCGCGTGATTTCACCTATGTGGACAACGCTGTGTCTGCGAATCTGCTCGCCGCCGAAGCGCCAGCGGAGAAGGCAGCAGGCAAGGTCTTCAACGTGGCCGCCGGGCATTCCATTGATTTGATCCGTCTGGTGAAGGACATTAACCAACTGACCGGCCAGGAGCTTCAGCCACGCTTTGAACCGGCGCGTGCTGGCGATGTGCTGCACTCGCTGGCGGACATCAGCGCCGCACGTGATGGCCTGGGCTATGAGGTGAAGGTGGATTGGGAGGAAGGGCTGCGCCAGACGTTGGAGTTTTACAAGCAGGTGGCAAGCGCTGCAAGCTAGCCCAGGCAGGTACCATGTCCCCTCTCCGCGACATCAATGATCTGTGGCAGAACCCTGCCGCCCCATGCTTCATCATCGCAGAAGTCGCTCAGGCCCACGATGGCAGTCTGGGGACCGCGCACGCTTACATTGATGCCGTGGCGGCCACCGGGGCCGATGCGGTGAAATTTCAGACCCACATCGCTGCGGAAGAAAGTTCGGAGCTGGACACTTGGCGGGTTAAATTCAGCAAGCAGGACGCCACGCGCTACGACTACTGGAAGCGCATGGAATTCACCGAGCCGCAATGGCTCGAACTCAAGCAGCATGCTGAGGAAAAAGGGCTCGTATTTTTGAGTTCGCCCTTTTCACTGGCCGCCATCCGTCTGCTGGAGCGCATCGGTGTGTCGGCATGGAAAGTCGCCTCGGGGGAGGTGACCAACCGGCTCTTTCTGGACGCCATGGTTGCCACGGGCAAACCTGTGCTCGTCTCCAGCGGCATGAGTTATCTGGAGGAAATGGATGCCACCGTCGCTCTGCTGCGGGCGGCCGAAACACCCGTGGCTGTGTTTCAGTGCACCACCGCCTATCCTTGCCCGCCGGAGAAAATCGGCCTCAATCAGATCGCCGAACTAGCCGAACGCTATCAGTGCCCCGTCGGTTTGTCCGACCACTCCGGCACTCCATATCCCTCCCTTGCCGCTGTCACCCTTGGCGCAAAATTGATCGAGGTTCATATCACCTTCAGTCGCGAGATGTTCGGACCGGATGTGTCCGCCTCCCTAACCACGGACGAGTTTCGGCAGATGGTGACCGGCGTGCGCGGCGAAGCGTTCCAACGCCGGCATGTGCGCGGGCAGCCATTCCATGAGCTTGTCCATCTCGGGGATCTTGGCTGTCTCGGACATCTGGTACTGCTTGGTCCAGCGATGGATCTGGCGCGCGACATAGTCGCCTTCCTTGCCGAAACCT
>NCCR01000362.1:3471-6431 GCA_002279765.1 Verrucomicrobia bacterium 12-59-8 | reverse complement strand
CTGCCTAAGCAATCGTTTGTGATTGTCGCTTGCGATCCTCCACGGGCCCGCCGAAATCACCGGCTATGCTCACACCGCGCTTCATCGTCGGATTTACGGGACATCGTCACCTCGACAAACCAGAGCCCATTGCCGCAGCAATCCGTACCGCATTGGAGCAGTTGCGCGAACAAGCCAGGGCTGCAGGTGGTGAGATCGAACTTTTCACCAGCATCGCCTACGGTGCGGACACGCTTGCGGTCGAGGCCGCAAGAGGCTTGGGTATTCCTGTTCATCTTGTGCTGCCGAAACCCATTGAAACCGACAATGACACGGGTGCGGTGCAGCTTGACCAAAACTTCCCATCGGACTTCTGGGACAAGCCCGATGGGGGCCAGAAAACGTTCCGGCAGGAGGACTGGGACCGAGCTTGGAAGCAAATTCAAGATGCACAGCATGGCATTGACGGGGGGACGCTGCGCCTAGTGCGTGGCGTGCAGACCGATCCCGAGTGCTACTACGATACCGGTATTCAGATAGCACAGGCAAGCGATGTCATCATTGCCGTGTGGGATGGGAAAGACTCAGACGAAAATAAACTGGGTGGAACGGCGGACATCGTGGCCCATGTACGCACCGAATTGAACCGTCCCCTGCTCGTGATCGATGCCGTCAGTGGCGCACTTCATCCAGAGCATCTGGAGCATTTTGCTTCGATTAGCGAAGTGCAGTGCCGGGAAATCTCCAAGGTCAATGAACTCCTGGGAGAACCCAAATCGCAAGGGATTATTGAAACCGAGGCCATCTTCACCCGTCTCACGTCCACGGCTGAGACCGAAGCGGGAAACTTCCGGTCAGGCCTGATCCGCACCATTTTTCTTCATGGCTTGGCCACTATCATCGCTGGTTTTGCTGCCATCATGCCGGACCAAGGGATCAAACCCGTCGCGGTGCTCATGGTGCTCGCCTTGATCGAGTTCATCCTTGTGTTCGTGGCGTGGCGGATGTCGCGAGCCCATGCCCAGCGTCACACGCACGAGCGCTGGCTGCGGGCGCGGTTTGGAGCGGAACTGGTTCGTGGATTGCGCGCAGGGTCTCCGTTCCTTGATCCGCTTGAGCCTCAAGTTGCCCGGCATAAGCCCCGGTGGGCACGCTTCGCGCTCATGATCGGACTCATGGCCAGGCGCGAGCAGGATCGGTCCAAAACCTGGCAGAAGCGCCGCACTGACTACGTTAACGAGCGCCTCGCCGATCAACTGGGTTATTTTGCCAAAGAGCAGCAAAAGGCTTCCACTCACATGCGCCAGACCCAGCTTGTCGCCACTCTCGCCACAGGCATCTCTCCCATGGTGGTTTTTGGTGCTCTTGGCTATAAAGTCTGGCACCTTGTTGAGATCGGTCTTCACGGTGACGACGTCGCTTCGGCATCCTTCTCATGGGTGTTGCTTGGCACCAAGGTTCTCGTCTTGTTTCTACCTATCTTTTTCCCACTCATCGCCAGCATCGCGAGCGGTTTGCGTGCCGCTTTGGATGCCACGCGTCGCACGCATCGTTACGATGAAATGACCGCTCGACTGCAAGCCACCCGCGCCGTGATTAGCAACCTCAAGACTGAATCCGCCACACGCCGAACGGTCGTCGCTACCGAGGAAGTGTTGCTCGATGAATTGATCGAATGGGACCTCGCCGAAAAGCAAAACGGAGGGCATTGAGGCCCACGGCCACTACCTCCCCAACTCGGCTCTTACCTCCGCATGAACCCGCCCAAGATCTTCATTTCCGCCGCCTCGGGCGATCTCGGCAGCGCGCGGCAGACTGTCAAGGGCGCCCTGCTTACAATCAAACGCCATCCCGTCGAGCAGACCAACTTCGAGCCGACTGGCGCAGCGTCATTAAACTTGCCAAGGAAAGCTCTGGCGTGGCCACGTTCCGTATTTCCCACGGCGCGTACCTCCGCAGACGAGCTCGCTGGCTGGTATGCGGCGACGAAGGTGATCTCCCACCGGCACCAGATATAACACTTCAATGAATCCACCTAAAGTCTTTATCTCGGCCACGAGCGGCGATCTCCAAAGCATTCGTCACATTGTCAAAGAGGCCCTGCTCACTATTGGATGCCATCCGGTAGAGCAGACGAATTTCGCTCCAGACTTCCGCACGGTAACGACCATGTTGAAGGAAAAAATCGGCGAGTGCCAAGCGATGATTCATATCGCCGGCATGCGCTACGGGGCAGAACCTGACCCTTCGACGCTGCCGCCCCATGCTGAGCGCCACAGTTACACCCAGATGGAATATGAAATGGGCCGTCGCCTTCAAGAGGTGCATGGCGACAAACGATTCCGTGTTTACACCTTCGTCTGTCCCGAGGACTTCCCATATGATGAGGGGCCTGATTTGGAAGACACTGAGAAACGAGCACTCCAGGTCGCCCATCGTGAGCGACTGCTCACTGACACCCATTTATACGAAAGCCCGAAGACACACGATGACATCAAGCATCGAACGCTGTCCCTTCAAGAACAGGTGCGACTTCTCAGGGTTGAGCAAGGAGGCCTTCGCGCCACGACGAAAGCCATTTTTGCATCTCTGTTGCTGCTTGCGGTCGTAATGGTCGGTGGGTTCTGGTTTCTGAACCAGAAAGAAAAGATTCCGCCACCACCTATACATAAAGGCGAGATTAGTGTTGTTGTGGTGATGGGGGAGGATGTCGAATATGAGCGCATTATGCGCGACGCCTTCCTTGCTCGGCTTGAAAGCGAGTTAGCCATGCGTGGCTATGCACTTAATTCATCAATTGAAAAAACCAAGTTTACGCCAGGCACCTACGCAGGACCTGATAAGCCAGTGGCCGCAAAAAAGTGGTTCGGCTTGTTGCATGGCATCGAGACAAAATTTGCGCACAAGGAAATCGACTATTTCATCACTCTGGGCACCCACTCGACCACGGCAGTGAAGAATTCCGGCCTTATAACAAAGTA
>NCCR01000362.1:0-3446 GCA_002279765.1 Verrucomicrobia bacterium 12-59-8 | reverse complement strand
AATCGGGACACCGCTGGTGTGCAATACGGCACTGGCGGCCGTGACTACGGCAAGATGATTGATGATCTTTTCAACCCTGAACAGATGCTCGTTTTTTTGTACAATGCCGGAGTGCCACAAGATTATTTTTTTAGCAGCGAGCTTAGAATCCTCAATGAAGAGTTTGCATCATCCGCAGCGACTCCCCGCCGAAACGCTTCTCGTTTCGTCCTTGACGAGCGCCCGGAAGAATCACCCATTGGTCTTGCCGATATCGAACCTGCCGATCCGGTTCACCCGGCAAAATCACCTATCTACTTTGCTTGGTATGGCCTCGACAATATTCTAGGTGATTTAGACAACGAACCTGAACTCGCGAGTGGAAAATACTGGGTTGTTCCTTCCACTTATTCGACAATCAACCTCAAAAATTCAGGGATTGTTGTTTCGGTCGATGACAAACTCGTTGGTGAAATGGGCGCTGACATTGTTCTTCGCAAAACAGATGATCCGCAAATCGACCTTAGTCAGGAGGCAGTGGCCCATCCGCCTTTTCGAGCTTGGATCTGCAGGGCGACTATTGCCAAAAATAATTTGAACCGTACTATCAAACCGGAGATTCTTATCGCAGGCAATCGGCCAAACTATCCTTGGATTACGTTTGAGGATGCACGCTAAAAGCCCATTCAAGCATCGGTCGAGAGGAATGAGCGACGAATTACTTGAGCTTTGAAAGTGCTTCCAGAGCGAGCTTTTTCGCTCCAGGCTGTTTGAACTTGCTGCTCGCGGCGGCGGTGAAGTCGGTCCTGGCATTGTCCGAGTTTCCGAGCGCCAAGTGGGCGCGGCCACGGTTGTAGAGGATGTAGGAATCGTCAGGCGTGAGGGGCAGGGCGGTGTTGTAAGCGTCGAGGGCTTCGTCTGCGCGACCGAGCAGCAGCAGGGCATCGCCGTGACGGTTCAGGGCTTTGGCGGTGAAGGGGATTTTTTTGGCATGATCCGGCGGCAGGCAGTCGCGCAGGGCGTTGAGGATGAGTTCGCAGTTGGTGGAGGCAGCTTCGACTGTGGCGTCTTTGAGATCTTCCTTCACCTGATCCAGCAGCACTTCGATGGGTTCTGCGGCATAATCACCGGGGCCTTTGGCCTGGGCGAGCTGCTGCAATGCTTCGACACATTCGCGGGCTTTGCCTGCGGTGGCGAGCTTGGAGATCTCTTTGAGGGAGGGCAAGGTCGGAACGGGTGGCGGCGCTGGAGCAGGTGGCGATGCCGTCGGCGGTGGTGGCGTGGAAGCCGGACCAGCGAGGAAGATGTCATCGCCGACGAGGCGTGAGTATTCGGCGGGGATCTGTCCGCCATTGGAGCGCTCAAGCACACCGGCACGGGTGCGTTTGAAGACCTGCTCGACGGTCAGGCCTGGAGTGCGCAGGTTTTTGAGGAGTTCCTCGGTGTAGAGGCCGTTGGTGCCGTCGCCATCGAGCGCGGTTTGTCCGGCATCGGTGGCAAAGGCGATGAGGGATCCGGCGGGTGGTTTCATTTCGCTCAAGCCACCGGGAGTTGCGGCATCACGCGTGCGGCCGGTGCGCGCGACGGCGGTGGTGCGGCAGGCATCGAGGATGACGAGATTGCAGAGTGCGCCGGAGGATTTCATGTCGGCCACGGCCTGCTCGACATTGAAGAGTTTTGTTTCTGCGAGCAGGCGCAGGGTTACATCGTCGGCGCCTTCGGGGGTGTAGCCGGATTTGATGGGTAGGAGGTAGTTTGAGCCAGCGACGGAAATGCCGTGGCCGGCGTAGTAAAAGAGGCCGACTTCGGCATGGGTCAGAGTGGCGCGAAACTCCATTACAGAGCGCAGGAGCTGATCGCGCGTGACGTCATGTTTTTCGATGACCGCGAAGCCGAGATCGCGCAGGGTTTTGGCCACTGCTTTGGCATCGTTGCCGGTGTTGCGCAGCGGGCCCACGGCAGTTTCGTACTTCGCGTTGCCAATGACGAGGGCGGTGCGGGCGGAAGGTTTGGCGGGTGCGGCATCCGTTCGCAGAGCGAACGCGGCCAGCAGCAGGGAGACTGCGAGGCAGAGGCGGGAGGGCATGACGCACAGTCTGCAATCGAGAACGGGCAGGTCAACTCAATGAACAGGCGCAATCGGTTGACCGGATACGCAGACCTCGCATCATCCGCCGATGAAGTGCGCCCTTCCTTTCCTGATACTACTGCTGACGAGCTGCAACTCGATCCTGAAACATGATGAGACCCCGCCGCTCATGCTGGAGTTAAAGCCTGGGCATCTTACCCCGGGAGATCCGGACGCGCCTTCGCAGATCACCCCCGATGAGTCGATGGCGATTGCGCAACAATTCACGAATCACACATGGCGGCCCTTTGCGAGGAACATCCTGCATGGGAAGGACAAGGCGGGCATCTTGGTCAATACGCCCGATGTCACGCATGAACCGCAGCAGGAGCGCAAGGGCTGGTGGATGCCGGGGGAGACGAACAGCGGGGTGCCCTACAAGTGGGGTGGCTTTGATGATCCGGCATCGTTTGATCTCGCCATCGCGAATGGGAGCGCTGGAGGTGATGTGTCATCACCTGAGAAACGCCGTGCGGACAATGCGGCGGTGAGCACCCAGGCCGCAGGGGTGGACTGTTCGGGGTTCATTTCGCGTTGTTTGAAACTGCCGACGGTGCATGACACCCGCCAACTGCCGGCGGTGTGCACGGAGCTTGGCAGTGCGCAGGAACTGCAGCCGGGAGATGTGCTGAACATTCCGCACAGGCACGTCATTCTGTGCGCCGGATGGTATGACCCGCAGCACACCTGGATCTATTATTATGAAACCGGTGGCGCGCCGGACTACTGGAAGCCTGGACTCAAGCAGGCGCCACTGGATGCGTTGCTTGCGCTTGGTTACAAGCCTCTGCGCTACAAGGGCATGGCACGTGAGCTGGTGCCCAGTGGCAAGCAGCCGAAGGAGGTGCTGACGCGGGCGATCAAGGCGAGTGCGATTGTGGTGGCCAATCCTACGGTGGGTGAGCCTTGATGGAATGTTTGAGGAGTTGACGTTGAGTCTGGTCGCGTGACAGCATGCGCGCTTTCCCAACCGACCATGGAATCCACTCTCCGTCCCTCTCGCACGCGCTATGGCGTGATCGTTTTTGCCGTGATGCTCGGCATCATTCATTACATTGACCGGGTGTGTATTTCGAAGGCGCGGCCGTTTATCCAGAGTGATCTGGGGTTTGATGACACGCAGATGGGGTATGTGTTCTCGGCGTTCACGCTGGCGTATGCGCTGTTCGAGATTCCAGGTGGATGGCTGGGTGACAAATGGGGTCCGCGGCGGGTGCTGCTGCGTGTGGTGATGTTCTGGAGCGTGTTCACGGCGGCGACGGGCTATGCGTGGAATCTGGCGTCGATGATTGTGTGCCGGTTTTTGTTTGGAGCGGGTGAGGCGGGCGGTTTTCCGAAC
>NCCR01000087.1 GCA_002279765.1 Verrucomicrobia bacterium 12-59-8 | reverse complement strand
TCGGTGGTGGTGGCATGGGAGGACTCGGCGGTCTCGGTGGAATGCTCGGAGGTGGGGGGGGGGGCAAAATGCCCAAGCTTCCGCCTGGCATGAAGTTCCCCGGCAAATTCTAACCTTCCCTTTTTTCACATCTGATCATGAGTTCCCCTTTCCGCATCGGAGTCGCCGGAGTCGGTGCCATTGGCAAAAACCACGCCCGCATCATGGCTGAGATCGCCACGAAAAGCGAGGGTGCGATCACCTTTGCTGCCGTGTATGATGCCGACACTGCACGGGCCGCAGAATTTGCCGCGCAATTTGGCACGCATGCCGCCGGTGATCTCGCCGACTTCGCGCAGCGCGTGGATGCCGCCACGGTTGCTGTGCCGACGGTCTTCCACCGCAAAGTCGCCGAGCCGCTCATGCAGGCCGGTATTCATGTGATGGTGGAAAAGCCCATCAGCGAATCCTATGCGGAGGCGCAGGCGCTCATCGAACTTGCGAAGTCGAAGAGCGTCATTCTACAGGTCGGCCACATCGAGCGCTTCAATCCGGTGCTGCTGCAGCTTGAAGAACGCATGGACAACCCGCGCTTCATCGAGGCCCATCGTCTCTCGCCTTTCCCGAACCGCAGCATCGACATTGGCGTGGTGCTGGATCTGATGATCCACGACATCGAGATCGTGCTGCATCTGGTGAAATCAGAACTGATCCAGGTCGATGCCGTGGGCATTCCGGTTTTGACCAAACGTGAAGACATTGCCAACGCGCGGCTCAAGTTCGCCAACGGCTGCATCGCCAACATCACGGCCAGCCGCATCAGCCCGGAGAAGATGCGCAAAATCCGCGTCTTTCAGAGCGAGAGCTACCTCAGTCTGGACTACCAGGAGCAGAGCGGCTGGATCTACCGCAAAGACGGCATGCAGATCGTGCGTGAAGCGGTTGAAGTGGAAAAAGACGAGCCGCTGAAACTCGAAATAGCCGCCTTCGTGGAATGCGCCCGTCATGGCCGCCGCCCGGTCGTGACCGGCCAGGAAGGTGCCGAAGCTGTACGCATCGCTTTGGAAATCACCGATCAAATTGAAAAAAACGCCGCGCTGGGCACCTCATGAACCGCATCTTCATCATTGCAGGCGAAGTCAGCGGCGACACTCATGCTGCGGGACTCCTGCGTGAATTGAAGACGCTGGAGCCCGGCATGAAGGTCATTGGTTTGGGCGGCCCGAAGATGCGCGAGGTGGTCGGCGAAGGTGTTGAAGACTGGGTCGAAACCGCCGGTGTCGTCGGGCTGTGGGAGGTGCTGAAAATGTACCGCTATTTCAAGGAGAAGATGGATGCCGTGCTGGACTCCATCCTCGATCAGAAACCCGAAGCGGTGATCCTCGTGGATTATCCCGGTTTCAATCTGCGCCTAGCCAAGAGCCTGCGCACCGCCGGGTACAAAGGACGCATTCTCTACTACATCAGCCCGCAGGTCTGGGCATGGAAAAAGGGCCGGGTGAAGATCATGGCCAAAGTGCTCGACCTCATGATCTGCATCTTCCCCTTCGAGAAGGAGTTTTACGAGAAGAGCGGCCTGCGCACCGAATTCAGCGGACACCCCATGGTGGACCGCGTGGTGACGCTGAAACGCGAATGGAAACGCGAGCCCGGCCTCGTCGGCTGGTTCCCCGGCAGCCGCCTCAACGAAGTGCGCCGTCTGTTTCCCATCATGATGGACGCGGCCAAAGCCATCAAACTGGCCCTGCCGTCTGCACGCTTCGCCATCTCGGCGGCCAATGAGACTCTCGCCGGTTTCATGCGCAACATGGCCGACGAGCACGGCATGCCCGAGGCGAAGCGCTGGATCGAAACCGGCACCGTCTATGATCTGATGCAGCGAGCTCAAGCTGGAGCCGTCGCCTCCGGCACCGCCACGCTGGAAGCCGCCTGCTTTGGCCTACCCTACACGCTGATCTACAACGTGAGCTGGCCCACCTACGTCATCGCCAAGCTGGTCGTGCGGATCAAATATCTGGGCATCGTCAATATCCTCGCCAAGCGCGAGGTGGTGAAGGAACTTGTGCAGGGGCAGCTCAATGCTGACACGCTTGCCAAAGCCACCACCGACCTGCTCACCAGTGCCGCCCGACGCGAGCATTTGCAGCAGGATCTGGCATCTGTGGTCGCCACACTCGGCAGTGGCGGGGCTTACCTGCGCGCAGCCAAGGCAGTGCATGAATTCCTGTAAACGGGATTTCCACTGGCTGATGCCACGGACAGGTCTGCTAAACGCTCACTTTCCCTCAAACCGCTTCCGCAGTTCGTTGAAGTAGCGCCGGACCTGTTCACGGCGTGCGGGTGGCAGGGCCGCTTCATCGAGCGCAGCTTCTTCGGCTTGAATCGCATCAAGAGCGGTCTGTGTGGCTGAGCGTGCGGATTGTTCATTGCGCACGCCGCCTTCGACGGTGCGCACGGTGCTCTGGCCTTCGCTGTTTTGCTGTGCGCGAACCACGCTTTGATTGTCGGTGTCCTGCTTGGTGGTGGGAGTGGTGTTGAGATCTGCTTTGGCGTTGCCGGGAGGCAATCCTGAGCCAGGCATGGCGAGCATGGGGCCATTGGGATCGCCCGGCGAACCAGCACCCGGGAGGATGACCACGGGGGCTTTGTCATCCGGTTTGGCCGCACCGGGAACCGGAGCTAGTAACATCGGCTGGCCATCGCCGGGCTGGCCCTGCTTGCCAGCCTGGCCCTGCTGCCCCTGGCCCATGCTCATCATGGATTGCTGGCCCTGCCCCTGCCCATCCTGAGGCTGCTGCATTTGATTTTGCTGGCCGGTCTGGCCCATGCCGGGAGGATTGAGCATCTGCTGGGAATTTTGCGACTGTCCCGTTTGGGGCGCACTTTGCTGCCCTTGCTGTTCTGATGAATCTCCTTGCCCCGTCTGGCTCATCTGCTGCATCGCGCCCTGGCTGCCGTCCTGCTGTCCCGCGATCTTGCTGCCGGAATCACGCAACTGCTGGGCGAGCTGCTGCAGTTCCTGACGCGACTGCTCACGCAGAGCGAGGTCGCGCAGCTTGTCGGCGAGCTTTTGGAATTCTTCACCTGCACCTGCCGGGTTGCCCTGCTGCATTTGATCGCCCGCCGCGAGAACGTTCTGGCCAAGGGAGCGTTTGCGATCCTCCTGATCCGACTGCTGCTGCACGTCCTTGAGTGTTTCGTTCATGCGCTCCTTCGCTTCAGCGCTGAGCTGCGGTGATTTGAGCTGGCTGGCAAGCGCTGCGGCAGCCTGGGCTGCCGACTGCGCATTCTTCGCGGCGGCGGCGTCCCCGAGATCGGCCGTGTCTGCATGCTGGCGCAGCGCCTCGATGAGTTTTTCCGAAGCCCAGGGTTCCTTGCCGTTGCCAAGCTCCTCCGCCAGCTTCTCAGCCTCGCGGGCACGCCGTTCCAATTCGGCGAGCACATCGCGTGCGTCCTTGCCCTCTGCGTTGGCGAGATCTGCGGCGGTTTTCTGCAGCTTTTGTTTTAAGTCCTCGACCTGCTTGGTTTCTTCCTCCTTGAGCCCTGCCAATTTTTTCTTTTCCCAGTCGGTCTGAGCCAGCTTCTTCGCCTCTTCGGCGGCTTTGCGCGTCATGTCCTGATCCATTTCCACCACCTCCGAAGGCGGAGCCGTGACGATGCTGATGAAGCTGCCGAGAATCGCAATGAGCAGCGGCACGGCGAGCCAGCGGTCCGGCCGCAAAGGCAGATCTTGTTTCAGCGATGCGGGCCATGCCTGCGCCAAAACCGCACGCTGCGCGTCGATGTGGGCACGCGCCATCGCCCCCTCCTGGTCGTGCTGTTCAAACCACCAGGCGGAGGCGAACGCCTCGCGTCGTCCCGCCACCTGATCCCACAAGGCCAGCGCACTGAACTGCCCTGGACGCTGCCACCAAGCATAGCCGAGGCAGCCAGCCAGCCACATGATCAGGCCGAGCCATGGGGAGAGCACCGCCCCTGATCCGCGAAGTGCTGCCAGCACGAGCAGAAAAAGCACCAGCGAGGTCGGAATCAGCGTCATGCGCAGGACTGCCAGCCAGCGCCGAAGCACCACCCACACCTGAACGCGCTGAGCCACGGGGGCAAAAGCCGGGGTGAGAGAAGCGGTCTGGCTCATGCATGGCATTACACCTCAAAACGCAGGCAGGGCCAAGTACTTTGGCATCAGTGGTTTGAATTTTGCCCCCTATCCATAGGGCGGCAGAAGAAGATGACAGACATTCCCACACTGTGGGCAGACCCGCTGCGTATTGATTTTTAGAGACAGGTCGTCTTCCTGACAGCTATACTCCGGCAGTTGCTCTGAACCTTCACCTCCACGCTTTATGAAACATCTTTTCCTGACCGTCTGCGCAATTGTGACGGCCTGCGGCATCGCCTCCTGCACGGGGGACCTGTATCGTCGCACGGTACCGGCCCGAACCACTTCCACGTCTGCCAAAGCAGCTCCGCCTGCGTTTGGCTCGCCAGCGTATGTGAGCAGCCTGCGACCTTATGGACGTCCGTACGAGCGGAGCGGGTTTTACCCCTACAGTGCGTCACGCCCTGGTGGGATGGGATACTATGACCGCGTGGCATCGCCACATGGATCGTATGAGTACCTTTATCATGACATGGAGGTGCCGCATCCGGCACCGGGGACGCCGCTGAAGGAGAAGACGGTGCGGTATACTTCGCGCTATCCTAGCTCATGGGGTTCACCGGTTTGGGTGACGACGTTCAAGCCGAGGATTTTTGCGCGAGGTGAGAATGGTACCGCGCCTGTCAAAGTAGCGGGGTCGGAGTGAGGATGGGGGCGAATGGGTCTAATAGAACCTATGTGGCGGATGTTGCGGAGCTGTGGCGCGTGATGGGGAGAGGCTGAGAGGGCTCAGGACAAGCTGAAAGCAAAATCAATGATCGCAGATGCAGGCGTATTCGGCGTTGCCGCATTCTTTGCAGGTGTAGAGGAGGAGCTTGATGCGGAAGTTTTTGGGCTTGGAGGTGGCGTCGGGTTTGACCTGGACGACGACCTGGTAGTCTTCGCCGGCGGGGAGCGGGGCGGTGGCGACGAGGAGGGTACCTTTGGGGGCGAAGTCGATCTTGGTTTTGCCGGTGGGTGCTTCAGCGGTGGCGGTGACAACTTGCGCGGCGGGGGGCTGCGCTTTCATGGCGGCGTCGTAGAAGGCGATGCTGATGGTGCGGTCTTTTTCGACGAAAAACTCGGCGCTTTGCGTGGGGGAGAATTCGAGGAGGCGGCCTTTGCGGGGCCCGGCTTTGACGGCGGTGTCGGCGATGGCGGAGGTGAGGGTGACGAGGAGGAGGAAGGTGTGGAGGAGGGTTTTCATGGGGGTGTGGGTGTCGGTTGGTTGTGGGTGCGCGGATGCGAAGTGCGGAATGGTGGGTGTTTGGATAGGACGGATAAGACCTATGGGACGTATGGGGTGGTGGATGCGTTGGGTTTTAGAGGATTGAAAACTGGGAACTGAAAACTGGGAATTGTAAATTGAGGGTGGGTGGGGGTGGTGGTGTTTAGCGGAGGGATTGGATGGAGGACGAGGATGAGGATTTTGGTGCGGCGGCACTGGTTGAGGACTTAGTTATGCTGGAGGGGTGGATCGTTTTTCTAACCAATCGTAGAGGAGGGGGACAACGAGGAGGGTGAGGAAGGTGGAGGTGATGATGCCGCCGATGACGACGGTGGCGATGGGGCGCTGGACTTCGGCTCCGGCTCCGGTGGCGATGGCCATGGGGACGAAGCCGAGGCTGGCGACGAGGGCGGTCATGAGCTTGGGTCGCAGTCGTGTGAGGGTGCCGGTGACGACGGCGGAGCGGAGTTCGTGGCCTTCGCGTCGCAATTGATTGATGAAGCTGATGAGCATGATGCCGTTGAGGACGGCGATGCCGCTGAGGGCGATGAAGCCGACGGCGGCGGAGATGGTGAAGGGCATGCCGCGCAGGTAGAGGGCGAAGATGCCGCCGGTGACGGCGAGGGGGACGCAGATGAAGATGAGCGCGGCCTGCTTGAAGGAACCGAAGCTGAGGTAGATGAGGACGAAGATGAGGGCGAGCGCGAGAGGGACGACGATGGTGAGGCGGGCTTTGGCCTCTTGCAGGTTTTTGAACTGGCCGCCGAACTCGAAGTAGTAGCCTGCGGGAAAGACGACTTTCTCGCGGATCATGCGGGTGGCTTCGTGGACGAAGCCTTCGGTATCGCGACCACGCACGTTGATGAGGACGCTGACACGGCGCTGGGTGTCTTCGCGGGTGATCTGGTTGACGCGGTCTTCGAGCTTCACTTTGGCGATCTGCTTGAGGGCGAGCATGCCGCCGCCTTCGGTGCGGAGAGGGAGGCGCTCCATGGTGGTGAGATCGGCGCGCTGGTCTTCGGCGAGGCGGACGAGGATGGGGGTGCGGCGGTTGCCTTGGATGAGGGTGCCGACTTCATCGCCTGCGAGGGCGGTTTCGATGAGTTTGTACAGGTCTTCGCTGTGGACGTTGTATTTGATCATGGCCTCGCGGTCGGGCTGGATCTCGATCATGGGGACTTTGCCGATGGCGTCGAATTCGGTCTCGCTGCCGCCGGGGAGGCTGTTTAACACGGCGGTGATTTCTCCGGCGAGGCGTTCGAGGTCGTCGTAGTTTTCGCCGAAGATTTTGCAGAGGAGGTCGGCGCGGGCACCGGCCATGATCTCGTTGAAGCGCATCTGGATGGGCTGGGAGACGAGGATGTTTTGGCCGGGGACTTGGGCGAGGAGTCGCTCGCGCATGAGGTCGCCGAGGGCGGCTTTGGTGATGTGGGTGCCATCGACTTTGCGCCAGGTTTCGGGGGGCGTGAGCATGACGTAGGTGTCGGCGACGTTCGGGCCCATGGGATCGGTGGCGACTTCGGCGGTGCCGATGCGGGAGAAGACATCGCGCACTTCGGGGAACTCGCGGCGGAGGACGGCTTCGCTTTGTTTTTGGAGCTGCACGGAGGAGGAGAGGCTGGCGCTGGCGCTGCGGATGAACTGGAAGGTGAAGTCGCCTTCATCGAGCTGCGGGATGAATTCGGCACCGAGGCGTGAGAAGAGGACGAGGCTCCAGGCGAAGAGGCCGAAGAGGGGCATGACGATGAGCCAGCGATGGCGCAGGCCGAAATTCAGCAGCGGGGCGTAGAGGCGCTTGGTGGCGGTGACGATGAGGTTGTCCTTTTCCTGAATCTTGCCGCCGAGGAGGGTGGCGCAGAGGACGGGCATGAGCATGAGGGCGAGCACGAGCGATGCGCCGAGGGCGAGCATGACGACCATGGCCATGGGCTGGAACATTTTTCCTTCGATGCCCTGCAACGCGAGGATGGGGACGTAAACGACGGTGATGATGAGGACGCCGAAGAACATGGGGCTGGCGACTTCCTTGGCGGACTTGAGCACTTCTTCCGCGCGCTCGGTGGCGGAGAGTTTGCGGCCGAGGGCGTGCTGTCGCTCGCCAAGATGGCGGACGATGTTTTCGACCATGACGACGGCTCCGTCGATGATGAGGCCGAAGTCGATCGCGCCGAGGGACATGAGGTTTCCGGAGACGCCGAGCTCGACCATGCCGATCATGGCGAGGAGCATGGAGAGTGGGATGACGAGGGCGACGATGAAGGCGGCGCGGGCATTGCCGAGGAGGAGGAAGAGGACGATGACGACGAGGAGTGCGCCTTCGCTGAGATTAGACTCGACGGTGTGGATGGTGCGATTGACGAGATCGCTGCGGTCATAGACGGTGCGGATGACGAGGCCGGGGGGGAGCTTGCGCTGGATGTCTTCCAAGTTTTCACGCACGGCGTTGGCGACGAGGCGGGCATTTTCGCCGGCGAGCATGAGGGCTGCGCCAACGAGGGCTTCGTCTCCTTCATGGGTGCTGGCTCCGGTGCGGAAGGCGGAGCCGATGCCGACGCTGGCGACTTCCTGAAGGAGGATGGGTTTGACGCCGCCGCCGAACTTGAGGGGGAGGCGCTTGATTTCTTCGACGCTGCTGACGCGACCGGGGGCGCGGACGATGAGCTGCTCGCCACCGATCTCGACAAAACCACCGCCGGCATTGCGGGTGCCTTCTTCGACTTTGCGGGCAAGTTCATCGAGGGACATGCCTGCGGCGACGAGGCGTGCGGGGTCGGGCTGAATGACGATCTGCCGGTGATAGCCGCCGCTGGTATTGACCTCGGCGACGCCGGGGGTGCGGCGTAGGAGGGGTTTCACTTGGTACTCGTGGATGGTGCGCAGCTCCATGAGCTGGGCTTCACGCGTCTTGGGCTTGTCCGGGGCGTCGGCGGTGTAGTCGAGCGTGTAGTAGAAGATTTCGCCGAGGCCGGTGGCGATGGGGGCAAGGCGCGGGGTGAGACCGGGAGGGAGTTCATCGAGCACGCCCTGAAGGCGCTCGGTGACGAGCTGGCGCGTGCGGTAGATGTCCACGCCGTCGTGGAAGATCATGGTGATCTGCGAGAGGCCGAACTTGGAGAGTGACCGGAGCTCGACCATGCCGGGGAGGCCGGCCATGTCGGTCTCGATAAGGAAGGAGACGAGCTTTTCGACTTCTTCGGGGGCGAGTGCGGGGACGGCGGTGTTGATCTGGACCTGCGGATTGGTGATGTCCGGCACGGCATCCATGGGCAGGCGCAGCGCGGACCAGACGCCGAGGGCGGCGAGGACCACGGTGCCGAGGATGACGGCGGCACGCTGGCGCATGGCCTGGGTGAGGAGGAAGGTTAGCATGGGGTGGGGTGGCCGGGCATGAGATGGTGTGAAGCGGTGCTAGGTGCTAGATACTGGCAGATGGTGAAGTGAGCGCTGTGCGGGTGGCACCTGCTGCGGGCTCGGAGGCCCGCGCTCCTGGAGCGCTGGGGCGTGCGGAGGAGGAGGACATGGGCTCAATGACCGCAGGTGCAGGATTTGCCACCGCGGAGGACTTGGAGTTCGGCGAGCCAGAGCTGCATGACGGGGGTGGTGACGATCTCGTCTCCCGCGTAGAGGCCGTCGGTGATTTCGACGAGGTCTTCGTTCATGGCACCGGTCTTGACTGGGGTGCGGAGGTAGGAGGGGCCGTTGATGGTGTAGGCGAAGGTGCCTTCGGCGGTCTTGAGCAGGGCGCTGCGTGGGATGGCGGTGACGGCTTCACCGGGGGCGGCGCGGCAGGTCATGAGGAGGCGGGTGCCGACGGGGTGCGGAGCGGCGGTGGTGACGGTGAGGGCGAAGTCGCCGAGGGTGGCGTGCGCTGTTTGCTCGACGCGTGCGACGGCTCCCGTAGATGATTTGGCGTCGTCGCTCTCGGCACTCAGGGTGACCTGCTGGCCGGATTTGATCCATCTGGCCTGGGCGGCGGTGAGCCAGCCGGTGGCTTGCGTGGAAGTGGCGGCGTCTGAGGTGAGTGCGGCGGGTTGGAGGTCTTGGGAAGGCACGATTTGGAGTGTGACGATGCACATGGCGGGGACGGGTGACTCGGTGACTTCTGCGGTCTTGAGGCCGATGGCTTGCTTCATATCCTCGGTGAGGGTGACCCCCTGCCCTTTCTTGAACTGAGCGCCGTTTTCGGGGCCGTGATCGCTCTCGTGATCGTGTTCTTCCTGGGCGTCGTGGGCGGGGGCGTGGGGTTTGTCGGTGCAGGAGATGAGGGTGAGGGTGAGGGTGAGGGTGAGGAAGGCTGCGAGGGTGTGCAGTGGAAGGAGCTTTTTCATGGGGATGAACGAAGTGAAAGTGAAGTGGGCTGAGAAGGGTGTACGAAGTCTGACGGATGCGGTGATCCCTGTCTTGGGGCGCAGGAGGGACGTAGCTTTGCTCGGGGCTGTTTTTTGCCTTTGCGGCGATCTGATGGGTCTTATGGGACCGATAGGACGGATGGGTCCTGGGGCGCTTGGAGGAAAGGCGCGAAAAAACAGCGCGGGCTAGGCCTGCGTGGGGCCGCGCACGGGACATGCCGTGTGGGAGAGGACTTCGCAGATGGCGCGCAGTGGCGGAGGATCGTGGGCTGCGAGTGAGGTGAGAAAGGTGGTGGCCAGTTCGGGAAGTGGCGCGGGCTCCCAGGTGGCGAGCGGTGATGCATCGACTGCCAGCGCCGTCATGGGCGGGAGCTTCTGCATGAGGGGGGTGCCGTGGGTCAGAAAATCACAGACACCGCAGTCTGCTGCGGTGTGACTGGGTGTGTCGTGCTGATGGTCGTCAGCGTCATGCGAGTCTTCGGCATGCTCATTCGATGCCACGCAGTAGGTGCAGGCGTCACTTCCCTGCACCGCACCAAAGCGGCTCAGCGAGCAGTGCGCCCAGCAAAGGAGCCAGAGCACGAGCATGGATGAGGCAAGTGACTTCACAGGCAGAGAGTAACCGGTGAAAGAGGCGGTGTGTCAAGGGTGGGTGAGTGGCGTGGGACGGACGGAAGATGGGTTACGATCCCGAACTACGAACGAAGAGCGGGACAGGTTCAAGCCGAGACTACAAAACGGCGCTTGGTGGATCGTGGGAGAAGTGCCATGGAGAAAATTCCGGGCACTGAAGTCTGTGCCTCTGCGGTCGATGCGTGGCGGAGCGGTGGGATCGAGGACGATTCGGGAGCTACTGCGGCACAGGGATGGCTTTGGGGACGTAGTCGTCTTGAGGGAGGGGAATGGCCGAAGGCACGCCGCCGGGGGCGCTGGTGCTTTGGTAGGGGTCGTTGCCGAGGACGACGCCTGATACAGGCGTGACGCGGATGACGCGGGCTTCGCCTTCGACGAAGAGGGCGCGGAGGGGCGTGGCAAGGAGCTGGGAGGCGGGGGCTTTGGCGTCCCACCCTTTGGGCTTGCCCTCGGTGACCATGGCGAAGACAGCAGCCCACAAGGGGAGCGCGGCGGTGGAGGCGGTGGTTTTGGCGCTGATGGGGATGTCTTTGTCATGCCCGACCCAGACGAGGCAGGTGAGGTCGCGGTCGGAACCGATGAACCAGGCGTCGGTGCGGTCGTAGGTAATGCCGCCGTAACCGGCAATGCTTTTGTTGGCGAGGCCGTGGGCGAGGAGGGGCTTGCGATATTCGGGGCGCTCCATGCCGGTGATGAGGGTATCGCGCACATGAGCGATGGCGGCGGGGGCGAAGACTTCGGTGCTACGGATGGTGGGGGTAAGAAGAAAATGCGGGGTGGCGCACTGGCGGCCGTCGTTGGCGATGGAGGTAAAGGCGCGGGCGAACTCAATAAGGCGCAGGGGGCTCTGGCCGAGGGTAAAGGCCGCCTCTGTGCGCAGCGGAGTGGTGAAGCCACAGCGGTTGATAGCAGAGCGGAGGGGATCGAGACCAACCTGATAACCGAGGCGGACGGTGGCGGCGGTGCGGCTTTCCAGCAGCGCCTGGATGGGGGTGATGGTGCCGCCGGTGTAGGCGACGGGCTCGCCCTCGGCTCCCCATTCGCCGAGGGTGCCGACGAGGCCGCCGATCATGGCTTGCTTATTGTCGAGGGGGCCGTCAATCTGGGGGGCGTCAGTGACGTCCGGCAGTGTGGTGAGGGCGGCAGCATAGACGAGGGGGAGAAAGGCCGTGCCGGGGGGGCGGACGCCATCGAGGGCGCGATTGAAGGGGCTGGTGTTGAAGTCGCGCCCGCCCTGCATGGCGAGGATGGAGCCGGAGTTGTTGTCCAAGACTATGACGGCTCCCTGCAGGGCTTTGTCCTTGGGGGCGAGGGTATCGAGGTGCTGGCGCACGAGGGTGTCGAGCCGGTGCTGCCAGTCGAGGCGCAGGGTCATGGTCATCTCAGGCGGGGTGCCCGGCCGGAAGCCGAGGCGCTGAAATTCAGCGCGTGCGGCGGCGAGCATGTAGCCGGTGCGGACGCGGTTTTTGTCATGGCTGATAACGAGCGGCAGGGCGCGGGCGGCATTGGCTTCGGCCTCGGTAATGCTGCGGGTCTCGGCCATGCGCTGGAGAGTGAGATCACGCTTTTGTTTGGCAAGTGCGGGCTGGGTGATGGGGGAGAAGGCGACGGGGGCCTTGATGATGCCGGCGAGGGTGGCGGACTCGACGAGGGTGAGGTCGTGGACGTCTTTGCCAAAGTAGCAGCGCGCTGCGGCACCGACGCCGCTGCAGCCGGTGCCGAGGTAGATGCGGTTGAGGTAATGGGTGAGGATCTGCTCCTTGGTGCATTCGCGCTCGATGCGCATGGCGAGGAAAATTTCGGTGATCTTGCGCTCGTAGCTGCGCCCCTGGAGGCCGAAGGCATTGCGGGCGAGCTGCTGTGTGATGGTGCTGCCGCCCTGGCGGATGCCGTGTGAGGTGAAGTTCTTCACGGCGGCGCGGCTGAGCCCTATGATGTCGAAGCCGGGGTGGGAGAAGAAGCGGGCGTCTTCCGTGGCGATGACGGCTTGGACAAGGGTGATGGGAACATCCGTGAGGGTGACGAGCTCGCGCTCGATGTCGCTAGCGCTGCCGATGGGCTCGCCTTTGGCCCCCATGATAAGGGTTTCATTCTGGCCGCGAGTGAGCGCGGTCATGTCAAACGTGGCAGCGAGGCTGGAGTAGTGGTGCCAGATGAGGCCGAATGTGATGAGGCCGATGAGCGCAAGGACCGCAAAGGTGCCGCTGATGTAACGGAACCAGCGTGGGAGGCGGCGGTAGCGTGCGCGGAGAGAGACGAGGATGGCGGGCAGAGGGGGCATGCGGGAGGAAGCTTTATTATTTTTCTCTTCCTCCTCCGCTTCCTCTCGGACGCTGAGAAAAGGGAGGAGTAGGAGGAGTGTTTTAGCGGAAGAGGCGCTGGAAGAAGCCGCCGATGCCGGGTTCTTCACGGTACTGGGGACCGCCGTAGTAGCCGGGGGCGGGCTGGCTGTAGTCGGGGTTCAGGGAGTCGTTTTCCTCAGGGACGTTGTAGGGCTCAAACTTCACGTCGTGGGCAGAGGGCCGGTCTTCGATGTCGTGCAGGACTTTAGCGATGATGGGGGCTGCGGTGCCACCGCCGGAGAGGCCGCCCTGACCGGCGTTTCCTTCGACCATGACGGCGAAGGCGAGCGGCGGATTGGTGTCCACAAAACCGGCGAACCAAACGACGTTGGCCTTTTCACCACGCAGCACCCACTGGGCGGTGCCGGTCTTGCCAAAGACGGCGACTTTTTTCAGGCGAGCAGCTTTGCCGGTGCCCCGTGCATGATTGACCACGCCAAACATGCCGCTGCGCACGACCCCGAGATCCGCCTGGCTGACGGGCATGAGGGCCTCTCGGCAGGGCATGCTGACATCGCCAAGCTGACCGGTCTGGGACTGGGTGTGGGTGATGAGGCGCGGGCGCGGACGGCAGGAGCCATTGGCGAGGGTGGCCATAACCATGGCCATCTGCAGCGGGGAGGTCTCGGTGACCCCTTGGCCGATGGAGAGGTTGGCGAGGTCGTGATTGGACGGGGCATTCTGGGGCAGATTGCCTGCAGCGGTCTTCAGCGGAAACGCAGGGGCGGTGCCGAGGCCAAACTCATGCGCCATGTAGAGGATGGGGCGGTCTCGGGTGACCATGGCAGACTGGTAGAAGTAGGTGTTGCAGGAGCGGATGAGGGCGGCGCGTGCATTGAACCAGCCATGGTCGTCTTTGGACCAGTTGTCGAATTCGCGACCGTCGATCATGAGGGAGGGGCCGCATTCGAACTCTTGCTGGGCATCGACGGTACCGGCGCGCAGTCCAGCGAGGACGACGATGGGCTTGAAGATGGAGCCGGGCGGGTAGGTGCCGAGCAGAGCGCGGTCAAAGAGCGGGCCGTCGATGTCCTGAGTGAGGGTGGAGAAATCTGTGGCGGGGATGCCCCCGGCAAAGGCATTGGGGTCATAGTGCGGGAGGCTGGCCATGGCGCGGATGTCTCCGGTGAAGGCGTCCACGATGACCATGGCGCAGCGGTGCTTGGACTGCGCGAGGGCGCTCTCGGCGAGGCGCTGGGTTTCTAGATTGAGGGTGGTGACGAGGTCGCGGCCAGCGGTCGGCGGAGTGAAGACCTGCTGATAGGCTACGGTTCCGGCGTCTGCCATCATGAGGCAGAGGGTGCCATCCGTGCCGGTGAGCTGTGTGTTGAACGCGGACTCCAGGCCGGTGGCACCGCGCGTGCGCTGCCAGAGGGGCTCGCCGCGGAGGATGGGGCCGGTGGGCGGTGCGCCGTCTGAGGAGACGTAGCCGAGAATGTGTGCGGCCATGCCACCGTGCGGGTAATGGCGTACGTACTCGGTGCGCATACTGGCGTGGGGGTGCTTGTGCGGATCGATCACGAGGTCCTGCGTGAAGGCATCGCTGACGGTGACGGGAAGCTCGCGCCGGCTTTCGTAGTGGCGCTTCAGGGTATCGGCGTCCGGCAGGCGAGCGATGGGGAGGTCGCTCTTGTATGTGTCGATCTCTTGCTGGAGCCAGGCGGTGTAGGCCTCCAGCGTGCTGCGCTTTTCTGCGGGCACGGTGAGCTGGAGACGACGCTCGAGGGTGTTTTGCGCGAAGGGCCGCCCCTTGCGGTCGAGGATCTGCCCACGTGGCGCAGGGATGGCGAAATAGAAGGGCTTCACGTCGGTACGTGAGCCGGTGCCGGGAACGAAGGCGGCTGGAGACTCTGCGCCGTGCGCTGGGCCAGCCAGCACCGTCATCATGCCAGTCGCCGTGAGTGCTAGGAGAAACAGCCGGAGCGATTGCCTGAGACGAAACATCTCGTGCTGACGGTTGAATAAGACGAGTGCGAACATACTTGACTCATAAGCTCCTCTCGCCGCATCTCAAGCTCCGCCGCAAACTGAACCCGATCCCAGCCGCGCTGGTGCCTATCCACTTCCGTTCTTACTCGGCTGGTGCAGTCGGTGGCTCTGCACCTTCCACCTCTTCCGACGGCAGGTCAGGCAGCGGGGCCGGAAGGTTGTCGATGATGTTGAGGAGGGGGACCCCGCGCTCGACGGATTTGTCGAGGCGGAAGAAGAGCTGGGGGCTGCTGCGCAGTTTGACGCGCTTGTAGAGGTCACGCTGGATGAAGCCACGGGCCTTCACGAGCTTGGCCAGGGCCGCGTCCTGCTGGTGCGGCTTGCCGATGACACCCACATACACAAAACACTGCCGCATGTCCGGCGTAGGGCTGACGTCGTGAATGGTCACCAGGCAGCCTTCGTTGCGGAAATCCTTCTCGAGGATGGTGCTGAGCTCACGACGAATGAGCTCGCGTACTTTATCGACTCGGAGGGACATAAGGCAGATTTAAAGGGGCAGGCTTCAGGTTCCGGTCAGCAGCGTGAGTGACACGCCTCTGACCTGAAACCTGATACGACGAGCTGGATCAGAGAGTTTGGGCGATTTTTTCGAGTTCGTAGCACTCGATGACGTCGTTTTCTTCGTAGTCGCTGAAGCCGGAGAGCTTGATACCGCACTCCATGCCGTTGCGCACTTCGTTGACTTCGTCCGTGAAGCGACGCAGCGTTTCAAAGCCGCCGTCATACACAGCTTGGCCGTCACGCAGCACGCGGGCGCGCTGCTTGCGGTTCATGACACCATCGGTGACGACGGAGCCGCCGACGAAGCCCTTGTTGACCTTGAAGACCTGCTTCACTTTTCGCGGGTGATCGGATCGAGCAATCCGGCCATGGCTTCCTTCACCTGATCGATGAGTTCGTAGATGATGGAGTAGAGCTTGATCTGCACCGTCTCACGCTTGGAAACGGTGAGGGCCTTGTTCTCCACCTTGACATTGAAGCCGATGATGATGGCGTCTGAGGCGCTGGCCAGCAGGACGTCGGACTCGTTGATGGCACCGACTTCCTGGTGCAGGATGTCGAGGTTGCACTTGTCGCTCTTGATGTCGGTGAGGCACTTGGCCACGGCTTCCACAGAACCCTGCACGTCGCACTTGAGGACGACCTTGAGGGCCTTCTTGTTGCTGTCCTCGATGCTGGCAAAGAGGTGCTCCAGGGTGGAGCGGCGCGGCACGTTGAGCTTCTTCTGGCGGATCTCTTCCAGGCGCTCTTCGCTGAGCTTCTTGACATCGCGCTCGCTGTTCATGACGACCACTTCGTCGCCCACATGCGGCATGTCGCTGAAGCCGATGACTTCGCAGGGCATGCCGGGAAGGACTTCCTTGATGGAGTCGCCGCGGTCATTGATGATCGCCTTGACCTTGCCCCAGAGCGGGCCGCAGATGAAGGGCTGGCCGACTTTGAGCGTGCCCTGGCCGATGATGACCGTGGCCACGGGGCCTTTGCCAGCCACCATGGAAGATTCGATCACCGTGGCACGTGGGGACGCTTTGGGATCTGCCTTGAGTTCGAGCACTTCGGCCTGGAGGGACATCGTTTCGAGCAAGTTGTCAAGTCCCATGCCTGATCTGGCCGAGACCTCCATGCACTCAATCTCACCACCCCAGTCCACTGGCGCAAGGCCGATGTCCTGCAACTGGCTCTTCACGCGCAAGACGTTGGCGGTGGGCAAGTCGCATTTGTTCAAGGCGACCATGAGCTGCACGCCGGCAGCCTTGGCATGGCTGAGCGCTTCTTTCGTCTGCGGCATGATGCCGTCGTCCGCCGCGATGACGAGCACAACGATGTCGGTGACGTTGGCACCGCGGGCACGCATGGCCGAGAAGGCGGCATGGCCGGGTGTGTCAATGAAGGTGATGGGCTTGCCGTTGTGAAAGATACAGTAGGCACCGATGTGCTGTGTGATACCGCCCGCTTCGCCTACAGTGACCTGCGTCTTGCGCAGCGCGTCCAGCAGCGATGTTTTGCCATGATCCACATGACCCATGAAGGTGATGATCGGGGCACGGAGTTCGAGTTTCTCCTCCTCCACTTCTTCGACGACCTGGGCGACCGGTTCGACGATGACTTCCTCGACCTTATGGACGCCGCCGCCTTTCTCACGTTTGTCGCGTTCGAGTTTGAAGCCGTGCTTCTCACAGATTTTTTCGGCGATCTCAATGTCGATGGCCTTGTCGGCACTGGCGAAAACTTTGAACGCAATGAGTTCAGAAATGATCTTGAAGGGCTTCAAGCCCATCTTATCCGCCAGATCCTTCACCACGATGGGTGGCTTCAGGTGGATGATTTTCTCACCACTATCACTGATCTCAAATTCAGGAGCCGGCACCTCCGCAGGCGGGGCATGAACGATCGGCACGATCGGCCGCGGAGGAGGAGCGTTGTCACCCAGCAGGGAGATGGGCGGCAGAGCGTTCTGCTGCGCGTTTTCATCCACCGGACGACGGCGCACCTTGGGCTTGTCATCATCCTCAAAGAGATTCAGCGCGGCGGCCTTGCGCTCGTCCAGCGTCGGCTTGGCGGGTACGACAGGCTGTGGCTCAGGCACAGGCTCTACGACTTTTTTGGCTCCCAGTGGCGGCAATGCATTGCCCCCTCTAGCCGGCACCCTGCTCCGGGGCTTCTTTCCCTCAATCAACGAAAGCACCTCTTTGACTTCTTTTTTGGGCTTGGCGCTTTCGGCAGGCACAGCCTCCTCAACGACCTCGTCGGTGGGGGACTTGCTCTTTTTGGCGGATGAGGGTTTGCTGGGCATGAGAGAATGAGAAGATCGGGCGAGCGGCGTGGGAGGCTGGCTGGTCGTAAGTTGGGGGTTGGTTTAAAATCGTTGTCATGGCGGCACAGGGGCTACTCCTTTGCAGGAGTGGAAGCATGTGCTGCGGCTTTGTCGAAAATCTGCTGGGCCAGGGCGGTGTCGCCACCCAGCACCTCGGCGATGTCATCGACATCGACTCCGGTTGCCAGGGTTTTGAGATCCCCCATGCCGCCTTGTGTCAACTGGCGGGCGACATCCTCAGTGATGCCGAGAGCGTCCACGAGATGATGCACCGCGCTGCCCATCTGGCCTTCAAAGACCTCGGCGGCGTGTTCATCTTTCTCGATGACCAGATCCATACCGACAAGGCGCGAGGTCAGACGCGCATTTTGGCCGCGGCGACCGATAGCCTTCGAGAGGTCCTCATCGCTGACGGTGAGGCGCGCTTCTTTCTTGTCCGTGTTCACCTGGATCGAGATGACCTTGATCGGCTTCAAGGCTTCACGCACGAACTCGGCGGGATCGGACTTCCAGCGGATGATGTCCACTTTTTCGTTGTTCAGCTCGCGGACGATGTTCTTCACGCGCGCACCACGCAGGCCGACGCAGGCGCCCACGGGGTCAACTTTTTCATCAGCGCTGTGCACCGCTACCTTGGTGCGATAACCGGCCTCACGGGCGATGCTGGCGATCTCAACGGTGCGGTCCCCGATCTCACTGACTTCAAATTCAAACAACCGGCGCACGAAATTCGGATGAGCACGGGAGAGGATGATTTCCGGGCCACGGCCACTGTCCTTTTCCACCGCTTTCACGTAGAAGCGCATGCGGTCACCGGGGGTGTAGTCCTCGGTGGACACACGTTCCTTGGAGGTCATCACACCTTCGAATTTGCCGAGATCGACGATAACGTCGGATTTTTCAAAACGACGCACCACACCGCTGACGACATCGCCGGTACGGTCCTTGAACTCTTCGTAGAGGTTTTCCTTCTCCGCCATGCGGAGGCGCTGCAGCATCGTCTGCTTCGCGGTCTGCGCGGCAATACGGCCCATGTTATTCGGGGTGACTTCGACTTCGATCTCATCACCGAGCACGGCGCTTTTCTTGAACCTTTTGGCTGTGGCCAGCGGGAGTTCCTCCCAGCGGTTGCTGACAGTCTCCACCGCGATCAGTTTGGCGAACGCTTTGATTGTTCCCTTGTCGGGATCAATGTCGATGCGGAGTTCGCGAGCGGGGCCGATGCTTTTCTTGGAGGCGGCGAGCAATGCCTGTGACAGGGCCTCGACCATTTTATTCCGGTCGATTCCTTTCTCTTTCTCGTAATAGTCGAAAAGGGCTTTGAGTTCGCTGATCATATGAAATTCGTGATTTCACCAGACAAAAAAGAGCGGGGAAGGCCCCACTCTCGCCGTGAAAACGCTAATTCTGTCCGGGAAGGACGCGGATCATAAAGGCAGGCTAGGAATCAGCAAGCAGAAATATTGGCTGGAATTCCGCAGTTTTCTCAGGCGTTTTCATGATGGCTAATTTAACCAGGTTCATCTGCTTTCAACCACACCCAACCATGCGTTTCCACCTGTCTGCCTTCCTTGCCCTGACCCTCGCCCTACAGGGGGTGCTTTCAGCCACTCCTCCTCCCAACATCGTCGTTATTTTCATGGATGACATGGGGTATGCCGATGTCGGCTGCTTCGGCGCCCAGGGTTATCAGACGCCGAACATCGACCAACTGGCTGCAGCGGGCCGCAAGTTCACGAATTTTCATGTCGCCCAGCCCGTATGCAGCGCCTCACGCACCGCATTGCTCACCGGCTGCTACCCAAACCGGGTGGGTATCCATGGCGCTCTCGGCCCCTCTGCCAAGCACGGCATCCATGCTGATGAAATGACGCTGGCCGAACTGGTGAAACAAAAAGGCTATGCCACCGCCGCCGTGGGCAAATGGCACCTCGGTTCCCTGCCCCAGTTTCTCCCCACCAAGCACGGCTTCGACCAGTACTACGGCATCCCCTACTCGAACGACATGTGGCCCTTCCATCCACAGGCCAAAAAGGGCGCCTACCCCAATCTGCCCATGATCGAAAACGACCAGGTCGTGGATGCCGATGTCACGCCTGAGGATCAAACCCACCTCACCACGGACTACACCACGCATAGCGTGCAGTTCATCGAGAAAAACAAGGACAAGCCCTTCTTCCTCTACCTCGCGCACAGCATGGTGCATGTCCCCCTGTTTGTGAGTGACAAGTTCAAGGGGAAGTCCGGCAAAGGCCTGTTTGGAGATGTCATGATGGAGGCGGACTGGTCCGTGGGCCAGATCGTGGACACGCTGAAGAAGAACGGCCTCGAAGACAACACCTGGGTCATCTTCACCTCCGACAACGGCCCCTGGCTCAGCTATGGCGACAATGCCGGCAGCGCAGGCCCCCTACGCGAGGGCAAAGGCACCTGCTGGGAGGGCGGCACCCGCGTGAGCGGCATCATGAAATGGCCGGGTAAAATCCCCGCTGGCACCACCACCGACACCATGATGATGACCATCGATCTCCTGCCCACCATCGCCCACGTCATTGAGGCCAAGCTGCCCGAGCACAAGATCGACGGCCTCAACTGCTGGCCCATCGTCGCCGGAGAACCCGACGCCAAAAATCCGCACGACTTCTATGCCTTCTACTACGAGCAAAATCAACTCCAGGCCATCAGCAGCGGAGACGGCCGCTGGAAGCTGCAGCTCCCGCACACCTACCGCAGCCTGCCCACCGACATCCCCAAGGCCACGGGAGGCAAGCCGGTCAACTACAAGCAGGTCAAGATCGACCAGCCGGAACTCTACGATCTTTACGGCGACATCAGTGAATCCAAAAACCTGGCCGCAGAAAACCCGGGGGAGGTGGCCCGGTTGCAACAGCACGCAGCCAGCGTCCGCGCCGAACTGGGGGACAGCCTCATGAAGCTGCCCAGAGGCATGGGCACGCGCGAGGCGGGCCGATAGCAGGTGACTTGATTTTTTGACAAACGCGCTTGCCCCCTGGCGCAGGCCCCAGTCCTTCATTTTTGCGAATGCCCGTTTGCGAATTGTCATTCAGGCGCGCATAGGCTTAAATTTAATTTCTCAACCCCGCCGCTCCCACTCCCTCCCAGTCATGATCGATGTTCAGGAACTCACCAAGCAGTATGCCGGACGCACTGCGGTGAACAACATCTCCTTCCACGTGGAACCGGGAGAGATTGTGGGCTTTCTGGGTCCGAACGGGGCAGGCAAATCGACCACAATGCGCATCCTCAGCGGCTACATGCCGGCCACATCAGGACAGGTGAATGTGGCGGGCTTTGATGTGTTTCATCAGTCGATTCAAGTGAGGCAGTCCGTGGGTTACATGCCGGAGATGGCCCCGCTCTACACGGACATGCGGGTCAAAGAATATCTGCGCTTTCGGGCGGAGCTGAAAGGACTGTCCGGCATGACCATGCGCCGTCGCATCGGCGAAGTGATGGAGCTGACGGGCGTCACCGACATGCGGAAGCGTCTGATCGGCAATCTCTCCAAAGGCTACCGCCAGCGTGTAGCGCTGGCGGACGCCCTGGTACACAAGCCGAAGCTGCTCATCCTCGACGAGCCCACCAACGGCCTGGACCCGGTGCAAATTCGTCATGTGCGCGACTTGCTGCGCAATCTGAAGTCCAAGCACACCGTGCTGCTCTCCACGCACATCCTGAATGAAGTCGAGCAGACCTGCGACCGTGTGGTCATGATTCATCAGGGACGCATCCGCGCCAATGACACGCCGGCAAACCTGACGCGGCAGCTGCGGTCCACCACGCTGCTGCATTTGGAAATCGACGGCACCGGCAATCTGGTGGAAAAATTCGCGGCCATTACCGCCGTGCGGAAAACCACGGAGGAACCGCTGCTTGTTCATCCGTGGCGGCGCTTCACCCTGCGGGTAGAACCAGACCATGACGTCCGTGATGAAGTGATGGAGCTCGCCATGCAGCAGAAATGGCGCATCCGGGAGATGCACCGGCAGCTTCCCACGCTGGAGGATGTCTTTGTCGAACTTTCCATGAACGCCGGCTCACCCACCGACATTCCCACCCACGTCCTATGAGGATATTCTGGATTCTGCTCAAAAAAGAACTGCACTCCTTCTTTGTCTCCCCCGTGGCCTACGTGGTGCTGGCGCTGGTCATGGTGTTGAATGGTTTCGCCTTTCGTGCGGCCCTTTCGGTGCTGGAAAACGCGCCTAGCGAAGGCTCGATCGTGAGCTGGACCTTTCACGCCATGTGGTTCTGGCTGTCCTATTTTTTCATCTTCCCGCTGCTGACCATGCGTCTGTTTGCGGAGGAAAAAAAGATGGGCACGCTGGAGACGCTGTTCACCGCGCCAGTGCGCGCGTGGCAGGTGGTCGGCTCCAAGTACCTGGCCGCTGTCATCGTGTACTGCGTGCTGTGGCTGCCCAGCCTGTTCAATTTCAAGTTTGCCCACTGGATCAGCGCCGGCCAGGTCGAGCTGCCCTCGGGAGCCATGCGGGGCGCGTATCTCATCCTGGTGGTGATGGGCATGTTCAATCTGGCCATTGGCTGTTTTGCCTCATCCCTGACGTCGAATCAGATCGTCGCCGCCATCATCTCCTTCACCCTGAGCCTGATGCATTTCCTGCTGGGCATTTTCATCATGGTTGTGGGCCGCAAGATTTCCGACACCATTGTGGACATCGTCAATTACTTCGCCGCCACGGAGCACATCCGCATCTTCACCGCCGGTCTCATCGACAGCCGGCCCATCATCTACTACCTCAGCATGTCGCTGCTGTTTCTCTCCTTCACCCACCACGTGGTCGAGTTCCGCCGCTGGCGCCCGTGAGCCGACCGCCCCACCACCATGCCGGATTCCGCCCAGAACAACACGCCAGCCAGCACCGAAACCGGGGCGCGGCCCATGCCAAAGCGTTACGGCATCGGATTGAACGTCGCCGTGCAGGTCATCCTGGCGCTGGCGCTGTTTGCCGGCGTCAACCGCCTCAACTACCGCCACTACTGGCGCTGGGACCTAAGCCCCAGCCAGGACTACACGCTGAGCCCGGCCACCCTGAAGTACCTCGACAGCCTGTCACGCGATGTGCAGATCTACATCGTCTTTGGGCGTGATTCCAAAGTGTATGGCGAGGTGCAGTCCCTCCTGGAGGAATACCACATTCACGGCAGGCAGCGCATCAAAGTGCGCTCAATCGATCCCGTGCGAGACATTGAGCGTGCCGAGCAGCTCAAGGCCGACACCGGCCTCTCCCTCGCGCAAAACGGTGTACTGATACGTTGCGGCGCGAACAAGCGTTTCATCACCGAGGAGGAGCTGGTGGTCCGGGAGAAGGGCACGAGCACCAACAAGCAGATCATCGAATTTCGCGGTGAAGATGCCATCTCCTCCGCGCTCATCTCCGTCGTGGAAGGTCGCGTGCGGCGATTTTATTATGTTGTCGGCAAGGGCAGTCGCTCAGACGAGGCCCAGAGCGATGCGTATAACGCCGCCATTGATCTCGGCAAGCAGCAGAACTTTGAAGTGGTGCAGGTAAACCTCTCCGAAATCAGCCACATCCCCACAGACACCGACGGCCTGCTCATCCTGGGCGTACGCTACGACCTTTCTGAACGTGAGGTCGCCATGCTCAATGATTACTGGCAGACCAAGCGGGCTGGCATTTTCATCATGCTCGACCCCGGCGGTGAAACCACGCGGCTCAACGCCTTTCTCAGCGCCAATGGCGTGCATCCCCGTGGCGACCGCGTGCTGATGGCTGAGAGCACCAGCACCGGCCCCAAAAAGGAATTTTCCGTACTGGGCGAATTCACGAAAGAAGTGCCTTTCATCCACCATCTGATCTCCTCCGCCATCACCCTGGCCGGACAGACGGAGTCTCTGGAACTGATTGAGGAAAACACCGAGCTTAAGGAGCAGTCCATCAACGTTCAGCCGCTCATTCTTGCCGCACCACGCTACTGGGGAGAGCGACAGTTTCTCGAAGAGCTACCCATCGTCGATGAAGAGGACACTCTGCCGCCCATCTACGTGGCCGCCAGCATTGAACGCGGCGCCCTGGGGGATGAAACCAAGCGTGCCGACAGCGCACGCATGGTGGTGGTGGCCAACTCCACCCTGCTCGACAAGCAGACCATGCTGGCAGTGAGCCGTGACTTTGCCGCCGCCGGCCTGAACTGGCTGATGAACCGCGAGAGCTTCATCGGCATCCCAGCCAAGTCCAAACACGCCTACCGCATTCAGCTCACGGGCAAGCAGCACGAGCTGATCTTCTGGGTCACCTCCATCACCCTGCCAGGTATCGTTCTGGGCTTCGGCTTCATGATCTGGGCCAGCCGAAGGGCGGCATGAACCGACTTTGAAGCATGAGTGCACGCACCACCCTTATCCTGTTCCTGCTGGTTGCCTCCATGGGAGCGATCATCCTCGGCATTGAGCGTTACTTCCCGTCCGCAGTGGACAAGCGCGAAGTCAGACGCGGCCCCACTCGTTTCGAAAAGGAGAAGGTCACTCGCATCGAAGTCCTTACGGCTGAAAATGTGCCATTCACTCTCGTGCGTGACGGTGCCGCCTGGCGGATCGAGAAACCCTACGACGATCTGGCCGATCCCCAGAAAGTCGCCGCGCTCATTCTCACCCTCCACGGCGTCGAATGGATCGAGCGCATCCACCACGAGGAATTCGATGCGGCTGAATGGCAGAAAACCGGGCTCGACAAACCACGCTTCAAAGTGCGCCTGCTCGCTGGAGATGCCACCCTATATGAATGTTGGTTCGGCTCGCCTGCGGTCAGGGAGAACAGCCTTTACATTGGCATTCCAGACGCCAGCCATGGTGAGACCGCCTGGTATCTCGCCAAAAGCGAAGCACCGACGGTTCTGCAGATTCCTGCCGCCTCCTGGCGTGATCCCAAGCTGTTGCGGCTGCCGGCGGAGGTCATCACCAGCATTACCTTGAACCAGCCCTCCGGGCAGATCGTTCTC
>NCCR01000361.1 GCA_002279765.1 Verrucomicrobia bacterium 12-59-8 | reverse complement strand
CAAAGCCCACCGTCCCCGCTCCGCAGAGCCCCACCCTTCCGCCTGCTCAGCCTCCGCAGCCCCGGCCCACCGCCACCCAGGCACCGCAAAACACCGAGGAAGAAGACCCCAAAGTCGTCGCCGCCCTCAAAGAAGCCGGAGCCCAGGTCGAGGCCGAGTCCGCCGTCCGCAAGCAGCGCGAGACCCGCCGCACCAAGCTGGAATCCTCCGGCATGGGCGCAGCCGCCACCAGCCTCGATGCCCTCGATGACGAAGCCGAGGCACGCCGCGCAGATCTCGCCAAAAAACACCCCCAGCGCGGCCCCCAGTACGAGGCCGGCATCCAGGCCCTCAATCAGCACCTCCAGCAGCAGCAGGCCCAGATCAAAGCCAAGGCCCAGCAGCTCCCCGGCATCGCCGCGCAGATCTACCAGCAGTGGGGCAAAGGCGTCGCCGGAAACTGGATCACCGGCCAGGCTCCGAAGGAAAACGACCCCTACAGCCCCGGCGCACCCCTCTCCAGCACCCACCTCGCCGTCCTCGAGCAGGAGGCCCAAAAATACGGCGTCGATCCCAAAGACCTCCGCCACCACCTCGAAATGCAGCGCCTCAGCGACTGGAATCGCGCCAGCACCAGCTACGCCAACCGGCAGCAGGAAAACCTCGTCGACAGGACCCTCAACGCCTGGTCCGGCAAAGGCCCCGCCGAGCCCGCCCGCGTCCTGCCCGATGGCCGCATCACCGTGAATCCCACCCTCGGGGAGGACCAGGCCACCTTCGAAAAAGCCATCGACAAAACCTACTCCACCCCCGAGGCCAAAGAAGCCGCACGCAAGTTGTGGCCCGCCTACCACGACCGCTGGCTCACAAGCGCCACCGAAACCCTCAAGACCAGCAAGCGCTTCCCCGGCGTCCAGGACTACAACGAGTGGCTCACCAAAAACACCCAGGCCGGCCACTTCACCCAGAAAATGCCGGACGGCAGCGTGCGCCAGTACACCGACAACGAGAAGACGCAGCTCTACCTCGATGCCATGCAGAACCGCAGCGGCGTGCGCAAGTTCATGGACAACGTCAGCACCTCCCTCGTCTCCGGCGGCGGCCAGGTCGTCTCCGGGTTGCTCGGTGCCGCAGCCCTTGCCGGAAACACCTTCCAGGACATCACCGGCGTCAATGTCGGCGGGGAGGCCGCCAGCGAAGCCGCCGCAGCCATGGCCCGGCAAAATCAGGGCCTCACCCAGTCCAACGAGATGACCGGCACCACCCAGGGCAAAGTCGGCAGCTTCCTCAGCAACTTGATCCAGGCCGTCCCCAGCGTCGGTGCCGCCATCGCCACAGGCGGCACCGCAGGCCTCATCCTCGGCGCAGCGCAGAGCGCCGGCAGCACCTACACCGATCTCCTCGAGCACCACATCAAGGCAGGAGATACCATTGAAGAAGCGCACAAAAAAGCCGCAGGCACCGCCATCGCCAGCGGAGGCGTCGGCCTCGTGCTCAGCAAGATCATGCCCGGCGGAGCCCAGGCCCTCAACAACCCCGCCACCCGTGAGCTGGCCAAAAAGAGCTTTGCCGCCACGGTGAAGTCAGCGCTCCATGGCGCCAGCGAAGAAACCATCCAGGAAGCCATCGAAGGCGGGTTCACCCACATCGCCTCCGAGATGAACAAGGGGAAAACCTTCAACGAAGCCGCCACCAGCTTCGCCGAGCAGTTCCCCCAGAACGCCCTCACCTCCGCCCTCCTCGGCGGCGGCGTGCAGGCCATGGCAGACAAGAAAAACAGCAGTGCCCCGCCGCAACCCGCCACGGCACCGCAGCAGTCCACTCCACAGCAGCCCGCCCAGGTGGCTCAACCCGCGCCTTCTCAGCAGACCAGCCCGGCGGAGCAGCCCGCCCCGGCGAATCCTCCCGCGCCTTCGCCACAGCATCCAATACCACAACCTACCACTCCAGACACCCCAGCCTCCGGTTCCGGCCAGCAACCGCAAACAACAGCAAACAATCGCCAACAACAGCAAACCCCTCCCTCCGGCCAGCCATCATCAACTCCACCCTCCCCGGCATCACCACAGCACTCAATACCAGATACTGCAACCCAGAACGCCTCCGGCCCTGCTCAACAGCCGCAAACCACGGCCAACGACCGCAAACCACCGCAAGCTCCCCCAACCCCACCGCTCCCCCCGCCAACCACCGCACCCAAGAGCCCCGAGCAGTCGCAACGGCTCGTCAACAACGTCATGAACCGCCCGCCCGAGCAGCGCGGGCACCCCCAGGTGCAGTCAGACGTCGCCCAGGCCCGCGACGTGTTGCATGACCACGTGCAGAAGCTGGAGAACCAGAAAGAGCCCCTGAGCGAGGCACAGAAAAAAGAACTCGCCGATGCCAAGGCCGCACTCTCACGACTGCCCGCTGAAAAGCCTGCCAACACACCCGGCTCAGGCCCGCCCACAGACACCCAGCCAGCCGCCCACACACAGTCGCCAGAGACCGCCCCCCGCCCCGCAGACGCAGCACGGCCTTCGGAGGCCACGCCAGAGAACGTCCAGCATCCAGAATCGGCAAACCGGCCGCAGCCAGAGGCCCCGGAGAGCGCGCCCCGCCCGCACGGCGAAGCCGATCCCCACACGCCTCCTCCCTCAGTTGATCCCAATCGCACACCACATGCAGACACGGCTGCTGAAGCCCCACTCAGCCGCCGTGACACCGACGGATGGACACCGCATGCAGACACTCATCCAAACGATGCGCGTCCCGGCAGGAAACTTCCTGCGAATGCAGAGCCCCCGCCACGCGGACACGGCTCCTCAGACTCTCCCCAATCCGGCAGAAACAGGCCCGACGGACGCCCGCTGGAGCCTTCGTATCCCACCCCGGAACGAGACAGCCGCACCGCAGGAAACGTCGCGGATACCACTCCCTACCATCCGGCCACATCAGCAGATTCAGCCAACGCCACCAACCCGCAGACGGCAGACCGGCCGACCAATCGCAACGCCCCAGATCAAGTCCAGAACACCTCGGCAAACCCGAGCCCCCGCCCCACAGACAACTCCCACCCGCCCTCACCCAACACCTCAGGACCCCCGCCCGCAGCCACCGCAAACGGCAGCCCGCCCTCGTCCCTATCGCGCACCTCTCTCCCCCCGCCCAGAACCCCACCGCTGAGCCCGGAGCAGTCCCGCCGCCTCCTCGACAACGTCGCGAAGATGCCCGAGAAAGCCCAGCAGCACCCCCAGGTGCAGGCAGACGTGGCCCAGGCGCGGAGTGTGGTGGCGAAGGCCACGGCGCATAGCATTCAGTTCGAGGCTCCCCCTCCCTCGGCCTCCTCCCATGGTGCGCCGTCCTCAGCAGGATTTTGAAACGGCGCAATCGAATGAAAAGGCAGCAGCAATCAACGGCACTAACGCCGAATTTTTGAAGGCCCGTAAAGCCATGGTCAAGGCGGAGAACACCCTCAATCAAATGATCGAGAACGCCCGCCGGGAGGTTGAGATTCCCCAGCATGAACGGGGACAGGTCGCTTTTGGATCTGTGGACAGCAGGCTACATACAACGTTGGAGGCCGGGGCACGTCTGACTACCCGCTACACTCACGCTGCCCTGCTGCCCAAAGTGGATGTGGCCTATCGCTCCTCCGAAAGGCCCGCCTACAAAGACGGCGTCATTCGCATGGACGTGTCTGCCGCTGAGTCGAAAATCATGCATGAGATCACTCATGGCACGGAGGAGAAGAACCCTGCCGTCTTGGCCGCAGCGCTGGCCTTCCTGCGGTACCGCGCTGGAACTGAACAACCAAAGCGCCTGAGAGATCTCACCGGGCGAGAAGATTACCGCCTGGATGAATATGCTTATGAGGACCAGTTTGCAGCCCGAGGTGGTGATCACTACATGGGTAAGGACTACGGGGGCCGGGGCACGGAACTCTTAACCCGAGGCATCGAAAGACTGCATGCAAATCCTGTCGAATTCATGCAAAATGACCCAGAATATTTCCGCTTCATCCTTCAAACCCTGCAACACCCATGAGCCTACCCCATACTGGAATTTACATCGCCGAATGTGACGGCTACCAAATCTGTTTCGACGGCAATAAGTGGTGGAGCGATGACTGTCCACGTTTCAATGAACGGCTGGCGGATGTCTTTGCCGAGGAGTCTGCACGCGAAACTCAGATGCACCGCACAGTAGCGGACATAGCGCAGCGAGTTTTAATGTCGAGGTTCAAGGACTATAAGGAGATCTACTGCAAGTGCGATACATGGGGGCCTGAAGATGAGCTGCCGGAAGGAGCCATTGACTGACAGAAAATGGTTGGAATGGCACTTACTTAACATCTTAGGCGGCGGCTTTTGTGTGTCTCGGCGGTAATGGCAAGAGACGCATGACGTGGCGAGGCTGAGTCACGAGCTGGCAGCTGTCGCGCCGTCGTTTAACCACGCGCGGATACGACTCCTCAGACTCTCCCCAATCCTGCAGAAACAGGCCCGACGGACGCCCGCTGGAGCCTTCGTATCCCACCCCGGAACGAGACAGCCGCACCGCAGGAAACGTCGCGGATACCACGCCCTACCATCCGTCCACATCAGCAGATTCAGCCAACGCCACCAACCCGCAGACGGCAGACAGGCCAACCAATCGCAACGCCCCAGATCAAGTCCAGCACTCACCGGCAAACCCGAGCCCCCGCCCCACAGACAACTCCCGTCCGCCCGCGACCAACTCCCCAGGAATCCCGCCCGCACCAACAGCAAGCGGCAGCCAGCCATCGTCCCCATCCCGCAACTCTCTCCCTCCGCCCCGAACCCCGCCGCAGAGCGTGGAGCAGTCACGGAAGCTCATCGAAAACGTCGCGAAGATGCCCGAGAAAGCCCAGCAGCACCCCCAGGTGCAGGCAGATGTGGCCCAGGCGCGGGATGTTGTCGCCGCTGCAAGCGGCGGCGCATTCCGCAGCGGAAATGCCCCTGCAGCACAAGGTCAGAGTTCCTCACAAACCAGCCGACCATTGCTTTCGCCCACCTCCTCCCAATCAGATGGAGGCTCGCCCTCACCAGCACAGGGATCATCGTCACCACAGGCGGCAGCCTCAGGGCCAGCCTTGACGCCCCAGCAACATGCCGCCCACACTAGCGCCGTCATCAACAGCATTGCTGCCAGCCTAGCCAGCAAATTTCCAAACCTCACCAACCCCATCTCTGAATCGAAAACCCCCAATGGCTTTGCAAGCGGCATGTGGGTGAATGAAAACGGGTCCATCGGCTACCATATCTCCACCCTTGCCAAGCAGTTCGCAAGGCTCGATGCCCAAACCGCGCGTCAACGAATCGAAACCTTACTCGACGCGCATGTACAGGCATCACCAGAAAATGCCCACCCAAAGCCAGTCCCACAGCTAACTCGCGCAGTTTCGGCACCGGGAGCCAAAACAGCTGCCCAGGATCTGACTGACATCAAGAATAAGTTGGATGCCCACGTGAAAAAGTGGAGCAATCTGGCGGGTGACATCTTCCTGCTAGATGGCGATATTAATAGAGCAACTGCACTGGGTGATGCCACGATGGCACGGCACCTGCAATCAAAGCTGGATGCGCGGAATGCAGAAATGCAGAAACTTATCGCAGAGACACGATCACACGTCATGCTGCCCGCAGGTGAACGTGGGAAGGTTAGCTTTAATCACTTTACTCCAACCACCAAGGCGGCAGCGTTAGCTGGGGCGAAGTTGGCTGAATCCTACATCCACCCAAGCCTACTACCCACGGTGAACGCAGTGGATTTCAATCGAAACCGCGCAGCCCATTATCGCGGCATGCTTCTTATCAATCTAAAGACAGACGCGAGCACGGTAATGCATGAAATCACCCACGCCGTTGAACAACAGAGCCCGCATATACTGAAGGCCAGCCAAGACTTTCTCAAGAAGCGTGCCGGCAATGAATCATCGCAAAAGCTCAGTGACCTAACAGGAAACAAAGAGTACAAAGCTTACGAAGAGGCCTACGAAGATGAATTCTTCAGCCGCGGTGGTGAGCACTATGCAGGAAAAATCTATCCAGACGCCACCGAACTCCTGACCATGGGCATCGAGCGCTTGCATGAGAACCCTGTCGAGTTTTATTCTAACGATCCCGAGTACTTTGATTTTGTCATCCACACCCTGCAACAACCATGAGCATCCCCCAAACAGGACAATTTGAAGCAAAAGCAGATGTCTGGAGTCTTTTTTTTGACGGTAACAACTGGACCGGCGAAGGCCCAGGATTCGAAGAATTCATTCTTCCCAGGCTGCAGAGTAAAACGCCACGCTATAAACACACCCACTCTACATGCGATACAGTGGCCACACGCGTCCTTAATGAACTTTTTCCCGAAGGATGGACGAAAATATTTAGCCGTTCCGATCCACAGACTTACAAGGGCCGCCCTCCACCCGGATGGACAGATTGAAGGTCACCTCTGGATAGGGGTGCTTTTTGTAGAGCCTCCTTCAGGACCAAAAAAAGATGCCAGGCATGAATGGCACTTAATTAAGCCGCCTTTCGATATTTTTCGCGGTGAGGAATTTCTTGGAATTCATGACGCGGCTGCGTCAGCAG
>NCCR01000086.1 GCA_002279765.1 Verrucomicrobia bacterium 12-59-8 | reverse complement strand
GCCGACCACGTCTATCGCCAGGCCATCACCGCCGCCGGGCAGGGCTGCGCCGCCGCACTGGAGGCGGAACGCTTCCTCGCCAACCACGGCGTGCATTGAGAGGGCAAGTGACGGCAGCCAACAGAAAAGGCTAACAGCCCATGGCATTCGCCTGAGCTTCATCTCTCCTACCGCTCAAAAAGTGAACACAAGATTGATCTTGGCAATGACGCTCACACGGTCGCGGTCAGGAAAGTTTGCCCAGGTTTCCAGCACGATGTGCCTGCTCAGGTCAAACTTCGCACCCACAGCGGTGATGAGGCCGTGCTGATTGCGCGACTGCACGATGTCGGCGTTCAGATTGAAATTGCGGCCAAAGAGCTTCCATGCGCGGTCCACGCCGAAGAGGTAGCTGTCGCCATGCGTTTGCACGCCGTAGCCCGCATGCAGGCGCACGAGACAGAAGTCATGCCACAGCATCGCGTAGGTAAAGGGATCTCCCGCACGCTTTGTGTCCGTCAGCGCCACGCTGGCCACACCGAGCGCAAACATGCCGTCCTCCCAGGGTTGAATCCGCGCCTTCGTCTGCAGCAGCAGCGGCCCCGAGTTGCCGGCGCCCAGTACGCTGTCGAGACCCCACTCCAGATGCAGCGGTTTGAAGTCCCACCCGGTTTTGAAGCCCGCCCAGTCTGAGGTTTTGCCCGGCCCGCTCGTGGCAAACTGATTCGCCCCACCGAAGCTGCTGAAGTACTGCACCGCCACCGTGCGGTGCGGCACAGTGTCAGCGGTGGGGATGTTGTTCAGACCGCTGGGTGTCCCAAACACAGGCACCACAGCGGTACACACGGCCAGCATCAGAATGTGGAAGTGTGGTGCGGTTTTCATGGCGGTGCGGATAGATGTGGCTCCCCACTTTTCACTTCTTCCTGTTTTCATCCTGATGCCCGTCGCTGTAGGCCAGCGCAGCGAGCGGAGGCACCGTCTTGGCCAGATCGGCCTGATTCTGCCTGCCGGAGGCGTAGGACTCGAACACTTCGCGGATCTCATCGCGCACGCGGCGGAAGACCTGCATCTGCTCCTCCTCGGTCCCGGTGGCGTGCGCGGGATCGTCAAAGCCCCAGTGGTGGCGGTTCACCTGGCCGGGAAACATCGGGCAGGCCTGGTCGGCATTGCCACAGACGGTGATAACGGTTTCGATATCCTGGTTGAGGAATTCATTGAGATGCTTGGAATGATGTGCCGAGATGTCGATGCCGATCTCCTCCATGGCCTTGATGCCAAGAGGATGAACGTAGCCAGCAGGCTTGGACCCGGCGCTGGCGATGGTGTAGTCATCGCCCAATGCGCGACGCAGGATACCTTCGGCAAGGTGGGAGCGGCAGGAGTTGCCGGTGCAGAGAATGAGGATGGTGGGTGGTTTCATGGGAGGAAGTGGCGCTCTAAAAAAATGGGACCAAGTCATTCGACGGCAGGCATGCACCGGCCACCGCAGCAGCCGCTGTCACGCACGCCGATGCACAGCGGCACGGCAATCAGGGCGCCGAGCACAGTCGCGGCGAGGTAGAGCCACAGATGCTCCAGATGCCCGGAGACCAGCGCAGGCGCGAGCGAGCGCACGGGGTTCATCGAGGCTCCACAGGCCGGTCCGGCAAACATGGCCTCCAGGGCGATCACGCCTCCTATGGCGATGCCAGCGGTGCTGCCCTTTTCCTTGGCTCCCGTGGACACGCTCAAAATCGTCAGCATCAGAATGGCGGTGAGCACCAGTTCCAGTACAAAACTCTGCATCTCAGACCCTGAAGGCAGAGTGGCCCCAAGGGTGGCATCCTGCGGATAGAGCACACGCAGCAGCAGACTGGCTGCCAGCGCACCGGTGATCTGCGCGCCAAGATAGCCCGGCACATCGCGCCACGCAAAACGCCGTGCCGCGGCAAAGGCGATCGTGACGGCCGGGTTCAAATGCGCGCCGCTGACATCGCCAAAAGTATAAATCATCGCCAGCACGACGAGCCCAAAGGTGAGGGCGATGCCGGCGTGGCCGATGGCCCCGTGGCTCGCGGCATTGATGACGATGGCACCCGTGCCCGCAAAGACGAGTGTGAAGGTGCCCAGCAGTTCAGCGAGGATTTTTTTCATGGCGGGGGTTCAGCAGCATTTGGATCCGGGCGTGCAGCAAGAGGCTGCCACTGCGATTTGCGGTGCAGGCGTGGGCGCGCATTCACCGGGCAGGCAAATGCCTCGCGCGAGGCAGTCGGTGTGCTTCAGGCCCAGGTGAAAGGCGAGCGCGCCATCAATAATCTCCACGCTCTCCACCGGAAATTGCGCCACCACACCGTCCTCATATTCGATCTCAACCGGCAGCTCGTGATGCGGCAGCACATCGCCCGCACGTTCGAAGATAGTGGCCAGCTTGCCTGAGAGCAGACGGTGGTCCACATCATCATGCACCCACGTTTGCAGCAGGCAGGTCTCCAACTCGCGCCGTGTCCCGCCGCAGTCGATGAAGTTCTTCGCCACATGGCCCACTTCCGTGACGTGATAGTGCGCTGGGATCATGCCGCCATCCGGCAGCACAAACAGCAGCGGCTTGTCCGCATGCTCATTTAGGAGGGAGAGAAATTCGGTGATGTTCATGGTAGGAAAAAGCAGTTAGCAGCAGGGTTTGGTGGTGGCCTTCTTCGGTGCCAGCTGGTCCAGGCAGCGCAGGAAATCCCCCAGGCAGTCGCAGGCCAGACGGTAGTAGATGTTCAGCCCGCGCTTGTCCGAGACCAGCACCCCGGCCTGACGCATCATACTCAGGTGCTTGGACACGGTGGACATGTCCGCGCCCACGAGGTCCTTCAGATCACAAACGCACATCTCGCCTTCCATCAGCGCCTCGGCGATAAGCAGCCGTGAGGGGTGTGCCAGCGCCTTGATTACGGCGGCGCGCTTGCTGGAAACTGATTTGCTGACAGGCATTATTAATTTGGTTATTTGGCTAAATAACCAAATAGTTGCTTGGCAGCAAGCGTTTTCTTTTCATTCATTCACCACGCCCCAACCTCCCTTTCTCATGGAAAACGTCATCATCATCGGCACCGGCTGCGCCGGCTACACGGCGGCCATCTACACCGGCCGTGCCAACCTGAAGCCCCTGATCCTCTCCGGCAACATGCCCGGCGGGCAGCTCACCACGACCACTGAAGTCGAAAACTTCCCCGGCTTCCCCAACGGCATCATGGGGCCTGAGCTGATGATGAACATGCAGACCCAGGCCGAAAAGTTCGGCGCACGCATCGAGTACTCCCTCGTCAGCAGCGTCAAAAAGACCGCTACTGGCCACTTCGAAGTCCACACCGAAGGCGGCACTGTCTATGAGACCCACACGGTGATCGTTGCCACGGGTGCCTCCCCCAAGCATCTCGGCCTGCCGGGTGAAAAGGGCCTCATCGGCCGTGGTTTGACCAGCTGCGCCACCTGTGACGGTGCCTTTTACCGCAACGTCCCCGTCTGCGTCATCGGCGGCGGCGACAGCGCCTGCGAAGAAGCCGGATTCCTCACCAAATTCGCCAGCACCGTCTATTTGATCCATCGCCGCGACTCCCTGCGAGCCTCGAAAATCATGGCCGACCGCGCCCTCGCCAATCCAAAGATCAAGCCCGTCTGGAACTCCACGGTCAGCGAATACCTCACCGACGAGAAGGGCGAGATGCGGGCAGTGACGCTCGAAAACCTCGTCACCGGTGAGAAGAGCGAGCTGGAGCTGAAATGCGTCTTCGTCGCCATCGGCCACGTGCCAAACGGCCAGTTCCTGAGCGATCTCGTCGATACCGACGAAAGCCGACCACGTCTATCGCCAGGCCATCACCGCCGCCGGGCAGGGCTGCGCCGCCGCACTGGAGGCGGAACGCTTCCTCGCCAACCACGGCGTGCATTGATTGATGCTGGACAGACGCGCTGTGGCGCGGCATATGGTGGCGGCTTTTCCCGCCGCACACACGTACCCCCTACGCATGAGTCAATTGGTGATCCCCCAAGCCGTCCGCCTCGCCCTTCTATCCGCCCTCGCACTGCTGGCATCCTGCCAGAGTTCGGGTTCTCGTGGACAGACCCAGTACCTCGAAGCCTTCTCTGTTGGAACCGTCCCGCATTCCGCGTTGTACAACGCCGACCAGGACTCCTACTGGGATGGTGACGGCATGTCTGGGGCCCCCAGTATCGTCATCGACATCAGCGATCAGAAGGCCTACTTTTACAAAGGCGGCGCACTCGCCGGTGTCTCTGCACTTTCCACCGGCGACGAACGGCATGCGACCACCACCGGCAAATTCAAGGTCTTCGAGAAGGACCAGTGGCACAAATCCAACCTCTACGGCGACTTTGTGGATGGTGCGGGCAACGTCGTCGTGGCCAACGTTGACGTCACCAAGGACAAGCCACCGCCCGGCACACGGTTTGAAGGCTCCAAAATGCATCATTTCATGCGCTTCGTTGGAGGCATCGGTATGCATGAGGGCTTCCTCCCCGGCTATGCCGCCTCGCATGGCTGCGTGCGCATGCCACCGCACATGGCGGCCATTTTTTACAACAACGTCGCCAAAGGCACTCCCGTCACGGTGCGGCCCTGATGATCCGCTGCTGCTGAAGTCATGACACCGGAAACCCCGCTCGAAATCGGCCCCACCGATGTCAGCCATCTGATGGATCGTCCCGGCGGGCGCACCTTCCGGCTCATCGACTGCCGTGAAGAAAGCGAATGGCAGATCTGCCGCCTGCCGAACGCTCAGCTTGTTCCTTTGTCTCGCTTCGGCGAACTGGTGCCGCAGATGTTCACCAACGCGCAGGAACACATCATCATCTACTGCCACCATGGCATGCGCAGCCTGCGCGCCGCCCAGTTTTTGCGGCAGCACGGCATCCTCCACGCCCAGAGCATGCGCGGCGGCATTGATGCCTGGTCGGACATGGTGGATCCCGCCACGCCACGTTACTGACACACATCTCGGGTGAGTTTGCTGTGGCACATGATGGCTGCGCGACTACCCTTCCACCCCCGCACGCATGGTTCGACTTATCACACAGCAAGGACAGCTCATCGACTGGAACGACGAAAAGACGCTGCCGTTCCCGGACAATCTCGTCTTTCTCGATCTGCTGAACCCTGCCCGTGCCGAAGAGCTGGAAGCTGAAAAATGGCTCGAGTACCAGCTCCCGACGCGTGAAGAAATGCAGGAAATCGAGGAATCCAGCCGACTCTATACGGAGAAGGGCACGCTGTACATGACCGCGTGGCTGCCTGTCGGCCTGGATACACCGGATCCAGACAACACGTCCATATCCTTCGTCATCGCGCCCGACTGCCTCACCACCGTGCGCTACGCCGACCCGCTGTCCTTCCGTATTCTTGCCGATCAGGCCAAACGCCAGTGCAGCACGCCGCTGACCAGTGATGCGGTCTTTCTGCTCCTGCTGGAGCTCATCGTCGCCCGCATCGCCGACGCGCTACAGGGCGTCGAGGGCGACATGAAAAAAATCTGCCGAGACATCTTCAGCCTCGACCCGCACAAAGCACACGCGGCGGTGGAAAAAGACCTCAGCGACGTCGTCAAGCTCCTGGGACGCCGCAGCGCCCTCGTTGCCAACGTGCGTGAAAGCCTGCTAAGCATCAGCCGCATGCTGCAGTACTTCCTCAACAACGCCGCCACCTGGATGCGTGGCGACCTCGCCGCGCAGTTCCGCAGCGTCATGCGCGACATCAAGAGCATGGACGACTACACCAACCAGCAGACGCAGGAGATGACCTTCCTACTGGAGTCTACTCTGGGCCTCATCAACATCCAGCAGAACCAGATCATCAAGATCTTCACCGTGGCCAGCGTGCTCTTCATGCCCCCGACCCTCATCGCCAGCATCTACGGCATGAACGTCGGCCTCCCCGCCGCCACCAACGGCTGGGCCTTCTTCCTCGTCATGATCATGATCGTCCTCTCCGCGATCCTCCCCATCGTGTACTTCAAGCGCAAACGGCTGCTGTAGGAGCAGTCACTAATCCAGAGCCGTCATTGGAAAATCCGCGCTGGGAGCATGCTGCCCGGCCATGATCCTTTTCATCTTGGCGACAAGATCAGGGTGCTCCGCAGCAACGTCCTGGGTCTCGGCGGGATCGGTGGCGATGTTGAAGAGTTCCTCGCTCATGGCAGCACCTTTGGCCTTGCCCTTGCCTTTACCTTTGGGGGTGAGATTACGGCGCACGAGTTTCCAGTCGCCCATGCGCAGCATCTGCTGGCCGCCGTAGCCATGAAATTCACGGTAGAGGAATTCGCGTGCGGGCTGTTTTCCGCCGAGCAGCGTCGGGGCGAAGCTGATGCCGTCGGTTCGCGGGGTCTGGTCTTTGGCACCCACAAGTTCGAGCAGCGTGGGCATCCAGTCCTCGAACCCAGTGATACGGTTGCTGGTCTTTCCCGCCATGATCCTGCCCTTCCAGCGCACGATACCGGGAGAACGAATGCCGCCCTCATACAGCGTCCCTTTGCCGTCGCGCCTGCCTTCGTTGGAATTGAAGAAAGCGCAGTCGGTGCCGGCCAGCCCCTGATGCGTGCCGCTGAGGGGCCCATTGTCGCTGACAAAGACAAAGATCGTGTCGTCATCCAGGCCGAGTTCGGTGATCAGCGCCTGCATGCGGCCAATCTCGCGATCCATGCGCGTGATCATCGCAGCATACGCGGCCTTGGGCCTGAAGTGAGGGATGTACCCCTTGCCGCCGGTGTAGGGCGGGTCGTCAAATTGGCCGATGTACTCCTTGAGCGGATCATCCGGCACCTGCAGCGCGACATGCGGCACGGTGGTGGGCCAGTAGAGAAAGAAGGGCTTGTCCTTGTTGTCGCGGGCAAATTTCAGCGCCTGCTCTGCAATGAGATCGGCAGAGTACTCACTGCCTTGAAAGCGCTTGTAGCTTTTCGGCTTGGTCGGGTCTTCGCCGGGCTTGAAAGTGTCATGAGGAGAAAACGGCGGATTCTTCAAGTCGATGGTCTTGCCATCATCCCAGAGGTAGGTGGGATAAAAATTGTGCGCCACCCCCTGGCAGTTGTAGCCAAACCAGCGGTCAAACCCCTGCCGCAGCTGCGCCCCGCTCGATGTCGGCCCCCCGAGCCCCCATTTGCCAAAACCACCCGTGGGATAGCCGATCGCATGGAACACCTCCGCCATCGTCACGGTCTCTGCCGGAATCGGAAACTGCCCCTCGTGCTCCTGCTTGCCCACATCTGACAGGCCCTTGGCATCATCCGCCTGGCGGTTGTCGCGAATGAACGCATGTCCCGGATGCAGCCCCGTCATCAGCACGCAGCGCGACGGTGCACACACCGCATTCCCACAATACATCTGCGTGAATCGCATGCCCTCCGCCGCCATGCGGTCAATGTGGGGCGTCTTGATAATCTTCTGCCCATAGCAGCCGAGATCCCCGGGCCCAAGGTCATCAGCCATGATGAAAATGACATTCGGCTGGCGAGCATGCGCCGTCAGGGTCAGGGCGAGCAGAAGAACGAGAGACTTCATGGTGGATGGGAAACGGCTGCGGGAGCAGTTTCTTGTTTCGCTTTGTGTTTCGGCAGCGAATCGAGCTTCCATTGCAGGTACATCGTCAGCAGCAGCATCGCTGCGATGAGCAGAAGAATCATATAAAAGCCGGGGCGGGAGAGAAACGACATGAGAATGAAAGCAGGCGAAAAAAGCGAGTTTCACCCTGCTCGCTCCGTCTTTCCCATGCCATGAAATTTTCCACCCTGCTTGTTCTGATTTTCACCGCCCTCCAGTCTGCGCGGGCACTCCCTGAAGTCGAGCTTCAACGCTTCATCGATGAGGCGATCAAAGCGGGCGGCGGTGAGGTGGTCATTCCGCCCGGCGTCCATCTCATCGAGCGCGGCCTCATGGTGAAAAACGCGAAGAAACTGCGCATCATCGGTCTCGATGCGGAGCAAACAGTGCTGAAACTGCCGCCTGTGGCCTATGCTCTGCCAGCGGGAACCACCGCTGCGGGCGCAACAACCATCCCGGTGAAAACCCATCGTGGCTTCAAGCCGGGCATGCGCTTGAAGATCGAAGCTGATGGCGAACTGGACAGCTTCACCAAGAAGCCCAAGCCCTACCATCTCGCCACCGTGAAAGCGGTCAATAATGAGGCGATTCAACTCGAAGCCGCGCTAAAATTCCCCGTTCCTGACGGCACCCTGATCCGCCACGAGGACGCACCGAACCTCATTGAGATTCGCGGAGCCAGCGAAGAGGTGCTAATTGAAAAGCTCACCCTGGATGGCGGCCGCGTGGAAAATGATCCACCCATTCGCGGCCATGCGCAGCTCTGCGCCGTGTTTGCCTCAGGAACCTACAGCTACGAAAAAGGACCGACAGGACCGCCTGTAAAGAAGCTTGTCATCTCGCGCTGCTTCATCCAGAACTGCCACGGACGCGGCATCGCCTTGTACTCGGTGGAAGGAGCCGAGATCGACGACTGCACGATTCGTGACACCGCCGATGAGGCGATCGACTTTGACCACTTCACCACGAAGTCTATCGCCACGCACAACCACATCGCCCGCTGCCACATCGGCGTGGAGTTGAACGATGCAAACGACTGCCTCGTGGCGGGCAATGATTTCCTCGAATGCGGTACAGGCATCAATCTCTGGCGCTGGTGCAAACAGCGAGGGTTGAACGAGGGAAATCTGATCGTGCAGAACGTCTTTGTCCACACACTGGGAAACGCCGTGCAGATCGCCACCGGCACCAAAGGCAACACCATCGCGCAAAATGAGATCAGCGGTTCAGGCAGGAACGGCATCATTCTATCTGGAGAAGCCCAGATCGTGAAGGCAAACAAGATCACCGGCAGCGGCATGAAGGCCATCGCGGTCCAGGAAGGAAAACACGAGGTCTCCGAATGATCAGCCGCCGTAGAGCGCCCGCACCAGCCCCAGGGCACGTTCCCCAGGCAGCGCACCGATTTCCATCTGGTTCATCGTGTAGGCAAAGCTGATGCCGTTCTCAGGATCGGCAAAAGCCAAGCTGCCGCCGGCACCGGGGTGGCCGTAGGCGAGACGGCTGGGACCGTAAAGCTGACGCAGCTTGCCGCCATCAGACTCCGGATCCTCATTCAAGGCGTCCTGCATCATCCCGGTGGAGAAAGCGATGGGGGTGAGCAGCACGGCGTCGTTCTCCTGCGTGAGCGTCTGCTCAAACCGGCGCACCACGGCTTCGGGAATCAGCTGCACACCGTTCCAGCGGCCACCTTGCGCCAGCATGGAGTAAAATTTGGCCAACCCCTGCGCACTGCCCACGCCGCCCATGCTGGCGTAGCCGCGTGACCACATTTCGCTTTGATTGAAATCGCTGACAGCGTTCAGCCCGAAGGGCGAGGTGAACGTGCGCTGAGTGAGCGTGCCGGCGGTGTTGAAGGCTTTGATGAAGGCCTGGTCGCTGTTGGAAATGCTGATCTTCCCCGGATAGACCGGCGAGACGCGGTCCCATTGCGCGCTGGGAAGCCCGATCCAGAAATCGAGCGCCATCGGACTGCCAAAAACTTCACGGTAATACTCACCGAGCGATTCCGCCTCCGTGAGACGCCGCACGATTTCATCCATCAGGAAACCAAAGGTACGTGCGTGGTAGCCCTGGCGCGTGCCGGGCTCCCACAAGGGCCGCTGGTGTTCGAGCGCCTCAATCACCGCATCATAGTTGTAGATCGGCGCACGTTCGTCCAGCGCGCACAAGCCGGCGGTATGCGAGAGCAGATGGATGAAGGCGACGTTGGATTTTCCCCCACCGACAAACTCGGGCCACACTTCCGCCACGGGACATTCAAGCGGTACGCCCGCCTCTTCGAGCGCGAGCAGGCAGCACACGGCAGCAGGACCTTTCGTAGCGGACCAGACGGGCACGAGCGTATCGTGATCCCACTCGCGGGTACGCGCCCGGTCACGATGACCATGCGCGAGATTCAGCACCTCCTGCCCGTGCTGCCAGATGGAAACCGAAGCCCCCATCTCCCAGCGAGTGCGGAAACTTTCCTCGAACCATGCACGTACGGCCTGGAGGTTGGCAGGGCTGGCGGGAGAACTCATGCGTGGTGGGACTCCAGTTGAGCCCGCAGACAGTCCAGGTCACGGTCTTTTCTAGCATGCTGGCGCAGTTCACCATCCATCTCGAACGCCCGCTTGAGGTAGGTGAGAGATTTGTCCAGATGACCGAGGCAGGCGTGATAGCAGCCCATGTTGTAGTAATAGACCGGCTTGGCGCGCAGGGTGGCGGGCCCGCGTGAGAGCACGTCCACCGCCTCGGCGGTGCGCCCGAGTTCGTGCAGGCAGAATGCTGCATGAATAAAGCCGCCGGGCTCCACCGGTTCCTGGGAGCAGAGCCTGGTGGCCAGTGTCAGTGCCTCGGCCCAGCGGTGCGCCCCCATGAGACAGAGCAGCGTGATTTCGATGACATCCACCCGGTTGTGCATTTCCGCCGGCAGCGGGGACAACTCCACACGGGCCTCGTCAAAGAGACCCAGCTCCACGTAACCCTGGGCGGCGATGATCCTGCGTTCAGCTTCTGTCATGGTGAGTGTGAATGGCCAGATGAGAACGCAAAGCCTGCGCGGGAACAAGGTTTTTCGTGTCTGCTGACACGCAAAAAAGACTCGTTCGCTCTGCCGGGCGTCAAACAGCGGCCGCCTTCACCCCGCGCAATTTCTTTGCCATCTCCATCCGCAAACCGATTTCCCAGCAGCTCCAAGTGGTGATGTAACTGAGCAGCGCCACCACCGCACCGAGAAGGATGCCACCCACCAGCATGACCGGTGCATGCTCCCTGAGCACGATCCAGGCTTCGACCATGGACTCAGGCAGATGCTTCGGAAAGGGCGAGGTGGGCACTGCGGTTTAGAGGGCCAGCACCCATTTTCCGATGGCGTACTCCAGCCAGGCCATGAAGGGCACCGTGACCGGATTGCTCACCCAGCACAGGGCGATGGCGATAGGGATATTCACCCTGAAAATGGCGGCCAAAATCATGGCTGCCGGAGTCTGGATGGGTAGCAGTTGCAGGGTGATGAACATCCCCACGGCCATGCCGCCGGAGAGCGTGTGCTGCGTGGGCTTCCATACCCGCTTGTCGAGGAAGTGCCGCGCAAACCAGCGCCGGGCGGGGCTTTGCCGCAGTTTGCGCGGATGTTTGAGAAAGCGGATGGTTTTGAATACCGAACGGCGAAACCAGCCACGGGCGATCTCGAACATGCTCAGTTCCCTCCTCCATTCCAAACCCATACCAAAAGCGCACTACCAAGCGCGATGCGATACCACGCAAAACCATTGAACGTGTGCCCCTGTACAAAACGAATGAGCCACTTCACCACGATGAAGGCGAAGACGGCGGAAACCACGGTGCCGAGTACGACCATGCCCCAGTCTTCCTGCCCCGCCTCACCGTCCTTGATCGCGGAGAGAATTTTGAACGCCCCGGCTGCCATCAGTGTGGGGATGCCCAGCAGGAACGAAAACTCCGTGGCGGCAGGCCGTGACACGCCAAAGGCCAGCGCCATCAGGATGCTGGCCCCCGAGCGCGAGGTGCCGGGAAACACCGCCGCCAGCAATTGCGCCAGCGCCACGGCGACCACCACCGCCCAGGTGATGTGCGCCGTACCCGTTTTACCTTTGTGCAAAAACTCCAGCACAAGAATGATCAATCCGCCGATCAAGGTGGCCCAAGCCACCGGCGGGATCGTCTCCGGCAGCTTGACGCCGAACTTTTTAAGCAGCAAACCACCCACTGCCGTGATGCAGAACGCCACAAACAGCTTTGCCAGATAATCCCTCGTGGTCGCCTCTCCTAGGGTGGATGCCAGATGTTTCAGCCGCTGGGAGAACACCGCCAGCACCGCGAGGACGGCACCGCTCTGAATCACTACATTGAACAGATCGCTTTTCTGCGGCAGCCAATGCAGATTTTGCGGGATCAGCAGGTGCCCTGTGGATGAGATGGGCAGGAATTCGGTGACACCTTCGATGATGCCGAGGAGAATGATCGCGAGCCAATCGGGCATGACGGGAATAGGGAGGGGTTTTGGTAAAGGATAGAGAACAATCAGGCGGGCGGCGCAGTTTGCAAGCCCCCGCACTTCACTCAATGCATTGAACCTGATAATTCGCAGCAAGCCGCCAATCTCTTCCACAGCAATGGTTTTCAGGCTGGCCTTTGCAACGTTTTCGACTACGATCACCTCCCTTCGGCATGCCAGCCAGTGCCTCCCATTCATCCGTACCATTGTTCAACCGCCATTTTTCTTGGTGGCAGGTGGTGATGTGTGCCTGCATCGCCTTGGTGATGACCCTGAATGCAGCCGCACAGTCCGGCTCAAGGCTGCGCGTGCGATTAGCCGATGGCTTTGATTTTCCTGTGGGCAAGCCGGACGCCGACGGCTTCTACAAAGCACGCGGCTACTGGCCCAACGGCCATCTGGGTGAGGACTGGAACGGCCGCGGCGGCGGTGACACCGACCTCGGGGCACCGATCTATTCCATCGGTCGTGGTGTCGTGATTTTCTCCCAAAACATCGGTGTCGGCTGGGGCAACTGCATCTTGGTCCGTCATATTTTCCGCGAGGCCGATGGCAAAATCGCCATGGTGGACTCCCTGTACGGTCACCTCCATGAGCGCAAAGTGAAGCTGCACGACCTCGTCGAGAAAGGCCAGATCGTCGGAACGATGGGTGGCAACAACGGCATGTACGCCGTGCATTTGCATCTGGAAGTGCGCAAGAATCTGCACATCGGCATGAACCGCTCCCAGTTCGCGCGGGATTCCTCCAATTACTACAGCCCGACCGCTTTCATCAACGCGCGCCGCGTCCTGCCCTCGAGCATGCAGAAGTACGACGTGCCCGTAAACAATTTCGCACCCTATGGCCGGGCCCTGGCGGACACCAGCAGCGATGGCGCGCGCACCGCCAGTGTGGATGTACCCTCCTTCAAAAACGGCTCCGGCACGGGCAAGGACGAGCCAAAACAGGATGATGACTTCTGGTCACGCCTGAAAGCCAAGATGCGTGCCGGCCAGACCACGACCGCCACCGACGAAAAACGCTGAGCACGCCCGGCGCATAATAGACCTTGATTCATCGCCCCCCGTGGTGGCATCTTTGCTGCTATTCTAGGACAGCTTACCCCCGGCTATGCAAATCCCGCCCCGCTCCACCCCTCCCCGCTCCGTTTTCGGCGGCAGTCTCGTGCCAGTCATCATCGTCGTTGCCGCGCTTGCGCTGAGCACCGCCATCTTCTTTCTGTTCACCCAAAAGAAAATGCAGGCCCAAAAGGACGCTGCAGCTGGAGATGCCGCTCCCGCCAAAGCAGGGGCTGACGCCGCCAAGCCTGCCGCACCGGCAGTTCCCGCCACGCCGCCGCCCATGGTCACGCCACCGGCTCCGCCGAAGCCCGCACCGCCGGCCTTTGCCTTTGCCCGCCCTCTGGATCTGGGCAGGCAATTGGTTCGCAGCCTCACCACGGGTGATTTTGCCATGGCAGGCAAGCTCGCAGCCGCCTCAGATGCAAATCAGTCTGACAGTGCCGCCAAGCTCTTTGAAAAACTCGCCGCCATGGGCTATAAACCTGCCACGGAAGATCAGGTGGAACTCCTTGGCCTTGTCGAAAACCGCACCCGCATCACCCTCCCCTTTGTCATGCCCGGTTCGCAGGAAACCGTGCGCATGCAGCTGGATCTGGAGCGTGACGAGCACATGGGCTGGAAAGTCGCCAAAGCCACCCTGCCCAAGGCCATGAGCAGTGCCATCGCGGCCATGTCCGCCGCGCCGCCTGCGGTTCCCACCGCAGGCACACCTGTCGCTCCAGCACCGGCCCCTACCACCGCCGCCGCCATGAAGCCGCTTTTCACAGTTGAAGACGGCACCGACGCGTTAGCCTTTGCCAGTGATTTTGTCCGCCACCTCCTGAAGCACGACTTCACCGCCGCACGTGCTTTTGTCGATGACAAAAAAGTGCCGGTCGAGCGACTCCTCGGCCTCTGCATCGTATTTGAAGAAGGCCAGTATTCCTTGAATTCGGCCAAGCCGCTCATCGTTACCATCGCCAATCCTGAAGTCTCCTGGGTCATTGCCCAGGTGCAGTCGGAGTCGCTCCAGCAAAACACCGAATTCGGCGTGGAACTCAAGCGCGCAGACATCGCCCAGCCGTGGAAAATCGTGGGGCTCAATCTCTCCGACATCCTCGGTTCCTTTGCCAAAAGCGCCTCGAAGCTCGGCGTGCCCTACACCCCCATCGTGAAGAACCCCAAGGGCGGTGAATCGCTCGCCCTCTACTTTGAATATGACCGCGCTGAGCTGCATCCCCGTGCGCTGAAGCAGCTCGAAGTCATCTCCGCACTCATGAAGGCGGACCCTTCCAAGAAGCTGCGCATCGCCGGTCACACCGATGAAAAAGGCGAGGATGACTACAACATCCGCCTTTCACGCGGTCGTGCGGAGGCCGTGAAGCAGCAGCTTGCCGTCCTCGGCGTTCCTGCCGATCAGGTGGAGACCACCGGCCTCGGCAAAGCCCAGCCACTCAGCCCCAACAAAAAATCCGACGGCACTGACGATCCCGAAGGCCGCAGCCACAACCGCCGCGCGGAGATCTACCTCGATTTCTGAGCAGGCACTCAATCTCTCAGCCTGCAGTTTTCTCGGTAACTTCATTTTTTGACACGCCTTCACTGACAGAAAGAACACCTTGCGGCACACGTGACAGTTGATCCAAGACACATGCCCATAAACCTTCGATATTGGCAAAGCTGTCCACCAGCGTGACGCCCCCCTGATTCGGCAGCATATTGAAAGCTTTGATATCCGTCATGAGCTTCTTGATCCCCTGCAGTCCCGGTCGTTCAATGACGAATCCTGCGGCATCGAGACTGGCCTTCAGCCTTTCGTAATAATCAGGCCATCCATCCGCAGGCTTCTCGCGCAGTGATTCAAAGTGAAAAGGCATGGTTGCCTGAATCACCTCCAAAGGAGGAAGCGCCGACTGCGGTAGCGGAGGCGGCTCGTACCCACCCTCATTTTTCTCAACCAGCAGTTCCAAAGTGCGTTTCGGCCCTTCGCCATGAATGGCGACGATGTCTGGAAACCATTGCAGGAATGACAGCAGATTTTTGGCACCTACCTTTTTCTCATCAAATCCAGGCTCCAGCTTCATCATCATCAACTTGACCGCCGCCATCAGCACCGTGTCACGGTTGCGCAGCATGAAGGTCATAGCTGCCACCAGCAGCCGTCGGCACTTTTCCCGCGTTTCCTCGGACATCTGCGCACCAGCCGCAGCCTCGACCACACCGCTGCGCAACCTGATCGTATGATCCCCTTCCCCTGGAAGCTCTTCGATCACATCAGAGCAGGCGGATAGAAAGGTGGAAAAATTGGCGAATCCCATCCCATCCTCGCCTGCAATCACATCCCGTTCATCAAATGCTGACTCGAGTCGAAGCATCATCGGCTTCACCCGCGCTTTCAGCACTGCTGGCTCGCCATACAGTGTCACCAGACGGCTCACAGTGGCCACCAGCAGCCTCTTGGCGGATTCCATGCTCATTTTGCCAGAGTCCTCCACCGTCACAGGAGTCGCCACCTCGGCCTGCACCAGCGTGTCGTAAAATTTAAACTCATCGCAGACGCGCTGAAAAAAGCGGTTGGAAAAATCCCGCACGCCAATGCCAATCACTCGTTTCCCATATTGCCGAGCCTTCTGAGCAGCACCGATGAAATCACTGTCACCACTCACAATGATACAGACATCCACATCCAAGCGCAGCAGGTCTTCGATCATGTCCACGCACATTTGAATGTCCGCCCCGTTCTTGCCATGCGGACCTCGTGGAAACAATTGCACCAACTCCATGCCCACCCCGGAAAGCGCGTCTGAATAACGAAAAAAGAACGACCAGTTACAATACGCCCGGTTGATACACACACGACCTACCGAGCGGGCAAAATCCATAACCGCCGCAACATCCAGCAACTCCTGCTGCGGCTTGAACCGAGCCGCCTCCTTGTAAGGGCCGACCTCTTGCTCATAAAGCGAAGCATGAATGTTCTCAAAGTCCCAGTACATGGCCACTTTCGGTGCTGCGGCAGATTCGGTCAAATTCATGGATCAAATTCAAATAGCACCTAAAATCGTCAACTGTATTTATTCAGAAAAAAACTCTATAACCTCCTTGTTAACACTGATTTCTACCACTCTGAAAAGGAAAAACCGCATCAGCCCGTTGTAAGCGGTCTGCTCCTCGCGTCTTGCGCCGTTGTCGCGTCCGCCTAGTCTGGCGTGCGCATGAAGAAAAAGACCCCACCTGCCCCACCCCCACCCGAATCTTCGTGGAAGGCCGGGTTGTTTATCGGTGGCATTTTTATCGGTGGCATTGCCGCAGGCGTGGCGATTCTGGTCGCCTGGGCCTTGTGGCCGCAGAAATCATACACGCCTTTGCCCGCCCCCGCAGTGTTCTCCCTCGCCAAGGCAGAACCTTACGCCATGCCGGATGAAACAACGGTCTTCGCCCATTACGCTGGCTCCCAGAGCTGCCGCGAATGCCACGCCGATCAGTTCATCAAATGGCAGGACTCCCATCACGGCCTCGCTGAACGCAATCCGGATCCCAAGCTCGACGACGCTGGATTTGTCCCCACCCGCAGCTTCCAGCACGGCACGCAGACCACCGAGGTGCGAAAAGCCGGCAGCAGCTACGAACTGATCGCCCTCGGTTTTGGCGACAAGATCACCCCCTATCGTGTCGAACGCGTCATCGGCCACGACCCGCTGCGCCAGTTCCTCGCCGATGGCGGCAATGGTCGGCTGCAGGCCATGGAAGCCTGCCTGGATCCGAACAAAAACGAGTGGTTCAATGTTTATGGCAATGAAGACCGCAAGCCCGGCGAGTGGGGCCACTGGACCGGGCGTGGCATGGTGTGGAACCAGATGTGCGCCACCTGCCACAACACTCGCCTGCGTAAAAACTATGACGCCAAGACCGATGGCTACCGCACCACCATGGCCGAGATGTCCGTGAGCTGCGAATCCTGCCATGGCCCCATGAAACCGCACAACACCTGGCAGCATGCCCATCCCGGTGCCAAAGGCGACCCCACTCTCACGAAATGGACCCGCGACCAGCACATCGAAAACTGCGCCGGCTGCCACTCCCGGCGCGGTGAAGTCACCGGCGACTTTGTGCCCGGCGATTCCTTCTGGGATCATTACCACCTCACCATCACCGATCAGACCGACACCTTCTACCCCGACGGCCAGATTCGCGACGAGGACTACGAGTTCAGCAGCTTTTTCAGTAGCCGCATGCACAATGCCGGCGTGCGCTGTATGGACTGCCATGACATGCACAGCATGAAGACCATTCTGCCCGGCAACCAGCTCTGCATGCGCTGCCACACGCCCGGAGGCTTCCCCAATGCACCGCCCATCATGCCGGAGGCGCACAGCTTTCATCAGAGTTCCAGCACCGGAAATCAATGCGTGAACTGCCACATGCCCCAGACCGTTTACATGCAGCGACACCCGCGCCACGACCACGGCTTCACCATTCCCGATCCGCTGCTGACCAAGCAGTTCAACGTGCCGAACGCCTGCAATAAATGCCACACCGACAAAACCACCGACTGGGCGCTCGAAGCTACGCAAAAGTGGTGGGGGCCAAAGATGGACCGCAAAACGCGCACACGCGCCACACTGATCGCCCAGGCGCGCCAGGGGGATGAGACCGCCCGCAGCGGACTCGTGGATCTGCTCAGCAGCGATGAAATCCCCCACTGGAAAGCCAGCGCCACACTGCTTCTTGACCGCTGGATTGACCAGCCTGCCGTGCAAACCGCCGTCACAGCCCAGTTGCAGCATGCCCATCCACTCGTGCGTGAAAGCGCCATCCGCACCCTCGAACCCATGTTGCAAAGCGGCACGATTCGGTCTGCCATCGAGCCCTTGCTCAATGACCCGGTGCGCGGGGTGCGTGTCTCCGCCGCCTGGGCCTTGCGCGAAAGCCTGAATCTCGATTCCGCCGCCGGTCAGGACCTGCAACACATGCTCGACTTGAACGCCGACCAGCCCAGCGGTCAGATGCAGCTGGCCCAGTTCGAGTTTGCCCGGCGCAATCTGGACTCAGCCACCCGGCATATGGAAACCGCCATTCGCTGGGACCCAAACTCACCGCCTTTCCATCACGACCTGGCCATGATGTACAGCACGACCGGCCAGACAACGCTCGCCATTGCCAAGCTGCGCGATGCCATCAAGCTCGCGCCCAATCACGCCGAGTATCATTACGAACTCGGCCTAGCCCTTAGCGAGACGGGCGACATGCCCGCCGTGATTCAAGCTCTGCAGGAAGCAACCCGGCTCGATCCCGGCTTGTCGCGCGCCTGGTACAATCTGGGACTCGCCAAAAACGGCCAGGGCGACATCCCTGGCGCACTCGACGCCCTGCAACGCGGCGAACTCGCCAATCCCCGCGATCCCGGCATTCCGTATGCCCGCGCCACCCTTCTCGCACGGCAAAACCGCATACCAGAAGCCATCGCCGCACTGGATCGCTCCCTGAGCATCTCACCCGGCTATGGCGAAGCCTTGCAACTGCGCGCCGCTTTGACAAGGCGCTGATCGCCCCTCAGCCGTCCGCTTTCTTCCACTCCTCACCTTCCTCGTCGTCGTCATCGCCGCCGAAGCCGTCGTCATATTCATCATCGCCCTTGCCCGGTTCGAGGCCGGCAATGGTGTTGATGTCTTCATCGCTGAACTCCTCGATATCGTCGTCATCTTCGTCATCCTCCTCCGCAGCGGCTTCAGCGGCCTGCTGCACTTCCAGGCCCTTCTTTTCGATCTGGGCCAGGGTGTCGCTCACATCTTCCACCGTATCCCACACGGACTTGGCCACAAAAATCGGCGCGCTTTGCTGCACCGCCATGGCAATGCTGTCGCTCGGGCGCGCATCAAGCTCGATCACCTTGCGCGTCGTTTGCAGTTCATTCTCCGCAGAGATAATGAGGCGCGCATGGAACACGCTGCCGTTGATGTTGTTGATGACCACGCGCTCCACCTTGGCGCCAAAGGCCAGTAGCAGATGCCCGACCAAGTCGTGCGTCAGCGGCCGCTCCTTGGAGACACCCCGCATAAACATGGAGATCGCCGTGCCGACGGACTCGTCAATGTAGATCACGAAGACCTTGGTTTCATTGCCCAGGAAAACGGCAAAGCTGCCCTCCAGCGGCAGCACCGCACGCACCTGCACTTCGATGACATCCTTGTTCATTAAGGCCAATTAAAAGCCGCACGCAGCCCGATGGCAACACACACGGTGGGTTTTTCTACGCCTAGCCTGGCTGCCTAAACCGGAGCGGCGGCGATTTGCACCACCCCGCCGCCAAGTCCCATGGCCAGATACCGCCGTGAAACCTCGACATATTTCAAGGCGAGCTTCGCATTGCCCCGCTGCTCCCCCAGAGATAAGGACCGCACCACCCGTGCCGGTGAGCCGATGACCAGCGAGCCCTCCGGAATGATCGTGTTTTTGGTCACCAATGCTCCGGCGGCAATAATGCTGCGCGCACCGATCTGAGCACCGTCTAAAATGATCGCCCCCATGCCCACGAGCACTTCATCCCCCACCGTGCAGGCATGCACCACCGCGCGGTGCCCCACGGTCACACGCTCGCCCAG
>NCCR01000085.1 GCA_002279765.1 Verrucomicrobia bacterium 12-59-8 | reverse complement strand
GGTGGCGCCTTTGGGTTTCACCTGATGATGCCAGAGGGCGCTGGTGCCCCAGTCGCAGGTGAAGGGGGCGTTGTTCCATTTGCCGAAGCCGGGTTCGTCGATGTACACGGCACCGCAGCCGCTGCCGCCGCCGTAGTCGGCCAGGGGCTGGATGCACTCGTCGTTGAAGTTTTTGAAGAGGCGCGGGTAGCCGTGGTTGTCGAGGCCGGTGAAGTGGTGGAAGCGCACGTTCCAGCCGCCGCCGTCGTTGGTGTTGTCACGGGCGAAGATGTCCATCAGCGGGCTGATGGCGACTTCCAGGATGTTGCGCGTGCCGGTGCTGTAGATTTCTAAACCGCTGCCGTCAGGGCGCACGCGGATGACGCCGCCGCCGCGATGCTGCAGGTGCCGCCCGTCCGTGCCTTCAGCATCCATGAAACCGAAGTCGCCACCGGCGATGTAGAGCCAGCCGTCGATGCCGAGGCTGAGGCCGTTGGTGGTGTGGTCGGCAGGGCGGTCTTTGTAACCAAAGGCGATGTTTTTGACGAGCACCTTCTCCTCATCGGCCACGCCGTCGCCGTCCTTGTCGATGTAGGCGCTGAGGTGCGGCGGATGCACGAGGTAGAGGCGGTCTTTGTCCCACACGAGACCACGCGGAGCGTCCACGTCTTTGACGAATTCCTTCACCTCATCGGCGCGGCCATCGCCATCATGATCCTTCAGGCGCAGGATGCGGCCACGGTGGGGATTGCGGCCCAGCGAGCCGTTGCCATCGCTGCTGACGTAGAGCGTGCCATCGGGCGCGGCGGCGATGAAGACGGGGTAGTTGGCCGACTGCGGCGGGGCAAAGAGCGAGACCTCAAAGCCATCCGGCACCTTCACATCCTTCAAGATGGCGGCCTCCTGCTCGGGCGTGAGCTTGACGATCTTCGGAGCCACATTGCCGGCGTCTTTGAGCGGGTCGCTGGCCTTGTCGTATTCCTTTTGCTGCGCCGCGCTGAGCTTGGGGGCCACGCCTTTGATGTTGGGGCCTTGGAGCCGCACCTCACGGATGCTCGCCCAACCGCCGCCCACTTTGCCAAGCACATGAATTTTCACAAAGCGGATGCCCTCCACCTTGGCGAAGTCGTTGGAGTAAGGCGCACCCTTCGTGTTGGCGCTGCCATCGACGAGTGTGCTCCACGCTTTGCCATCGGTGCTGCCTTCGACTTTGAACTGATACACGCCGCCATTTTCCCAGGTGGTCTGGATGCCGGTCAGCGCCTGCGGTTTTTCGAGTTCAAGCTGGAGCCACTGCGGGTAGGTGCCGCTTGCGGCGCACCAGCGGGTGGTCTCATCGCCATCCACCGCGCGCCAGGCGAAGTTGTTCTTGCCGGTCTCCTCGCTGCTGGCGGTCGCCTTGATGCCCGTGGCATCTTTCGGCGTGGGTGGCGGCTTCGGAGCTTCGACGGGCTTGGCGGCGACGAAGGTGATCTTGTTCTCGCCTTTGAACGGCGTCAGATACTCTGGCGTGAGTTTGTTCATCGCCCACAGCAGGCCGCGTGTGACGAGATCGAGATAGCGCGCATCGGCGACGGTGTCGTTGTTGTGGCCGATGGTGGTGCTGAAGCTGCGCGCGCCAACCTTCTCATTCGTCCAGGCCACGACGTAGTCCACGTCCTTGCCTTTGACGACCTGCCTGCCCATCGCAAGCGGATGGCCGTCGAAGATGTTCACGTTGTTGTAAAGCTCCTCTTTGATCGTGGTCCAGTCCGCCAGCGGCTTGGTGATCGGGTGCTCTTTGTCCACAAAGGTGATCGCGATCGGCTCCTGCGGGCCATGGGAGGCGGACTGGATGCCGAGGTGCTTGAACCACGCGTCCGTGCCGGTGCGGAAGCTGTGCATGGCGCAGTGCAGGTGCACGGCGGGGATGGTTTCATGCGCATCGAGGATGCGCTTCACCACGGCCATGTCCTTCACGCCGGCGGCGCATTCGTCATGGATGATGATGTCGTAGCCCTTGGCCCAGTCGGGATTGTCATACAGCGGCAGCGGCGGGTTGACGGACTTGTCATCCGTCCACACCACATCCACCTGCACATTCGCCCGCGACTGGATGCCTTGGCTCAGAATGATGTGCTGCTTGGCATAATCATGGCAGCAGCCACCGGCAATGAGGAGAGCTTTGAGCGGCTTGGTTTCGGCGTGGCTGACGGAGGCGACGGCGAGGAGGAGCAGGAGAGCAAAAGAACGCATGAGAAAATGGGGAACGCAGAAGCCGCACAAAAGGCGGGGTTTCTATCAGAAAAGTATTGAGAACGAAAGTTGGCCCGTTGCGCTGCAACGGGGCAACTTTGCTCCGCAGGCCACAGCGCCCAAGGCGCGCGGGCCTCCGAGCCCGCAGCGGGTCGCCTTCACCCTGCGGGTGAAGGCTCGCGGCAGCGTCCTGGAGTGCGCCGGCCCTCCGGCGCTTTCGAATGTCTCACGGCCTGCGGAAAGCTCCAGAGGGCTGGAGCACTCCAAAACGCTGTCGCGCTCTTTTGCTCCCTATTGCATGCTTACGCCTCAGCGGCAGAACCGCGCCTTGATCAAATGGCTGCCGAGGATCCAGACCTTGTGCAGCTTGCTAAGGCGGGCGCGCTTGGTGAAGACGGGGTAGCGCTCGCGTTTGAGCTTTTCGAGGATGCGCGAGTAGATCGCAGCCATGATCTCGGAGGCGACCATGTTTTTGCGGTCTTCCGGCGGCAGCACCTTTTGCGCGGCGTCGTAGTAGCTGCGGGCACGGGCATACTGGAAGTCCATCATCTTGATGAAGCGCTCGCTCGGGCGGGCGTCGAGGATCTCACTTTCCAGCACGCCGAACTTCCGCAGCTCGGCCTGGGGGAGGTAGATACGGCCGGTGTCCCGCGCGTCTTGACCGACATCGCGGATGATGTTGGTGAACTGCAGCGCGTAGCCCAGATTGATGGCGTATTCCTTGGTGGCAGGGTTCTTATAGCCGAAGATTTCAATGCTGACGAGGCCGACCACGCTGGCGACTTTGTAGCAGTAGCCGAGCAGTTCCTCAAAGGTCTCGTAGCGCGTCTTGGTGATGTCACTGGCGACGCCGTCGATGATTTCGCACAGCCAGGCGCGGGGGAAGCCGTACTTCTCCGGCAGCAGGAGCATCTCATCCAGCACGGGATGTCCCGGCGGCATGCCTGCCTCCACGCAGTGCTTCCAGTGGTTGAGCTCCTTCTCCTTGTCCGCTTCATTGACATTCGGGTCGTCGGCGATGTCATCCACGACGCGGCAGAAGGCGTAAAACGCGATCATGTCGCGGCGGCGTTCCTTGGGCAGGCAGGCGAGCGCGAAAGCGAGGTTCGACTTCGCCCGCCGCACGATTTGTTCTGGAGAAAGCGTGCCGCTGGTCATGCGGAAGGGGGACGTGAAAAGCCAAGGCGCAGCATGAGAAGTAGGGCTGCTAGCAATAGCCAGCAATCGAGCATGGCAAGCACCAATGCACCCAACGGCTGCACGAGGATGCGCCAAAAGGGCGAATCGGCACAGGCTGTGCGTCCCATTTCCACCGTGTAGAGCGCGAGAATGAAAAGGGCGAGGGCGGTGATGGCCAGCAGGAGCAAAGGCACGGCGGTACGCCACAGAATGCGCAGGGCGGCAGCCCCCTGCTGCCAGAAGGTGCCCGGCACCGCCGCCACCGCGACGGGCAGCGCGGCAAAGAGCAGGAGCAGCTCCACCCACCACCATGCGCCCACGCTTTGCGGGGTGTTGAGCTGCCACCAGTGCCAGCTCATCCAGAGCAGATCAAACCCCGCGAGACAGGCCACGCCCTGCCAGCGCGCCAAGGTGTGCTCCAGCGCAGCGGCGGCATCGCCACCGGCATCCGTAGTCTGCGGTTTTTCCCACGCCATCACCAAGCGCACCAGCCACACCTGCACGCCTGCTGCGGCCATAGCGGTGAAAATGTAACGCAGCAAAAGTTTCACGATTTCCACGGATTCAGGCAGCATACGTGGCACACTGGAGCCCTCCAGTCCCAGCCAAACAAACGACGTTAGCGTTACGATCAGCAGGCCAAACTTCTGCTCCGGGCCGGGCCTGCGCTCGCCATAGCGGTAGGGCCAGCGCCAGATGCGGATTGTCAGAAACACGAGCACCAGCGGCACCCCGCAGGCCAGCGGCCACGGCGGCATCAGCGCATGCGGCAGCGCGGCCAGATGTGCCAGCGCATCACGCGCCAGCGGTAGGATGATTTCCCGCCAGTCGGTGAGTTGGGACAACGAATAGGGCACCTGCGCTGTCTCGCCAAAAACCCCGGCCAGCAGCAGGGCCCCGGCGGTCAGGAGTATCAAAGCCGGACGCAGCCGCAGGCAGTCCCAGGCGTCTGACAAATGCCTGCGCAGCGGATGCCAGCGCAGGTGCAGCACCAGCCCGACGGCAAAGCCGAGGAGGGCGAGCGCGGTCGTTTGCCAGTGGGTCAGATTCAAAGCGATTGATCAATTCGCGAAAACATCTCGACATGCCAGTGCGTATTCGCTTCTCTCCCTTTCGCCATGAACTCACCCGCCGCCCTCCTGCTCGCCTCTTTGTTGCTCTCTTCTGCTGCTCTCGCCGAAAACTGGCCGAGCTGGCGTGGCCCCAATCAGGACGGCTCCTCGGGAGAAACCGGCCTGCCAGCGAAATTCAGCACCACCGAAGGCGTGAAGTGGGCGGCTGAGATGCCGGGGCTTTCCGCCTCCGTGCCTGTCATCTGGGGCGACAATCTTTTCATCACCGCTCCGATTGATGCGGAAAAGAAGCTCGTCGGCCTGTGCTACGACACGCAGACCGGTCGGGAAAAATGGCGCACGACCATCAGCGAAGGCTCGGAGATTCAGTGGGATGACAAAAGCAACCTCGCCAGCCCCTCTGCCGTGACAGACGGGGACCGCGTTTACTTCCTCTTCGCCAACGCCATCGCCGCCGCGTGCGATTTCGACGGCAAGATCGTCTGGAAGCGCGACTTCAAGGAAACGCACGGCGCCTTCGCCACGCAGTGGACCTATGGCAGCAGCCCCGCGCTCGACGGTGGCAAGCTCTACATCCAGGTGCTGCAGCGCAACGAGGCCTTCAAGTTTCAGGACAAATTTGAAAAAGGCACCGCTGGCAAGGACATGCGCAGCTACATCCTCGCCATCGATCCCGCCACCGGGAAGGACCTCTGGAAGCACATCCGCCCCAGCCTGGCCAACACCGAATCTCTGGAGGCCTTCAGCAGCCCTATCTTCGCGACCTCCAAGGGCAAGCGCCTCATGCTCATCTCCGGCGGTGACACCCTGACCATCCACGACGCCGCCACCGGCAAGGAATTCTCCCGTATCGCCACCTGGAACCCACCGGGCGAAGGCTACAACAAGTTCTTCCGCCTCGTCCCCTCCCCTGTCACAGGCGACGGCATGGCCATCGTCTGCGCGCCGAAGAATTCCCCCATCTTTGCCATGCCGCTGGACTCCAAAGGCGAGACCAAGCCCGTGTGGCAGACAGAGCCCAAAGGTGTGACCAGCGACGTGCCCACGCCCGCCTTCTACAAAGGCAAGTTCTACGTCCTCGACGGCGGCAAGAAGATCCTGAGCTGCCTGGAGCCAAAGACCGGCAAGGTTGTGTGGACGGGCGAACTCGGCGGCAAAACCAAGTTTGAAAGCAGCCCGACCGTGGTGGATGACAAAGTGTACTGCATCAACTTCTGGGGCGAGGTCTATGTCGCCAAGGCGAACAGCGACGCCTTTGAACTGCTCGCCGTCAACGAGATGGGCAACGGCTCCAAGCCCAACGGCAACGCCGCCAGCGTGCGCGCCAGCGTCGCCGTGACACGCAGGAGAAGCTGTTCTGCATTGGGAAGAAAGTGGTCGCAGCACCCTGAGTACGATGGGCATTGCCTCACTGCGTTCGCCCTGCGGGCAGCCTGTGGCTGGCTATCTGCGCTACGCTCCGGTTCCTGCCCGTCGATCAGCGTGTCCTTGCCTCCCCGGCACTCAAGTGCCATGCCCCGAAGTTGGCAGACACGCCAGCGCCATGTTGGCGGCGTTCCAGGATCAGGATCAAACCATGATCCTAATAGGATCATGATCCCATCAGGATCACAGGATCAGTACCTATATATAGGTACTGATCCTGTGATCCTGAGCCTACGGAGAAAACAAGACACCAATGGGTATGAAAAGCAGTTCCATCCATTGCCATGGGGTGCGCGCAGGAGTTCTCAGGTGCGCTTGGTTGCCGAGATTTTGCCGCCCCCCGGCACTGGCCTGGGATCAGGATCAAATTGAGGATCATGATCCTGTGATCCTGCCGCCAGGATCACGGATGAACTGGCAGAATATGCCATCTACAGCCCGCAGGCAGACAGGATTGACGTCTATAACCCGTTGGTCATACTTCCTCTTTATGCTCTCTCGCACCCTCGCCCTTCTCGTCACTGCCACGACGCTCGCTCACGCAGCCCCTGCGGAGCACGTCATTCTCATCAGCATTGATGGCTGGGCGCATCAGTACTTTGAGGATCCCAAGTGCCACATGCCCGCGGTGAAGGCGCTGGCGGCGAAAGGCGTGCGGGCGAAGCGCATGGAGTGCTCGTTTCCCACAGTGACCTGGACGAACCACACGACGCTGGTCACGGGCGTGCATCCGGCGAAGCATGGCGTGCTGGCGAATGAGTACTTTGACCGTGCCACGCGGAAGAAGGTGCCGCTGATTCCTGATCCGCTTTTCAACAAGGAGGAAATCGTCAAAGCCCCCACCATTTACGACGCGGCCAAGGCAGCCGGTTTGACCACCGCCGGGGTGATCTGGCCGGCGTCACGCGGAGCGAAGACGCTGGACTGGACGGTGCCGGATGTGTTTGAGCAGGAGCTGTTTGAGAAATACGGCACCCCTTCCCTACTGGAGGAGGCACGCGCGGCGGGCATCCCCATCGAAAAACAGAACGAGTGGTGCAAGCTGGGCAATCCGGGCAAGGCGCAGCGCGACTACATGTACATGCTGCTCGCGACGCACATCATCAAAAAGCACCAGCCAAACTTCCTCGCGCTGCATCTGGTGAGCCTGGATTCCTTCGAGCACTCCAACGGCCGCCAGGTGCCGGAAGCCTACTGGGCGGCGAATGATTCGGACAACCGCGTGGCGGACATCGTGCGCGCCACGGAGGAGGCGGGCATCCGCGACAAGACGACCTTCATCATCACCACGGACCACGGCTTCGTCACCTTCACGAAATCCATCAATGCCAACGCCGCACTGCGGAAGGATGGCTTCGTCAAAGCGGTGATGGGCAAGAGCCTCGCGCCCGATTCCCAGGTCTTCGCCATGGCCGAAGGCGGCGCGTGCTTCGTCTATGTGCTGGATGATGCCAATCGTGACAACATTCTGAAACAGATCACGCCAACCCTCGGCAAACTGGAAGGTGTGGCGGGCGTGGTCGAGGCGAAGGATTTCGATGCGAAGCTGCACCACGTCACGGCTGCCAAGGATGGCCGGGAACCGGATCTCGTGCTGCTGGCCGCTGACGGCTACACCTTCACCGATTCCCTCGCTGACAACGACGTCATCATCCCGAACGATCCACCGAAAGGTGCGCACGGTCATTTGCAGACGGACCCCAATCTCTACGGCGGCTTTGTCATCAGCGGTGCCGGGGTGAAGCAGGGTGTGGAGCTTGATGAGATCAAGAACATCGACGTGACACCCACGATGGCGCGGCTGCTCGGCATCCCCTTCCCTGACGCGGATGGCCGCGTGCTGGAGGAGGCGCTGAAATAGGGCCGATATATGTCCTAAGGGGGCTGGAGCATCCATCCCAGACCCTGAGCTAAAGCTCATGAGTACTTTGCCTTACAGCATGCCCGGCGCGTAGCGCGGGCGGTTGTCCATGCCGGCACCGATTTGCTGGCGCATGCGTGGGTCATCCAGGGCGCGGTCCACGGCCTCCTGCAGGGCGCGGGAGGTCAGATCCCGCAGCAAAGGCACAGGCGAGCCGCTGCCGGGACGGTAAGCGTTGCTCTGGCGCTCGCCTTCATAGACCTGCGTAAACAGCACGCGGCCAGAAGCGGCTTCGACCACATTCACCCGGATGCGGGCGTAGCCATAGGGATGTACGAGGAGCTGGGAGCGCAGATCCTGGATTTCTCCCGTGAGGATGAAACGGCCCTTCACTTCGGTGGCGAGCATCCCGCGTGCGTCCAGCGCGTAGCCAAAGGCGTTGCGGACGACATCGCTGACAGGCAGGCGAGTCTGGATGGTATCCACCTTGGGGCCGATGGGCAGGCGCACATGCCCGAGCGTCTGGGGCTTCTCACCGCGCTTGTCCTTGAACTGGCCCACGGCGAATTCAGGAGCCCCACGCGCCATCAGGGCGGGCTTTGGCACATACTCGAGGCTGACGACTGAAGAATTGGTACAGGAAGAGAGGCTGAGGCAGGCTGCGGCTCCGAGAATAACTGAAAGGCACCAAAAGTTCATGGGACCATCATTAGTATGCCTTGGCCGCGAATCAATGTGCTAGATTCACCTAATGCCTGCCCGCAGGCAAAAAAACAACCCTGCCGGAACTCGGAGCTCAGGAAAAAAACCCCCAAAACCTGAATCCAATTAACCCGGCAGGGTTGATTTAATGAATATATTCGGAAACAGCTTCCCCATGCAATACCAAAAAGTTTTTCATCGAAAAAAGGCAGGTCTTCTCACTCTGCTGGCCATCAGCATTTCCGCCCTGTGGCCCTCAGTGTCTCACGCGCAGCTAGGTCGTGGGGTACGCCAGGTGATCGTCTCCCGTGCAGCCACCTGGGACTCGAACACGGCCACGATGCAGTGCTACCAGCGCGCCTCCGCCGGGGCTCCATGGCAGGCCGTTTTTGAGAAGCCAGTGCCCGTCCTGCTGGGCAGAAAGGGGCCGGCCTGGGGGCGCGGGGTCTTTAGTCCGCCGCAGAACGGCATTCCCGAACGGCATTCCCGCCAAGGTGGAAAAAGACTGGCGTGCCCCGGCAGGCGTGTTTCATCTGGGTTCGCTGTTTGGCTATGCCGCCACCCCGCCCGGCGGTGCCCGCTGGCCCTACATCCAGGTGGGCCCGTGGGACGCCTATGTCGATGACTCGTCCCTGCCGCAGTATTACAACCGCCACGTCCGCATTGATCCCCGCCAGGGCATCCCGCCGTGGTTTGAGAAGCAAAAAATGCGTCTGGGCGATGCCGCCTACAAGTGGATGCTCGAAATCCGCCACAATCAACAGCCCACAGCTCCCGGCTATGGCAGCGCCATCTTCTTCCACGTCCGCCGTGGCCCGGACAAGCCCAGCGCCGGCTGCACCACCATGGCCGAGGGGGATCTGACGCGCCTGCTGCGCTGGCTGGACCCATCGGCCTCGCCGCATTACGTGCTGCTGCCCAAGGCGGACTATGCGGCGCTGCGGGCAGCCTGGGGACTGCCGTGAGTTAAATTTGTTCAAAGAGTGAGACACGCATTCCGAGTCGTAGGTTGGATGTGTCTGGCGCGGGGTGCGCACGTCAGCACCTGCATGCTTCTTCGCCAGACCGCCCGACTTCGAAGGTGCTCGTACGCCATGGTGTTTGCCGTACGCTGATGGACGGGCGGGCTGTCGCCACACCCATCCCACGATCCTGCATGAATCATCTACCTTGTTCCTCAGTTCGGGAACAAGTCCTATCTATCCCTGAATGCTCCAGAAGCGGCGCAACTGGCCTGCTTTAGCGCCCGGTGCTCTTGATTGCTTTTTTGAGCCACTCGCCTTCTTCTTTCCAGGGCGGGGCGTTGCGCAGTTCGGCGACGGTCATGGGCAGGCGGGCGCTCCAGTTGCTGTCGGCGGCGATGCCGGGGACGTTGAAGCGGTCTTCAAGGCCATAGAGATCAGTGAGCATGAAGGCGGCGAAGCGGGCGTTGCTGGTGAGCAGGGCCTCCAGCAGGGCATGGCGGATGTGGGCGTCGTATTCCGGCCAGCCTTCGGAGGAGAAACGCAGGCCGGCAAATTCGGCGAGATCGCCCAGCTCTTTATTGCCTAAAGCGCGCTCGGATTCATCGCTGCTCATGGCATCGCGGCGGCGGTGCTCCCAGTGCGTACGCATGGGCTCATGATCGTGCGTGGCGTAGGTGGTGAAGGCGCAGTTGTCATACGTGTTGCCCATGACGACGCGGCCCTGCTCATTGTGCTCCCACTGGCTGACTTTGAAGCCGGGGATGTCGAGGCCGAGGAGGTGCGGGCGCACGTAGTCAGGCACGGTGCCGAGGTCTTCGGCCACGACCTCGGCTTTGCCGGCTGCGGCGTCGAGGATCATGCGCAGGTATTTGTCGCCATTGGCGAGGTTGGCGGCTTTGTGCTCGGGCGTGTCGTCGGCGTTTTCGATGAAGTGCGGCAGACGCCCGTCGGTGAGGGCTTTGGCATCTTCGTCAGTGAGGTAGCAGAACTCCGCATTGCGGGTGGGCCGCCACGGGAAGCTGTAGATGCGGTAGAAGCCGAGCACGTGGTCGATGCGGAAGATGTCGAAGACCACGGTGAGCTTCTGCGTGCGCTGCCGCCACCACTGGTAGCCGCCCTGCTCCATGACATCCCAGCGGTAATGCGGGATGCCCCAGTTCTGGCCCCAACGCTGCACGAAGTAATCGTCTTTGAAGTAAGTCTCCGGCGGAGCGCCGCCGCACCAGGTAAGATCAAACTGCTCGGGCTTGAAGAAGACATCCGCGCTGCACCAGGAGATGCCAAAGGGAATGTCGCCCATGAGCTTGACCCCCTTGCCGTTGGCATAGGTGCGGAGTTCGCCCCACTGGCTGAAACAGAGCCACTGCACGTAGGCATGAAAGAGGATGCGGTCGTCGATTTCGTCCCCCTGCGCATCACGCCAGGCGTGGGCCTTGGCGGCGGTATTGAGGTCATCGCGCCAGTTGGTCCAGTCTTCATGGCCATGCACCTCCATGAGGACTTTGAAGAGGCAGAAGTCATCGAGCCACCCCGCCTCCTTCACGCAGAAAGCCTCAAACTGGGCCATGCGCTCGGGCTGGCTTTCGATCTGGCTGAAGGCACGGCGCAGCAGGGTGTTTTTCAGCCGCCGCACCTTGGGGTAGTTCACCGAGCCATGGCGCAGCAGATCGACGCGCAGGATGCCGGTGATGGTGCTGTAGAATTTTTCATCCAGCTCAGGCAGCACGGCCGGGGAGAGATCCAGCGTGAGGTAATCCAGCGCGACGGAGCTGATGGCGTTGTAGGGGCTGCTGTCGCTGCCGGTGGCGTTGATGGGCAGAAACTGCACAAAGCCGATCCCCGTGTCTGCGGACCAGTCGATGAGCTGACGCACGCCGCCGATGTCGCCAATGCCGAGATCCTCAGGGGTGCGCAGGGCGAAAACGGGGATCAAAATACCTGCACGGCGTGGCTGGATGGTAGGCATGAGCGGGTGGGGATGACCAGAATGACAATGATTGGTGGTTGTCTGGTGCGATTTGGGTAACTTCGCAAGCGTATAGAGCACAATGCGTTCCCGATTCCTGACGATGCTGCTGGTTTTGTCAATCTCCGCCGCTTCGGCTGCGGAGACGAAGGCTCCACGCGTCATTGATTTCAGGGGGCCACCGCATTCCTACCTCGAATGGAAGCCGAAGGACCGCTTTGCCGAGCTGCAGGAAAAGGCGCAAAAGGGTGGCGTGAAGCTGGACACCACGAACGACAAGGCCTTCCTGACCAGCCTGCTGGAGGCGCTGAACATCCCCATCAGCTCGCAGATCATGGTGTTCTCCGCGAGCTCGCTGCAAAGCGAGATCATCAATCCGCGCAACCCGCGTGCGCTCTACTTCAACGAGGACACCTACCTCGGCTGGGTGCCGGGCGGGCTGGTGGAGATCATCGCCGCAGACCCTGAGATGGGGCCGATGTTTTATGTCTTTGACCGCCTGCACCCCGGTGGGCCGGTGCCCAATGTGACGCGCTCCACCAAATGCATGAACTGCCATGCCGGCAATGCCACACGGCGGCTGCCGGGATTGATCGCGGAGTCCCTGCTGGTCTCTCGCGCAGGATCGAGCCTGGAGACGTTCCGCCGGGATGTGCAGGGGCATCAGATCCCGCTGGAGGACCGCTTCGGCGGCTGGCACCTCACCGGCCAGCACAACATCGCCAACCACAGGGCGAACGTGATGGGCATCCCGAACAACGGGAAAAACGAGATCTCCTCTGTGAACCCCGGGCAGTACTCTGACCTGAGCCTGCTGCTGCTGCCCACCAGCGACATCCTGCCCAATCTGATGAACGAACACCAGATGGGCTTCGAGAACCGGCTGGTCTATGCCATCTACACCGTGCGTCAGCTCAAGAGCGAGGGCAAAGGCATGCTGGGCGCTGTAGCCAAGGCGGAGATCGAGGAACGCGCCCAGGAACTCGCGCGCTACATCACCTTTGCCGACGAAGCCAAGTTCCCCGCCAAAGGCATCGTGGGAGATCCCGCCTACGTGCAGGATTTCCTGCGCGACCGCAAGGTGTCGAAGACCGGCCTGTCGCTGAAGGATCTCGATTTGAAGACCCGCATGTTCAAACACCGCTGCAGCTACATGCTCTACACCGACACCTGGAAGCACGCGCCGAAGGAGCTGAAGGAGCGTGTGTATTACCACATGGCGCTGTATCTGCGGGAAGCACCGGACGCCCAGCATGCGCATCTCGCGCCCGGAGAGCGTGTGGCGATTCGGGGCATTTTGAAGGATACGATGACGGATCTGCCGAGCTGGTGGCGGTGAAAAGTACGATGGGCACTCCTGCCCGTCGATCAGCGCTCTCTTTGCAGGCAAAAACGCCCGCATGGAATGGCACGTAATTTAGGCGGTGTATCGTTCGCTTTAGCCTGCCGCTAACCTCCAAGCCAGTGCCACCGCGAGCGCGACAGCGTCTTGGACTGCGGAGGCAGAGATGCACGGCGCAAGCCTGTATCGGCGACACCGCTTTCGCGGGATGAAGTGAGATCTTCGGTCAACCGCCCGGCCCTGGGTGGCATCGAGCCATGCGGCGATTCCACACGCTGATCGACGGGCAGGAGTGCCCATCGTACTTACCCGCAACCAAATGCTGGAAAACGCACGTAGCAGGCAGGCTTGCCTGCATCACTTTTACCGGCTCAGCTCCAGCATGCGCAAAATCGGCTTCTCCGCACGCTTGCGCAGGCCTTCGTCCATCTCCACGCCGGGCGAGAGATCGCGCAGGCAGTCGTGGAGTTTTTGCAGGGTGTTGAGCTTCATGTAGCGGCAGTCGGCGCAGGCGCAGTGACCCGTGGGGCCGGGGATGAATTTCTTGCCGGGGACTTCGCGCTCCAGGCGGTGCAGCATGCCGCTTTCGGTGACGATGATGAAGGCGCTGGCAGGGCTGCTGCGGCAGTAGCCGACCATCTTCTCAGTGCTGCACACTTCATCCGCCAGGATGCGGACGGCGTAGGTGCATTCGGGATGGGCCACGACTTTGGCGTCGGGGTACTCGTCTTTGATCTGCTGGATGCTGTCGCGGGTGAACTCGACATGCACGTAGCAGGCGCCCTTCCACAGGTCCATCTTGCGGCCGGTGCGCTCCATGACCCATGAGCCGAGGTTTTGATCTGGCACAAAAAGGATCGGGCGATCCTTTGGCGCGGCTTCGACGATCTTGTCGGCGTTGCCGCTGGTGCAGATGCAGTCGCTCAGGGCCTTCACGTGGCCGCTGCAGTTGATGTAGGCGATGACGTAGTAGTTCTTGGCGGCATTCGCCTTCAGGAAGGCCTCAAGCTGCGGTCCGGGGCAGCTCTGCTCCAGCGAGCAGCCGGCATTGGCATCTGGCAACACCACGATCTTGCCGGGGTTCACGATCTTGGCGGTTTCGGCCATGAAATGCACGCCGCAGAAGACGATGACATCCGCCTCGGTCTCCTTCGCCTTGTAGGCCAGGCCAAGGGAATCCCCCACAAAGTCAGCGATCTCCTGGATGGCCTTGTCCTGGTAATTGTGCGCCAGGATCACGGCATTGCGCTCCTGTTTGAGACGGCGGATTTCTTCGATGAGGCTGGGGGCTGCGGTGGCGACCATGGAAATGAGGGGAAGGAGAGCGTAAAACGGAGAGGAACGAGGTCAAGAGAGCTTCGTAAATGCTCGTGAGCGATCATGGTACGTCCGCAGGCCGATGAGGGATGGAAGAACCGAACCTTGCAAATTGACCGTGCCCATTCGGCATTCGTCGTTCGACATTCCGCCTTCATCATTCCAAAGTTCCGCGTGACCCAAAAACAGCCTCATCCCCTGCTCGACCTCGCTCTCACCGTCATCCTGCCGTCCATCGCGCTGGAAAAACTCAGCGCGCCGGATCGGCTGGGGCCGCTGTGGGCGCTGATCGTGGCGCTGCTGCTGCCGCTGGGGTTTGGCATCTGGTGCTTCATTCAGAAGCGGGGGCTGAACTTCTTCTCCGTGCTGGGTCTGATCGCGGTCATCATCACCGGGGTGCTGGGGCTGTGGAATCTGAATGCGACGTGGTTTGCCGCCAAGGAGGCCATGTTCCCCATCTTTCTCGGCATCGCCTTCCCGCTGAGCCATCGCTGGGGCAAACCGCTGATCAACGAGATGCTGCTCAACCCGCAGGTCATCAATCAGCCCGCGCTGCACCAGGCGCTCGACACGCCAGAGAAGCACCACAGCTTCGCGCAGTTGCTCAAAAAAGCCTCGTGGGGCATGGCGGGCACGATGGTGCTCTCCTCCATCGCCAACTTCGCCCTCGCGCTCTACCTGCTCGGAGACAAGGTGCCCGGCAGCGAGGAATACACCAAGGCCATTGGCCGCCTGAACTGGGCAGGCTTCCTCGTCATCGGCATCCCGCTCATGGGCGTGACTCTGGGCCTGCTGCTGTGGCTGCTGCGCGCCATCACCCGGCTCACCGGACTGGAGCGTGACGATTTGATGAATCAAGGCACCACCGTGCGCAAGCAGGTGAACAACAGTTGATTTCCCATCCAAAAACCGTTTGCCCAAACCGCAGGGGTCGTTTATAGACTCCACCCCCGGACTCGCGCGATTAGCTCAGTGGTAGAGCATTACCTTGACATGGTAGGGGTCACAGGTTCGAACCCTGTATCGCGCACCATCTTCGATTGAAGATTGTAGTCCACCCGCAGGCTCCTTGAATAAAACAGGAGAACAGCAAGCAAGCACCGCAAAAAGACAAACTCAGCTTCTTGTGGGCAACTGCTGAAGAAAAGCGTCTGGACTGATGGGAGCAACGGGGCTGTTCGTAAATCCGGCCTCATCCCGTGTGATCAACCATGCAGATCCGCTGGCAGTTGCAGCAGCGGCCACCATCGCGTCCTCGTAGTCTGCAATGCCGTACGCGAGGGCAGCCTGTGCCTCGTTCTGCCCGACGGTTGCAACCGTGGCCCAGTTCAGCAAATCCCGCATCATCTGCATGGCAAAGGCCTGTCCACGCCTCTTGGCGGTGATGTAGAACAACGTGGCAAGACCATGCCAGGCCACCGAAATCTCAAAGCCTCGCTGATCGCATTCATTCAAAACCGCCTGGCTGGCAGTGTAGAACGGCATCCGCTGTTCAACGATGTCCAAGAGGATGTTGGTATCCAGGAAAACTCGCATTCAGGCGTCTTCTAAAGGCCGTATTTTTCCTGGCAGTGGCGCATGCGCATATCCTCCACCGTTTCTGTCCCCTTCGCTGCACCAGCATACTTGAGCCCCCATTCACCCGCTCTTCCCTTTGGGGTCTCAGAAGGAACTGAGGCGGCTTTCACAATCTGGATGAGCAGCATGGAACCCACCTCTGCCAATACATGCAGGTTGTCACCTTGGTGCAAATCAAGATCACGCACATGGTCTGTGGGGATTTCCTTGGTGATGGTCATGGCTGAATGCAGAACTATGCATGTTGAATATACGCCCGTGCGCTTGAAATCCAAGGTTTGTTTCTTGGCGTCGTTAGGCACTGGCAAAGAGCTGCCCCCTCATCCCAGCGGGATCTGCGGCACCGTAATAACGAACTCCGCCCCCCTAACGGTAGAGGCGGTCCCAGATGTGGGGCTGGTCGGTGGCGGGGATGCCCATGCCGGTGTCGTGAATGGTGACGCTGACGGTGTTGTCTGCGGCGCGGCAGGCCAGATGCACCGTGCCGCCTGCGGGGGTGTATTTGAGGGCGTTGTCGAGCAGATTGGCCAGGGCCTGGCTCATGCGGGTGGGGTCCACGGAGGCCTGGCAGTTGGGCTCAAAATCCGTGGTGATGGTGATGTGCTTTTCTTCGCTGATGAGGTCGTAGAGCTCGACCACCTGAGTGAGCAGCGTGGGGATGGAGGTCAGCTCGCGGTGGAGCTTCATCATGCCGGCTTCGGCTTCGCTGATGTCCATCAGCGCCTTGAGCATGGTGAGCACGCGGTCGGATTCCTCCACGCAATCGGCGAGCGCCTCGCGCGCGATGGGATCGGGCGTGGTCTGCACGGCGGTCTCGGCGGTGCCGCGCAGGCGGGTCAGCGGGGTGCGCAGATCATGCGCCACATTGTCCAGCGCGTGGCGCATGCCCTGGATGAGCGACTCGTTTTTGTCGAGCAGGCGGTTGAACTCAGTGGCGAGCTCTTCCAGCTCGGCCTGGCTGACGTGGGCGGTGACGCGGGCGGAAAAGTCGCCGGTGTCTGAGATGGTGCGGGCGGTGGCGACGACCTCGCGCACGGGCTTGGTGGCACGATGCGCAAAGTAGGCACCGCCCAGCACGGCGAGCAGGAGCGTGGGCGTCATGACCAGCAGGAAATTGCGGCGGAAGGGCTGGAGCACGGTCTCGCGGCTGTTGGTACTGCGGCCCACCTGGAGGATGGAGCCGTCGTACAAACGGGCGGTGGCGACGGTGAGATCCCGCTCATCATCTTTCGGAATGCGCAGCCAGTCGGAGCGCGCGGTGTCGTTCTGCGTTTGCAATGAAGCCGCATCCGCCTGCAGCCAGTCGTTGGGTACATTGACGAAGAGCACGCTGCCGAGATTGCCGGTGACGCGGACAAAGAAGGACTTCGACTTGCCGGTGTCCGTGCTATTGAGCTGCACCAGATTGCGCAACGCGGGCAGGCCGCCGCTGGCATAGACGGCGGCGCATTCCTTGAGCCGCGCCTCGATGACTTCGCGGTCCTTGCGCTCCAGTGCGGAAGCGAGCAGGACGTAGAGCAGCCCGAAGAGCACGACGGCACTGAGCGTGAAGATCATCGCGTAGCCGAGCGTGAGCCGCACGGCGAAGCTGCGGCTCCAGTGCTTAAACCGGTTTGAGGACATAGCCGACTCCGCGAATGGTTTGAATGAGTTTCACCTCGAAGTCCTTGTCCAGCTTGGCGCGCAGGCGATGCACCAGCACGTCCACCACATTGGTCTGGGGATCGAAGCTGTAGTCCCAGACGTGCTCCAGAATCATCGTCTTGGTGACGACGCGGCCGGGGGTGCGCATGAGCAGCTCCAGCAGGGCAAACTCGCGGCTTTGCAGGTCAATGCTGCGGCCCTCACGCCGCACTTCACGCGAGAGTAAATCGAGGATGACACCTGCGGCGGTGAGTGTGGTCGGCTCCACCACATGGGTGGCGCGGCGGATGAGCGCCTGCACGCGAGCGAGCAGCTCGGAAAAGGCGAAGGGCTTGGTCAGGTAGTCATCGCCACCGGCTTGCAGGCCCTTGACGCGATCGTCCACCGTGGCCTTGGCGCTGAGGATGACGACGGGCGTATTGACCTTCTCTTTGCGGAGCTGGCGCAGCAGCGAGAGGCCGTCGAGCTTGGGCAGCATGAGATCCAGCACGATGCAGTCGTAGGTCACGGTGCAGGCGAGGTCGAGGCCTTGCTCGCCATCGGTGGCGGCATCCACACCGAAGCCGTTTTGCTTCAGCCCGTTCACGATGAACGAGGCGATCTTGCTGTCATCTTCGATCACTAAAAGGCGCATGGCTGGCAGGGTAGGCATATGGGTAGCTGCGCTGGGTGGGGTTGTCCAATGGTGGGGTTTTGGTGGAGGGTGCTCATCTTTGCCCCTTGGCTACCGCAGCGTGCGGGGGGCCTCATGCTCCGGACGTGATACAGGCAGCCTGCCTGTGGATTGGCATCCCCCGTCTTCCCACATCACTCATCGAAAAAATCAGGACTGTCTTTTTTGGCGATGGAACTCTCCACCCCTTCCCAAGCCACAGGCTGGCAGCCTGTATCACGTGACGCTTTTGCAGGCTCCTCCGGCAGAAAAAACCCGCCCCGGCACTTTCGCACCAGGGCGGGCCACACACACGGCCGATCACTCACACATCAGCCAGCCTTGCTTTCATCGATCACGATGAAACGGGTGCCGCCATGGCTCCAGACCTTCACCAGCGAGACCTTGCTTGCAGGCTTCTCGCACAGGGCGGTGGCCTGCTCGGCGTTTTTGACGGGCTGGCGATTGATCTCCAGGATCACATCGCCCTGACGGAGGCCGGCATCGTAGGCCACGCTGTCTTCCTCCACGGAGGAGACGACAGCGCCTTTGATGTGGGAGGGCACCTTGAGCTGCTCACGCGTGGCCTGGTCGAGATCCGACACACCGACACCATGCAGGGCGTCGTCCGCACTGCCTGCGGCAGGGGTGGCATCGGCCACCTTGTCGCCGGGCAGCTCCTTGACGGTCACGGTGAGAGTCTGAGTCTTGCCATCGCGCAGCACATTCATCGGCACTGCGGCACCGGGGGTGGTGGAGCCGACCTGGAGTTTCAGATGACGGCTGTCGGTGACGGGCTTACCATTGAAGTCGGTGATCACGTCGCCGCTCTTCACGCCCGCTTTGTCAGCAGGGCTGTCAGGCGAGACGGCGGAGACGAGAGCGCCCTTGGCAGCGTCCAGCTTGAACTGCTGCGCAAGCTGCGGAGTCAGGTCCTGAATGTTCACGCCCAGGAAGCCACGCTCCACACGGCCTGCATTGACGAGGCTTTCCATCACCCAGCGGGCCAGGTTCGTAGGCACAGCAAAGCCGACGCCTTGATTGCCACCGCTGCGGCTCAGGATGGCTGTGTTCATGCCGATCAGGCGGCCTTCCACGTCCACCAGCGCACCGCCGGAGTTGCCGGGATTGATGGCTGCATCCGTCTGGATGAAGTCCTCATAGTCGAGGCCCAGGGTGGCGCGGCCCTTGGCACTGATGATGCCGGTCGTCACGGTCTGGCCAATGCCAAACGGATGACCCACGGCGAGCACCATGTCGCCGACTTCGATCTTGTCGCTGTCGGCAAAGGCCATGGCAGGCAGGTCTTGGGCTTCCACCTTCACCACGGCCACATCCGTCTTCGGATCGCGACCAACCACCTTGCCGTTGAACTCGCGCCCATCGTTCAGGCTGACTTTGATCGTGCTGGCGTTTTCTACCACGTGATTGTTGGTGAGGATGTAGCCGTCCTTGGTGACGATGATGCCGGAGCCCACGCCCTGCTCTTTCGGCATGTGGCGCTGCTGCGGACCGCGCTGCTGCTGGAATTCCTCCGGCATCTGGAAGCCGGGGCCGAAGAAACGGCGCAGGTCGAAGCCTTCGGGCATTTGCATCTGGCTGACCTTAGCCTCGCTCGAGACCGAGATTTTCACCACGCTGGGTGCCACTGCTTTCACGATTGGTGAAAAGCTCGGGAAACCCCGGGCTGCAGTGGACAGTGGTGCATCGCTGACCTGAATGCGAAGCGGCTCCGGCTTGGTGCCAGCCGCCTCCTTGGCAGCCGAGAAGGCGACCAGCGAAGCGCTCAGGGCACATACGGACCCAAGCACCGCCGCGCGCTTCCAGATCGACGGGTGGGAGGATGAGTTTTTCATCGGAGTATCAGTTGGGTTCATAGTATTGGGATTGTTTGGGTTGGATTGATTTCCACCGCAATAAAAGCACCCCGCCCCTGCCAACTTCATTACCCCCGCATTACAAGCGTGTAAGGTTTGGCTTCCATGGCCAATCATAATATCCGCAAATCCTAGCCCTGCACAACGCCATCAGTCCCGACATCCTCAGTCATCGCCTCTTCACAAAGCAGGCGGAAGTCACTCAGCAGATCAGATTTTTCGAAAAGAGCCCCGCTGGGCAAAGGAGGACCACAGGCGATTTGCCAGCGAGCAAGAGTTCCTAAATAACGGTCGCGAGTGGTGGCTGAAATAATAATGGGATCATGTGCTTTGGCATACACTGGCACATTTGCCAGAAGGCGAGCTAACCGACCGTTCCCGTCGGCAAAGGGATGTATGCGAGCAAAGGAGGCGTGAAGCCAGACATAATCTTCAAGTGGGGTGGTACGACTACGCATACGCCTATTTAGTTCATCCAGCCAGACGCTCATAAGCCGTTCCACATGCTCTGGCCGCGCGTAGTTGGAATTAACTGTGCGTTTTCCATCCAATTTAACCACTGTTTCATTCGACTCTACCTTCCACTTGCCCACCGGCATATAAATATCTGCCACTGTTCCTTGCATCAACGTGGTATGCAGAGAGAACAAATCCTCTATCGTTAACTCGCGACCAGTCTTGATAATCTCTGCCATCTGTCGAAGCGTCTGCACATGGTTACGCGTCTCCGAAAGCTCCTCTCGTCGTTTTCCAAAAATCTCCACCTGCGGATCGGCCAAAACACGTTCCACCTCTTCAATCGTGAGCGTGTTCCCTTCCAGAGCATTGGAGTTGAAAGTCCAGCCTAGAGGATGCTTTAAGAGGGATCGTTCGAGCTGCGCAGCCCTCAGCACTGTTTCGGAATTTTTGTGATCAGGAGAGTTGGGTAGCTCATCTCGATAAATCGCCAAGGATTGACGCGCATGCGAGATGGCTATTTCATATTTACACTGATAAAAATAAATACCGGCAAGTCTGCGATGGTTAGCGGCAATCAACTGCTTTCTTCCTACTTGTATACCCAGCTTTAGCGCCTCCAGCGTCAGATTCTCCGCCTTGATCAAATCACCCTGAGCCAAAACAATTTCCGCAAGAGTTCCCATTGATGTCGCAAGACTCTCTGGGCGCTGACTTGCCTTTGAACATGTGACAGCTTCTTCAGCGGCCTCTTTCGCACCAAGGACATCATTTCTTAAGTGTCGAATTATTGCCAAATCATTGAGAACAACAGCAATCTCTGCGCTATCACCCCCATTCTGCCGCCGGACTCTCAATGCAGAGTCGAAAAAACCTTCAGCCGCACCGTAATCGCCCATCATCATATGAGCGGTTCCTTTGAGCCGTATAGCATTGCCCTGACCACGAATCTCATTGGGTCCAGCTTTCTGACTCTGCGTAAAGTGAAGCAAAGCTCTTTCTGCGCATTTCAGAACTCCAGGTGCATCCCCCATTAAACGACAAACCCATGCTGCATCATATGCCCTCCAACCTGCGTGAAGATAGTCACCGGCCTGCAAAGCCACATCTTCTGCCTTCAAGCTAAGATCTAGTCGTGTTTCCCAATGCCCATTGAACTCCAAAAAAGTTCTCAACGCATTGCAGACGGTTTGAAGTCGCTTGTTATCCTGTGTCGAGAATATCGTCAAGGATGACTCGATAAGATCCCATTCCTGCTCCAACTCTTCAAAGCTTTCATACTTGGTGTAGCCTTTTTCGCTAATCATTTCATACACCTTGCCCGCAAGACGCTCTCCAGATTCATTCACCAGTTCCGGCTTAACACGACGCAAGTAGTCTCCGACCAGAGGAGCCAACACGAAGCGCTGGTAATCAAGATCAGGATTCACCAAAGCTCGGAAGCTAAGATCTTCTAGAGCTGTCTGAGTGGACGTAGCACTCAAACCTGCTAGCTCTGCTATATGCCTTACTTTGACCGGCTTAGAGAAATGGGTAAGTGCTGTGATGGCCTTCGATTCCGAGACAGTAAACTCATCCACGAGGTCTCCCATGATGAATTGCAGCGGATCATTATCTTCCGAGAGTGGGACTTCTTTTAGCAGACGCAGTGCAGTTGCGATATCGCGGCACTTACCGCGCCCGAGCTGGCCGGCAACCCAACGAATGACTAGAGGATTTCCACCAGTTTCCTCGTAGAGACTCAAGCGCTCTGCATACGTGGCACGGCGCAACGCTGGGCGATCCTCTGCCAGGGAGGCGATGATCTCCAACGCAGCGGACTGCTCTAAACGTTCAAGACGTAAAGTGCGCACATCCAAATCTGACCGGCGACGGCTTGTGACAATGGCTTTGCATCCCATTGGCAGGACGCCGAGAAATTCATAGAGCAACTGCAAATCCTCCTGAGGCAAAGACTCAAGATTGTCGAAGACAATAAGGGTAGGTTGTTCCCTCAGGGTGCGCTCTAGCAATGCAGCCAGTTTTTCATCTCCAGTACGCAGAGCAACCTCTCGCAAGTTCATCTCACCCGCCAAATCAGTTAGCATGTCACGCCAAGTCGGAGTGGCGAATTGTGTTCGGGGTTGCTCTCCTTGTGGAGAAAGTTCATGAGTTTTGGCACTGACAAAGCAGATGCGCTGAAACCACTCTGCCGGAGCTGTGTAGGCAGCGCGAACAGCAAGCGCTGTCTTTCCGATGCCCCCCTTGCCATCAATAAGCACCCCCCATGTGCGGCGAATTGGATCCAGTGCCTCACGAATTGTAGCAAGCTCTTTTTCACGCCCGAAGAAATGAAACTGTTGCGGAAGCCGGGCAAGGCGCCGCTCTTGCTCCGCGTGTTGCGGACGCTTGCCGGTGATTCCAAAGACCAAGTCATCCAATGCCTCCTGTGTGAATCCATCACGGAAATCGACATAGGTACGCAGGTCTATAAAATCAGGAAATCCGACATCTACCCCCTTCGCACTTGGGAGAAATACCGGAATGATAGGCCTCTGATCTTTCACTGCACATCGCAGTGCCTCCTGGATCTCTTGATCCTGCCATGAGCCCACCCCTTGACCGCCGACGCACACAGCGATGGCACGAGAGTTGTCCAGCCCTTTCCTGATTAGCGGAATCCAATTTTGCCCCGGATGAAGTTGCTCCTTGTCTAGCCACCCTCTTAGTCCCCGAAGTTTCAACAAATCTCGAAGCTGCACAACTGCAGGCTTGTCCTTACGGTTGTGGCTCAAAAAAAGATCGAAATCGAAGTCAGGCATAGCGGCCCAACATTCTAGCGATTCAGCTTCGTTTGTCACTGGCAAGAAAGAGCTTGGTTTAGCCAGGCTTTTTTACTTATAACCAGTGTAGGCGAAAGCCAAATTTAGCAGAATGGCGGCCCGTCTCAAACATGAACCTGTGTGTGTGCGTGACAGTTAACCGATGCTCACCTCACGCCAAAATCTCACTCACCACCCGCGCCTGTGGATTCTCCACCAGCACCTGTTCGGTGCCGTTGCGGCGGTAGCTGAGCTTGTGGGCATCGAGACCGAAGAGGTGGAGGAGGGTGGCGTGGTAGTCGTAGTGGTTGACGATGTCCTTCACGGCGTGGTGGCCGAAGTCGTCGGTGGCGCCGTGGATGTGGCCGGACTTGAAGCCGCCGCCCGCCACCCACATGCTGAAGCCGTAGGTGTTGTGGTCGCGACCCACGGTACTGCGATCCTTGGAGCCGGAGCGGTTTTGAATGACGGGAAGACGGCCCATCTCGCCGCCCCAGTGGACGATGGTGGTGTCGAGCAGGCCGCGCTGTTTCAGATCGACGACGAGGGCGGCGGCTCCTTGATCGACATAGGTGCAGGCGGCAGGCAGCGCGGTGCGGATGTTTTGATGGTTGTCCCAGGTCTGATTGCCGGTGAAGAGCGAGACGCAGCGCACGCCGCGCTCGACGAGGCGGCGGGCGATGAGGCAGCGCGTGCCGAACTCGGCGGCGGCGGGATTGTCGATGCCGTAGAGCTTCTTGGTGGCGGCGCTTTCCTGATCGATGTCGAGCGCTTCCTTGGCAGCGGTCTGCATGCGGGCGGCGAGTTCAAAGCTCTGGATGCGCGCTTCGAGATCGGCCTCACCGGGGCGGGCTTCGAGGTGCTCCTGGTTCAGGCGCTGCACGAAATTGAGGTAACGCGCCTGCGCATCGCCCTTGAGGCTGAGGGGCGCATCGAGATTCGGAATGCGCGGCTCTTTGGGACGAATGACGGTGCCCTGATACAGCGAAGGCAGCCAGCCGTTGCTCCAGTTGTCCACGCCGAGCACGGGCAGGCCGCGTGGATCGGTGAGGGCGACGTAGGCAGGCAGGTCCTGATTTTCCGAGCCGAGTCCATACGTGAGCCAGCTCCCGAGCGTGGGTCGGCCACCGGTGGCCTGGCCATTGAGCAGGGCGTAGATCGACTGGCCGTGATTGTTCACGCCGGTGTGCATGGAGCGAATGAGCGTGACGTCATCGACGATGTTTGAGAAGTGCGGCAGCAGCTCGCTGACATCCATGCCGCTCTGGCCGTACTGCTTGAACTTCCACGGGCTGCCCAGGCACTCGCGGCTGGCGCCGGCGGCGTCGTCGTATTTCACTTCGCCGGGGAAATCCTTGCCGTCGTAGCGGGTGAGCTCGGGCTTGGGATCAAACAGATCCATGTGGCTGGGCCCGCCCTGCATGAACATGGAAATCATGGCCTTGGCCTGCCCAAAGCCGTGCGGCATCTTGGGCTTCAAATCGAAATGCTTCGGCCCGAGCTGCTCCGGGCTGGCGAGAAGGTTTTGGTCCCTCAGCAGCGTGGCCAATGCGATGCCGCCGATGCCGTAGGCGGAGCGGTGGAGCATGGAGCGGCGTGAGAGCATGACTTAGTTACGTGGCGAAGGGAGGGAATCTTTTGAGGAAGCGGTGGGCAAGGCGAGGCGTTTGGAAAATGACGAATGAGTAAATCCGAATGTCTAAAAAATGACGAAGCACCAATGACGAATTGGCTGCTCGGTGTGAGGTAGTTGCTTTGTCTGAATGAGGTCGATTCGCCATGAAGTGCGCGTTGGCTCTAACTTTCTGGTTTCGGAATTATTTAGTAATTCGGATTTACTCATTCGTCATTCTGATCAGCCCTTCACCACACTCCGCACTTTCCCCTGCGCCAGGCGCGTCACGATCTCATCCCCCGGCTTCACCTCCGCTGCATCCTTGAGTACTTTTCCCTCCGCATTCGTGGCGAAGGAGAAGCCGCGGGACAGCACGGCCTGCGGGCCGATGTGCTTGAGGAGTTCGGCGCGTGATTGGAGGCGGTCGGCGAGGCGGTCCAGGCGATGCTGGAGGCCCTGCTGCAGTCTGCGCCCGCTCGTTTCGGCGCGGTGTACGGCTTCGGTGAGCTGCACGCGGGGATGATGCGCGGCGAGAACGTGCTGCTTTTGCGTGAGGTCATCGGTCCAAGACTGCAGCCTTTCGCGCAAGGTGTCGCGCAGGCGGGATTCGTGGTCGTCGATGTTTTGCTCGGCCTGCTGGAGCAGGCGGTCAGGGGCGTGGAGCAGCGGGCCTTTGGCGGTGAGCTCGATGACGTGCTGGTGGTGCTCCAGCAGTGTGCCCACGCGGGCTTTCAGCGTGCGGGCGATGCTGTCGAAATGGCGCTGCAGTTCGGTGCTGTCCGGCGCAAGGAGTTCCGCCGCTGCGCTGGGCGTGGGCGCGCGCAGATCGGCCACGAAGTCGGCGATGGTGAAGTCGATTTCATGCCCGACGGCGGAGATGATGGGAATGGGGCAATCGGCAATGGCACGGGCGAGCACTTCTTCATTGAAGGCCCATAGGTCCTCCAAGCTGCCGCCGCCGCGACCGACGACGATGGTATCCGGCACCGGCAATCCGTAGTTCTCAGCATCGCCCAAAACTTTGAGAGCGCGCACGATTTCCAGCTCGGCCCCCTGCCCTTGCACGCGCACCGGGAAGACGAGCACGCGCACCCAAGGCGCACGCCGGGTGAGGATGTTGAGCATGTCCTGTATGGCCGCGCCGGTGGGCGAGGTGACGAGAGCGACGATGCGTGGAAAGCGTGGGATGGCGCGCTTGCCCTCAGCATCAAACAGGCCCTCGGCATGCAGCTTGCGCTTCAGGGCCTCGAACCGCTCCTGCAGCGAGCCTTTGCCCTTCGCCTGCACTTGTTTGACGACCATCTGGTACTGCCCGCGTGGCTCATACACGCTGATCTCGCCATGCACCTGCATGAGGGCACCGTCGTGAATACGGGCGCTGCTGCGCGCGGCGGCGCCGCGAAACATGACGCAGCTCAACTGCGCCCCGGCGTCCTTGAGCGTGAAGTATTGGTGGCCGGAGGATTGCAGGCGGTGGTTGCTGATCTCGCCCTCGACCCACACGCTGCCGATGCGGCTTTGCAACACGTCGCGGATTTCGCGCGTGAGCTGGGTCACAGAGAGGACATCAGGGTCTTCGGGCATGGGCAGCGTTCATTGACCGAAAAGCGGTCAAAGTCCAGCCGCAGCTCAGAACACCAGATGCCACAGCCAGCCGAGCATGCCGGAGGCCACGGACCACCAGCAGCGCGCCACTTCCATGAAACCCAGCCCCGGAGCGGGTGAGGAAGCGAGAAACAGCGCGATGAGCAGGAAGGCATTGATGAGAAAGATCAGCATCATGGAGAAGAACTCGCCATTGCGCTTGAGATCCCCCTGCTCGGCGATCACGGTTTTGACCGTGTAGGTGGCGTGAAAGCACCAGGTCAGCCCGACGAGCGCGTAGAGGAAGCGCAGGGGCTTCAGATGCACCGTCCATTTCCAGAGGTGTACGGAATGCGCCTGCTGCATGTCCAGCGCCAGCCCCACCAGGCCGAAAACGAGCATGATGAGCAGCGTGTAAAACGGGATGAGGTACGGAGCCAGGGTGATCCAGGTGTTGGACTTGTCCGTCTCCACGTAGCCGCCCTGCGCGCTGACTTTCCAGTCGAAGATGCGCCCGCCAAACAACCGGGCGGTGACGAGGTGGCTGAACTCATGGCCAAAGACGTAGGCCGTCACAGGCCGCAGCCCGGCCAAGTAGGCCACGGCCCACAGGACGCCGCCAAAGGAGAAAAAGATGAACTCCTCCGACTTCAGGAACCCCATGCGGGCCACGGCGCGCCAGAGCATCATGATGAGTGTGATGGCCGTGACCAGACAGGCCGGAGCGAGCACGGCACCCCCGATCCACCGCTTCAAAAGCAGGAGGTAATGGTCCTGCTGCACGTCCTTCCGGTTGTTGATTCCGGCGGGGCGGTTGCGGGCTTCATGGCGATGTCGGCGCTGGTTCGCGGAGGACATGGGAATGATGAGTTATTTAACCTTTGTTAAACATCTTCACAATTTGAAATGTGAATATGTGAACAAAATGTGCCGTTCTTTTCACAATTTCCCGAACTGACCAGTGCCACGAGAACGTCTTTTGGGGCGTTTTTCCAAGGGAAACCCAGCCTTCCTATTTCACGGGTGTGAGATGGACTGCCAGCCCGTCGGTTTTTGGGGAGACCCAAGCCACAGGCTGGCAGCCTGTATCACAAAATGATGCTTCATTTGCGGAAAATGAAATACACCGCGCCACACATGCAGATGGCGGCCCAGAGGTAGTCCCATTTGAGAGACTCCTTCATGTAGAAGACCACAAAGGGCACAAAAACCATCAGAGTGATGACTTCCTGGATGATCTTGAGCTGCGGCAGCGTCAGCGCGGTGCTGCCAATGCGGTTGGCCGGCACCTGGAGCATGTATTCAAAAAACGCGATGCCCCAACTGATGAAGGCGGCGATGAACCAGGGCTTGGCCTTCAAATCCCGCAGGTGCGCATACCATGCGAAAGTCATGAAAATATTGGACCCCACCAAGAGTCCGACAGCTTTGATCACAGGCCAGTTCATGCGCGCATGAGAGCATAGGAATGGCGGATGCCAAGCGTGGCCGCCATTCTCGCCGCCTGGGCTTTCCCGCAGATCGCGGCAGCGTCCTGGAGTGCGCCGGTCCTCCGGCGCTTTTCGCAGGCTATGCGACGCTCGAAAGCTCCAGAGGACTGGAGCACTCCAGGACGCTGCCGCGCCGTTTGGATCACCAGTTGGCATCGACCTCGAAATCATCCTCGACTTTCACTTTGTCGGTCTTGAAGCGTCGAATTGACTTCACCATTGCCGCGCTCGTGGTTTCTTCGAACCACGCCGCTGAGCACCAAGGATAGTCTCTGGCTGCATGCACCAATCCATGATGAACGGCATTTGCGTGCGTGTAGTTCAGCCGGGCCAAGTACGAAGTCGGATGCGTAAGCTGGGTTTCACGAAAGTTGTGCCACACGTTTCGGCCGGGTGCCCCGTCGAGTTTGTTCACCCAGCCAGCCAGCTTTACATGCAGCACTCTGAGCATCTCTTGCAAGGATGCGGGATCAGCAGGTGACTTGGCGACGAAGTGGTAGTGATTCGAAAAAATGGCCCAGGCTTCCAAGTTCCAGCCGTATTCTTTGGCGACGGTCAATAGTCCACGTTGGACGACTTCAAGACGCAGGGCGCTGCGGAAGTGATGCGCCTTCAGGTATGTCGCGGCCGTGACGAAATAGGTGCCACACTCAGTGAGCCGATGAGGCGGTGCGTGGGGCCAGTCGATGGTCTTTGGCATGAGGTGAGGTTGTCGGAAATAAAGGAACTTGGCAAGTAAGTCGCGACAGCGTTTTGGAACCGAAGCGCAGCGGAGATAGACAGCCGCAGGCTGCCCGTAGGGTGAGCGCAGCGAGCCGAACGAAGTGAGACAGACGACTGAACGGAGCCCGAAGGGTGAGCGCAGCGAATCAATCAATGCTCCAGCCCTCTGGAGCTTTCCGCAGGCCGTTGGACATTCGAAAGCGCCGGAGGACCGGCGCACTCCAGGACGCTGCCGCGACATTGGGAAACCCCCATTACGCCCCACCCGCCAGCGCGGAGCCACGTACGAGGAGGTCGAGGAAGCGCTCTTCAAAGGCCTCGTCACTCGTCACCTGCATGAAATCCACGCTGTGGCTGGCGCATTCACTGGCGAGATTGCCGACGAAGGCGTCAAAGGTTTCGACATAGCGCTGCACATCGCGCTTGGTCAGCCAGAAGCGGCGGCGCTCGCCGGTTTCGACTTCGGTGAGTTCGAGTTCGCCTTCGATCTCCGGGAGGCGCTCTTCGGGATGAACGATCTGGAGAAAGTGGTTCTCACCCGGCCAGGCCGAGACACGGGCCACGGCCTCGGTGGCGCTGCCGATTTCGCGGCCAAAGAAGTCGCTGATGATGAAGATGATGCCGTAGCGCTGCTTGCTGGGGCGGAACTCCTCAAAGCAGCGCTTCATGTCGGTGAGGCCGTCAAATTTCAGCTTCAGCACCGCCTGGATCACTTTCTCAATGTTCCCCTGCCCGCGCAAAGGCGGCAGTTCCTGATGCACTCCGCTGCTCATCGAGTAGAGGCTCACGCGCTGCTGTGCACTCAGCGCCAGATAGGCCAGCGCCACCGCGAAGCGCAGCGCCTGCCGCCGCTTCTCTGGAAACGGCTGTGCCATGGAGGTGCTGGTGTCCAGCATGATGTGCAGGTTCAGCTCCTGGGTCTCTTCGTAGAGGCGCACGAAGAGCTTGTCGAGCCGCGCATACAAACGCCAGTCGATGGCGCGGTAGTCCTCGCGCGGGGTGTAGTGGCGGTAGTCCTTGAACTCCCGCGTGAAGCCCGTGGCCGAGGTGGATTGCGAACCGCGCCGCATCAACTGCCGCCGCTTGCGCAGGCGCAGGGCCAGCACGCGCAGCCGGTCCAGAAAGGAGGCGTCAAAGAGGTCTTCGCGTTCGAGGGTGTCGGGCATTCGAGGGATCGGATCGGGCAATCTTAACGAGAAGTGTGCTCCGCGCCTGCAATTGCAGCATAAATACCCAACGGAATCAACAGGACGAATATACGCAGCAACCACAGCAGAATGTCGGCCTGGGGCTTGAGCGCGCGCGCCATGATGCCCACAGCGCGCTGCGCGCCCACCACCGAAGACAGCAATTCGGAAGGCATGCCCTTGCCGCCCATAAGCAGTCTTTTCGAAAGCTTCCAAGAATCGGCCTTGCGATTGTTAAGATTTTTCGGTAGTCGGGAGGCCACATGAAAATCCGCTCCCTCAATCGCCCGCCGGGCTTCACCAGCCTGGGTTGCATCGGCTACATCGCCATCATTGGCCTGCTGTTTACCGGTGGCCAGGGCGTCTATGTCGCGCTGCAGAATCCGGAACCGCTGGAGATCACAGTGGCTGACTACATTGCACAGAAGCCGAAGGCCGAGTGGATGAAGCTGAAAGAGGCGCAGGTGTGTCTCGCGGAGGCAGCCTACAAATCACGGCTGGGAAGAGTCGCTGAAGTTTTTATTCCTATCAGGCCCATTGGAGAATCCAAGGATGCACCGGTTCACATCCTCCTGTCTTCGGAGGATAAAGCCGTTGCGGCAGCATTGAAGGAACTCAGCCAGTCCGGCAACACCGTGAATTATAAGGTCAATGCCGCAGCACGGCAGGCGGACAGGTTGTTTATGCAGCAGGACATCTACGGCCAGACTCGTTACGGCATCTTCTTCGACCTTTGGATGCGGGCCAGACTGTCGAAGATGAACATGAAGCTGGCTGACGATTTTGTGATTTTGGATGACGGTGTGGCCCCCAACCTCTTTGTGAGCCTCTGCTTGCTGGGCGGAGGGCTGCTCATCTGGTTTCTCATGCTGTGCAATGCACTGAGCAACGCCCTTTGGCGCTGGCGACGGAGGCGGGAGTTCCACCGCCAAAGAGCTCAACAATGACGAACTGCCTTCCTCAGGCCGCCTGCTGCGCGGGTGTCTTCACCTGATCGAGCAGCTTGGTGATGATGTCGTCCACTTTGATCTGCCCGGCTTCGCCTTCGAAGTTCAGGATGATGCGGTGGCGGAGTGAGACATGGGCGATGGCGCGGATGTCATCCGTGGAGACGGCGGTAGCCCCTTGAATAGCGGCCCAAACGCGGGCTCCGCGAATGAGTGCCTGCAGGCCACGCGGGCTGGCACCGTAGGAGACGTAGCGCTTCACTTCGGGGAGCACATCTGGCTGCTCGGGGTGCGTGCTCAAAATCAACCGGGACGCGTAATGGGCCACGGGATCGGCCACGGGGATCTTCGAAAGCAACTGCTGCAGCTCGATGAGCTTGGGCCCGTCGGTCATCGTGGCGAGTTTGGGCTCGGTGAAGCCGGTGGTGCGGCGGGAGATTTCGACGAGGGAATCGAGATCGGGAAACGGCACCTTGATCTTGAACATGAAGCGGTCGAGCTGCGCTTCGGGCAGCGGGTAGGTGCCTTCCATCTCCATGGGATTTTGCGTGGCGAGCACGAGAAACGGCTCCGGCACCAGATGGCGCTCGCCGCCGGTGGTCACGCAGCGTTCCTGCATGACTTCGAGCAGCGCGGCCTGGGTCTTGGGTGTGGCGCGATTGATTTCATCCACCAGCAGCAGGTTCTTGAACACCGGGCCTTTTTCATAGCGCAGGGTGCGGTGGCCTTTTTCGTCTTCACCGACGATGTGCGTGCCGAGGATGTCTGCCGGCATCAGGTCGGGCGTGCATTGCACACGGCCCGGCTCCAGACCGACCACCTGCGAGAGCGTGCGCACGAGGTAGGTTTTGCCGAGACCGGGAACACCCTCCAGCAGCACATGCCCGCCGGAGAAAATGGCGACCAGCACATCACTGAGCAGTTCATCGTAGCCGACGATGGCCTTTTGCATCTCGGCCTTGAGATTGGTGAACAGGGTGCGGAAGTCTGCGTGGTCGGGCATGGGGCGATTCTCGCCAGCGGGTCGGATTGCGCAAGGGTGGTTCGTACGCTTGGTGAAAAGATTGTGCGGGGATTACACGGCTCGGCGCCCTGAGCGAACGACCCAGCGCTGTTCTGTAGTACCGGCTTTAGCCGGTTCTGGACTGCGCACGCGACAGCCCAACCGGAACCGCCTAAAGGCGGGACTACAAAACGTACTTTGCGTGCTACGGAGTACTGGGTCCAGAATGATTCTCCGCGCCTCAAATCATGCTTGCAAGCCGGAGGCTCGCACTACGGCATCAATCCATCTGCACCAAAATCTCGCGCGGCTTGGCGCCTTCGCCGGGGCCGATGATGCCGCGGTCTTCGAGGATGTCGATCATGCGGGCGGCTTTGCCATAGCCGAGGCGCAGGCGACGCTGCAGCAGGCTGGTGCTGGCTTTCTTTTCCTGGCGAATGAC
>NCCR01000360.1:3740-6075 GCA_002279765.1 Verrucomicrobia bacterium 12-59-8 | reverse complement strand
GTGGGTTGCTCCGGCTGGCGCAGCGTCAGGCTGTTCTGGCCGATGCCAGACACGGACTGCAGGCCGTCTTGTCCCACGACTCGCTGGCTGGCGAGCCAGTGGCCTTCGGGGGGGGAGGGTCGGTCAGGCTTCATCGTTTGTGTTTTATCCAAGGATTTCGCGGTCATCGAGCGGCGGATACGCCTCTACCAGCTGGCGGTAGTACATACCACTGACCTGGTAGCGGTTGTCCTCCGTCGCGTGTTTTTCCCAGTCCGTCATGTTCGTGGCCGGAAACTCCTGCGCCACGATGTCGCCCCCGATCTCCACCGAAGGAGTGCCCGCGCCAAACACCACCTTGCCGCTGGTTTGATACTGCGGAAACCGGCACCCTGGGTGCAGGCATTCCGGGAAGCTGCCGCTCACGCCATCGAACGAATAACTGATGCTGTCCGTGATGGGCACGGGCGACCGCGTCTTGGCAAACGGCCGCTCCGAAAGAAAGTGGCTGATCTTGTGCCACGTGGGGTAGATGGCCCCGCGCCGGCTCTTGGACCGCGCATGCACGCGCTTGCCGCCTTCGCCGTCCGCAGCATTCAGCGCCAGATTGCCCTCTTCAAACCACAGCTTCTGCAGCACCGTGGGCCACGCATACGGGCGCTTCACCCACTCCACCAGATACGGCGCGCTGCGCTCCTCAAGGCTGCGCGTGCGGCCAAAGATGAAGGTGCGCAGCTGGTAGCCCGCCTTCACCGCATGCACCAGCGTGTAGCCTTGCAGCGCGGCGGGCACCACCTCGGCGAGTTTGATCCACGCCGGGCAGTCGCTCCACAAGACCACGTGATTGATGAAGTCCGGGATCTCCACGCCCGCATCCTCCTTCGCGGTGATGGAAAAGCACCGCTCGGTCGGGTTGGGCGTGTCCACCCAGTCAAAGTTTTGGTCGATGATGGCCATGATGGGTGATGTTTATTAGCTGCGTGGTTGGGCGCCCCAGCCGAGCACCAGGTCCTTGCGGAATTTGTAGGGCAGGCCGTTCTGCGAGATGAAGATCATCCACGTGGCCACGCGTGCGTACTGGCGCGGCTTTGCATGCAGCACCTCATCGGAGACGCGGCCCTTGCCGCTGTTCGCGGCGGAGCTGCCATCGTCAGGGTAGAAGTTGTTCCCCTGGCCGCCCGTCGTCAGCGGCATCACGGCAAATCCCGCCGCCCAAATGCCGTAGTTTTGGGTGATCGTGGACGAAGGGAAGATGTCGCGATAAGGCTCGCTCACCTCCTTGCCCGCCGTGCCCAGAGTGGTGCCGCCCTCGTTCACCATGCCCTCCTCCGTCAGCGCCCCGGTCCACTTCGGCACAAAGCCGTCGCCACGCCCGCCCTTGAGGTAGATGTAGGTGTCCGTGGGCACGCCCAGCACATAGAGATACAGGCTGTTGGCGGCGCTCGTGCCCGCCGCCGCCGTCACCAGAACGCTCGCCGGTCCCGCAATGCCCGCTGGTGTGATGCAGTTGATCGTGGTATCATTCACCACCGTGATCCCCGTCGCCACCACGCCGCCAAACTTCACGCTCGTGGCCCCGGTGAAGTGCGTGCCCGTGATCGTCACACTGATGCCCCCTGCGGACGTGCCGATGGGCGGCGCCACGCCGCTCACCGTCGGCAGCCCCTGCACATACGTGAAGAGCAGCGTGTGGTCGTTGTCATCGAGGTGGTTGTCCCCCGTGGGCGTCGTCACCAGCACCTTCTTCACCGTGCCCGCGCTGCCCGGCGGAAGTATTTGCCGGTGAGCGTCAGCAGCGTGCCGCCTGCATCCGTCCCCGTGGGCGGAGTCACGCCGTCATTGTTCACGTCGTTGAGCGTGGGCTTTTTCAGCGCATACTCAAACAGGGCGTTGTCCGCATTGGCGCCGCTGGCCGTCGTCACCACCACGCTCGCATCCCCCACGCTCCCCGCAGGGGCGATGCACGTGATGCTCGTCTCGCTGATGACGGTGACATTCGTCGCCGGCACACCGCCGATGGTCACACCACCCACCCCGATGAAGTCCGTGCCCGTGATCGTCACAAGGCTGCCGCCCAGCGTGGAGCCCACGCCCGGAGACTCGCCGTTGGCCGAGGTGCCCGTCACCGTGGGCTGGGGCGGCATGTAGTTAAAGAGGCTGTTGGGCGCATTGCTCCCGCCGTCCGTCGTCACCACCACGCTCGCCGTCCCTGCGCTGGCCGCAGGCGTGGTGCAGGTGATTTTGGTGGCGCTGACCACGGTCACACTCGTCGCCGCCAGGCCGCGAAAAGTCACGCCCGTGGCCCCGCTGAAGTTCGTGCCGTTGATCGTCACCAGCGTGCCCCCTGCGGATGCAC
>NCCR01000360.1:0-3594 GCA_002279765.1 Verrucomicrobia bacterium 12-59-8 | reverse complement strand
ACCACCACGCTCGCCGTCCCCGCCGTGCCCGCAGGCGTGGTGCAGGTGATGGTCGTGCTGTTCACATAGGTGATGCCCGTGGCCGGCGTGCCGCCGATCGTCACGCCAGGGCTCGCGCTGAAGTTCGTTCCGGTGATCGTCACGGCTGTGCCGCCGCCAAGCGGGCCGCTGGAAGGAGAGATGCTGGAGACAGTAGGAGCAGGCATGGATTAGATTCCGGTTCGAGGGTTCGTATTCTAAAAAACTGGCAGGCGGCATGGCCGCAAAAAACGTTTCAGGATGGTATTAACTACCATGGAAAAGCCACGCCAAAGAAGCGTCGCACTGGGATGGATAAAAGAGAAGGGCGCAGACACCCGCCGCTGAAACCCTGCGCAGCGCAGCAGCCGCCGTCCGCCTTGCGGTCGCCCCGGGGCGGGATGCGGAAGTGTGCTTCAGACAAAGGCATACATATGGTATTGGGTCACACTTCATGGTAGTCAAGGACATGATGAAAAAATATTTCGCATCATCCGCATCCCCCTGGGCATGGCGGATGAGGGGCGGCTTTGCAGCCACGCATGAAGAAGACCCTCCTCAGCAGCCGGAGCGCGGACCTCCGAGTCCGTCTTGGGCTTCGAAGCCTTGGCGAAGAAGGCAGCGCCCCGCAAACAGCCACCGCCCCGCGTTCCTGGGGCGCTTCTGGATAGGGCAGGGGACCCGGCGCTCGCGATACCCCCCTGCCGTTGCAGTTCTCAGAGCTGACCATGCCCCCGCACCTCCGCCGCATGCTCATGCATGTTCGGGCAGCCATCGAATGGCTCCTCGTCAAAGTCACTGAAGTGTTCATTGGTTTCGAGTTTCTAAGTCCTCACGAATTCAAAGCCGGAGTGACAAGCTCCCGAATAACTCGCGCTGAAGCCCCCATCCCACTGGCTCTGTCTCTGAAATCTTTTTGCCCCAAATCTTTTTGCCCTCTTTCTGCTCCATGGGCTCCATCGTTTGCTTGTCGCTCTCAACTTCCGAATGATTCGCGCTGAAGTTACCATCCGTTCCACAATCAAGCCGCCTTGAGTTCAGGTGCTCCGGAGTAGCGCGGGCAATCCTGCCCGCCTCAGAGGCGCTCGCATCGCGCACCATCGACCGAGCACCTGTCAGCCATCGCCTTCGCCGTCCTCCTCACCATCTTCTTCACCTTCATCATCCCCCGCACCTCCGCCGCATGCTCCAGCTTGATCGCGCAGGTGTGGCAGTGGAACAGAGCGGCATAAGTGTCGGATAGAGTTCATAGTTCAAGGTTCAGAATTCAAAGATTCAAGTTTTTCAACAACATCATCATCTCAAGGTCCATCTCCATCGCCCCCGCCCTTCGCGCCCCTGCGCGCAGCCTGGCCACCCCGCAGCAGGCAAACTCCCCACAGCAGCAGCCCCACCGCCGCAATACCGATCAGCGTCCTCATGGCCTCACTGCCGCAGCAGGATTTTTGGGCTCACTCCACGCGCCCAGTGCCTGCCTCTGCATTCGTGCTTCATCCTTCATCCTTCATCCTTCATCCTTCATCCTTCATCCTTCACCACCCCTCTCCCGCCGCAACCATCCGAATACCATCCTGTGGTATTCCTTGGTCAAAAAGATCATGGTGCTTGATCGCCTGCATCAGCTTCTCAAACCGCTCACCCCGCTGCAGCCAGGTGGAGTGTCCGCAGGCATCATCGCTGTGGTCCTTCACCACCTCCGGGAACAGCATCGCAAACTCCCGCCCGCGCAGCCCCAGGCTGCCATAGCCCAGCCCCGCCCAGGCCAGCAGCGGCCGCGTCGCCCGCGCAAAGCGCAGCGCCCCGTCATTGCGGCTGCCATAGACGTGAATGCGCCGGATCAGCCCCTCGCGGATCGCCGCCGCAAAGTCCTCCTCATCCGCCGCCGGCGCGATCAGGTGCGCCGCATCCACCTCCGCCCCGCACGCCTCCAGCACCCGCGCGATCAGGTCGCACCCGTTCGAATGCCCCACCAGCACCACGCGATACCCCGCCCGTCGGTAGTAGCCGATCTTCTTGCTGATCTCATCCGCCCGCTGCCGCTGCCTCACCCGCCTTAGCAGCGCCGGGCAGTAATACTCAAACTTCTCCGCCACCACCCCGTCCGGCAGCCGCGTATTGATCCAGGTCACAAACCGGTCCGTCCACCCCTCCGCATCTCCAGGGTTGCTTCGAATGCCATTGATTGCGATGTAGCAGGTGCGTGTGTTCATGGAGAGGTGCGTCGTTTGTGAGGAGCTTTGCAAAGGCGGCTGAAGAGAGCGGAATGATGGAGTCTAAGGATTCAATCGTTGCTGTGGCAGGCTGCTGCCCACGGCATGCTGTCATTAGATGAAGTGCTATCAGTAAATGGTTTGTGTGTTAATTTTGACAGGCTTGCGCCCAGAATGTGACTGATCCTTGATCAGGCGGGCTGTCATCATAGGTTTGCCGGGTTGGTTTGTGACCATAGCTCTGCTGCGTCTGCGTCACCAAAGCCGTAGTTCCAGATGCCCAGTTCCGCAAAAAGCTGATTGCCTTCAGAGCTGGTGAATACAGTGTTCTGAGTGAGCCAGATTATAGATCCATTTTGAGTGGCTCCAGGTGCCACATCCACACCGTTTGACCAGCATCTCACGGGCGCTCCGTTGGTGTTGGCAAATATTTCACAGACTGCGTCGGTTGTTCCGAGAGCAGGAACGACATCCGTGCCCATGTTAAACTGTCCTTGATTGGTGGTTCCGGAGCTAATCAGAAACTCCTGCCCAGCCCAACCGTTCCGTGTAAACCCACGCTGCCAAGGTTGGGGATCGAGAGACTGCTCGATGAGGTAGCAGGAATCTCCTAGTTGAAGGCAATAATCTAAGAGTAAATGTTGGAAGTAACCATCCTTGAGCACCGATGGACCGCCGTTGATTCCTCCCGTGAGAATCAACTGGGGCTGGTTCGCAGTGGTCGTTTGAGTCAGATTTTTCCAGCCATTGACGCCGAAGACAGTGACAACGCGCAGAGTTGAACCGCCCTTGAAATTTGCTGCGGCCACTACATCCAGCATGCCGTTCGCGCCGGTGTAGATCAAAGTTTCATCATCGTCCGACTCCCGCCGGACCTGCACCAATGCTCCGGTGTAGGATGACAGCGGACGACGCACCACGCTCCACGCGTCCCGCAATCCACTGGTCAGTGCATCAAGCGGCCCCGCAAACGGCGGTGTAACCACCTCCTTCGGGGCCAGCGCCAGCGCCAGAGCATGTCCGAGTCCGATCATAATTTGTGGTGTATTGTGGTATTATTTGCCTGCATGGCGGCCTCTCGCAGGGCGTCAAAGCTCAGCGTCTCCAGTTTCTCCACCCGCTTCGTCTGCAGTTCGATCAGTTCCGCGATCTGCTGCGCCTGGTTGTTGAGCGCATCGCTGAAGCGGTTCACCGTCTCGATGCCCTTGCCCCACACCGCGCGCAGAATCAGCACGATAAACCCCGCCAGCGCGATGATGAACCCGATGAGCACCACATGCAGCGGCTGGATCGCCAGCTCCTGCGGATCAATGCTCGCCAGCCGCACATACCACCCCGCCACCGTCGCCGCCACAATGCCCAGCGC
>NCCR01000359.1 GCA_002279765.1 Verrucomicrobia bacterium 12-59-8 | reverse complement strand
AAGCGCGAAGACCTGCTGCACACCGGAGCGCACAAGATCAACAACGCCCTCGGCCAGATCCTGCTCGCACAGCGCCTGGGCAAGAAGCGCATCATCGCCGAAACCGGAGCAGGCCAGCATGGGGTCGCGACCGCCACGGTGTGCGCCCGCTTTGGCTGCGAATGCGTCATCTACATGGGCAAGGTCGATATGGAGCGTCAGGCGCTGAATGTCGCACGCATGCGCTTCCTCGGAGCCAAGGTCGTCGCCGTCACTGCGGGGCAGGCCACGCTCAAGGAAGCGGTGAACGAAGCCATGCGCGACTGGGTGACCAATGTGCAGACCACGCACTACATCCTTGGTTCCGCGCTCGGCTCGCACCCCTTCCCCATGATGGTGCGCGATTTCCACCGCGTCATCGGAGTCGAAGCACGCCGCCAGATTTTAGAGCGTGAAGAGCGCCTCCCGGATCTCCTCGTGGCTTGTGTCGGCGGTGGCAGCAACAGCATTGGCCTCTTCCATCCTTTCCTGAATGACAAGGACGTGCGCATGACGGGCGTCGAAGCCGGTGGTGACGGCATCATTCCTGAGCGACATGCCGCACGTTTTCAAGGTGGCCGCCTCGGGGTCCTGCAAGGCACCAAGACCTGGCTCCTGGCCAACGCGGACGGCCAGATCGAGCTCACTCACAGCGTGAGCGCGGGGCTCGACTACGCCGCCATCGGTCCTGAGCATGCGTGGTTGCATGATCAAGGCCGCGTCACCTACAACTACGCCACGGACGACGAGGCGCTGGCCGCGTTCCAGGAACTCAGCCAGGTTGAAGGCATCATCCCTGCACTCGAAAGCAGCCATGCCATCGCTGAAGTGCGCAAGGTGGCTCCCGGCATGCGCAAGGATGAGATCATCCTCGTGAATCTCTCCGGTCGTGGTGACAAGGATGTCGCCCAGGCTGCGCGCATGATCTTCGGTGAGGAATTGAAGTTCTGACCGCATGTCATGAAGTCTCTGAGCCTCGTCATCTGCTTCAGCGTAATCACATTCGCTGTCGATGCCGTCGCGCAGACGAAACGCATCCATGTCTTCGTCGCGCTTGCTGACAATGCGAGCCAGGGCATTGCCCCGGAGCCAGCGAAGATCGGCAATGGCGACGATGCGGATGAAAACTTGTACTGGGGTTCCTCCGAAGGTTTTAAATCCATCTTTGGCCGCAGCAAGTCATGGAAGCTCGAAAAGGCCGAGGCCAATCCAACGTCAGAAATCTTGGACCGCCGCAGCTACCGGCATGCGGCCAAGGATTGCGTCCTCGTCGCTGAGGCATGGCGCGGAAAAAACATTCACCCGTGCCTCGAAGCGTTCTTTGTGAATCTGCATGCTCGTCGCAGCGATCTCACGGCCTTCATCGGCCACAATGGACTCATGGATGCCCCGGTGGCTGTGTCTGCCCTCGATGCATCCGTCAAATCGACGGACGCCATCATCCTCTGCTGCATCAGCGGCAGCTACTTCAAACCCCACCTCGCGGCCTTGCAGGCCCGCCCCGTGCTCACCACTGAGCAGCTCATGTATCCCGGTTCCTTCCTGCTGCGTGATGCTCTTGAAGTCTGGCTGCGCAATGGCAGCCGCCCGGAAATCCGCATGGCTGCCGCGAAGGCGTATGCGGCCAATCAAGGCATTTCCGTCAAGGCTGCGGCAGGAGTTTTTTCCAAACTGGAGTGACATGAACCCTGACCCCACATCGCTGCCTGCCAATGTCATTCAGCAGGACATGTCGAAGCTGAAATCGCTTCTGCATGACTCGCTTGCGCCGCACCTGCCTGAGGCGCAGAAGGACATGCGTATTCTCAATCTGGCTTGTGGACGTTGCGATGAAGCGGAGACGCTGATCAACGTCGGCTCCGAACTCACGCAGGGGGGCGATGTGGAGATGATCGGCGCGGACATCCGCATTCGCGAAATCCGGCAGGCGCGGGAAACGCACGGGCATCTGCCGGCGCAGTTTTTGATCGAAGACGCCACCAAGATCGACCAGCACAAGGAGCTGAGTGACGACTTCAACATGGTCTTTATGCGCCACCAGAACTTCTGGCATGGCCAGGAGCTGTGGAAGAAGATTTTCGACCAGGGCATCGCCAAGCTGCGGCCCGATGGCATGCTGGTCATCACCAGCTACTTCGACGTCGAGCACCGGCTGGCGCTGCGAGCGCTGGAATCGCTGGGCATGGAGGTCATCAGCAACAGGCGCAACAAGGAAAGCAGGGCGTTGAAGGACGCCCCGGGCAAGTCCGTGGACCGTTGGGTGGCTGTTTTGCGGCAGCGGCGGGCCTGAGAAGGCTGCCAAGACCATTTACAAGGCCCCCGCAAAGAGGTAAACTCGCCCCCCTTCCCTCCAAAAATTCATGAATCGCCTTTTTTTCGTCTTCACCCTCATGGCGGCATTTGCCCTGACCGCCCCGGTGTCGCATGCCCAGTCCATCGATACCAGCAGCGAGGTGGCAGACCAGTATTTCCGCGGCTTTGTCCTCAACAACGAGGCCGTCAAACTCGAAACCGCAGGCGATTTCACCCTCGCGCAGACTAAATTCAAGCAGGCTGGCGAGATCATGGACAGCATCGCCCGCAATTATCCGACATGGCAGCCGGAGATGCGTGCTGCACGTCAGCAGAAGATTCAGGATTCCCTCGTCCGCCTTCAAACGCGTTCCGCGCAGGCGCAGATGTCTGCCGCCGAACCCGCGCCTGCCCCCGCAGCAGTTGCGGCTCCCGCACCAGCGATGCAAGCGGCTGCCATTCCAAACCCCGGGGGGCTGGCACAACCAGCCGCCGTTGCACCGTCCCCGTCCGGCCCGTTGCCAAGCCTCAATGATCTTCTCAAGCAATGGGAGGACATGTACAAGCAGCGCATCATTGAACTGGAGACGAAGGCCGGTCAGCAGCAGGTTGATCTCGGCAAATGGCAGAACTGGTACCAATGGGCTTCCGGCGAAATCACCACCGCACGTACACTCAATGAAGCCTTGGTGAAAAAGGCCGCTGCCATGGAGCAGGGCATCCTCGCCATGGGCAGGGATGTGGAAGAAGGGCGCGCCGCACAGGGCCAGGTCGCCAAATTGATGGAGGAAAAGATGGCGGTGGATCTGGAGTTGCGGAAAAACGGCCAGCGACTCATTGCTGCTGAAGCCGCTGCCAAGGAGGCGACCCAAAAGCTGGCCGATGCCTCCACCCAGGTGGCCGTGGTGGAGAAGGAGCGTGACAAGATTCTCAAAGAACGCGAGCAGATCGTGAAGGAGCGGGATGCCGCGATCAGCCAGCGCGATGACGCAGTGAAGCAGCGTGATGTGGCCGTGAAGGAACGCGATGCCGCCAGCGCCAAGGTGAAGCAGCGTGATGTGGCCGTGAAGGAACGCGATGCCGCCAGCGCCAAGAGTCTGGGACAGCAGGCGGAAATTGAAGATCTGAAGAAGAAGAGCGGCAGCGTCGAAATGAAGCGCCTCGTCGCTGAGAACGAGCGCTTGAAAAAGGAAATCGCCGAAGCGCAGAAGCAGGTGGAGACGCTGAAAGCCGATGTCGGCCGCAAGGATCAGGAGATCGTCGCCCTGCGCGGCCAGCTTACCGGACTGCAAGGCCAGCTTGCTGATCTGCGCAAGGAAAGCGCCACCTACCAGACCCAGGTCGCTGAACTGACCAAGCAGCTCAAAGAGGTGCAGAGCGGCATGGAGGGCAAGATCGCCGCCACACCTGAACTCACGCAGGAAAACGAGATGCTTCGCGGCATCATCATGCGCCAGCTTCGCACCCAGCATCGTCAGCAGACGGCCAAGGATCTCATGATTGCCGAGCTGCAGAAAATGGAGAGCGCCTCCAACGATCTCGTCAAGCAGGTCGAGGAGATGAAGAACGCCCGCATGATTTTGACGCCCGACGAGGAGAAGCTTTTCTCCGACCCGGTCGTGCGTGAACTGCTCGGGCCAAAGGGCGTGCAAGCCACACTCATCGCCAACGCCTCGCCTGACAGCGATAAAAAAGCGGCACCTCCTGCGCCGACCTCCGTCGAAAAACTCATCAACCAGGCCAACGAAACCTACATGAGCAAGGATTTCGAAAGCGCGGCCAAGTTCTACCAGGACGCGCTGCGCGCCGAGCCCAAGAATGTCACCGCCCTCATCGGTCTGGGCATCACACGCCAGCGTGAAAACAAACATGCCGATGCGGAAGTCTCCCTGCAGAAAGCGCTGGCCTACGAGCCCACCAACGAGCCCGCTTCCTTTGCGCTCGGCGTCACCTACTTCAAACAGGAGCGCTGGAAGGATGCGATGACCTACTTCGAGAAGAGCCTCGCCAAACGCCCGGACAACGCCAGTGGCAGGCATTACCTCGGCATCATTGCCACCAAGTTGAACCTGATGGAGCGTGCTGAACGGGAGTTCAAGACAGCGCTTGCCATTGATCCAGCCTATGGAGAGGCCCACTTCAATCTGGCGGTGCTGTACATCACCTGGGATCCGCCCCAGTGGGACAAGGCACGCACTGAATACAGTGAGGCGATCAAGAAGGGTGTACGGCCTGACTCTAATCTCGAAAAACTGCTCGAAGGCGGCAAGGTTTCCCAGCGCTGAGCAGTAGGACGGAGGTATGCCTTCGCCGAAGCTCCGCATGAAATCTCTCCTGGCCTTTCTATTCGCCACCTCCGGCCTCGCAGCGCAGACTTTGGTCGAAATCGGCGGCAAGGCGGATGGCCTCGTGATCGATTTGCGCTACACCACGGCGGACAATTATTTCAAGACTGCATTCTATCCCCGGCATGCGCAGGCGCTGCTTCGCCCGGCAACGGCGGCCAAACTGGCCAAGGTGCAGGCCGAGCTGAAGAGTCAGGGCCTGGGCTTGAAAATCTGGGATGCCTATCGCCCGCTCTCGGTCCAGCGTGCGATGTGGAAAGCGCTGCCGGATGCACGCTTCGTGGCCGATCCCAGCAAAGGCGGCCGCCATAATCGCGGTGCGGCGGTGGATGCGACACTCGTCGATGCCAAGGGTGTGGAGCTGCAAATGCCGACAGCGCACGATGATTTTTCCGAGAAAGCGGCGGCTCATTTCAACTTGGTGCCGCCCGCAGTTTTCAAGAATCGCGAGAAGTTGCAGCAGGTGATGACGAACCACGGCTTCGCCCTTTTCGACAGCGAGTGGTGGCATTTTGATGACGTGGACTGGAAGCAATATGAGGCACTGGATGTTCCCTTGGATCCGTTGAGTGCAGCGCAGCGGCAGAAGCATCTGCTGCTCGACTCGCGGGTGGTGGAGCAGGCGACGAACGCCAGGCTCGTTCTTGGCACGCCGCAGAAGCATCCGGCCAATCCGCTGTTTCAGGCCGACAAGCCGTGGGAAAATTCCATGAACAATCTCTACCCCAATGTGATCTGGGATGAGGAAGAGCAGCTCTTCAAACTCTGGTACAAGTGCGTGCTGGCAGACAAGGAGGTGATCGCGCAGATGGACCAGCCGAGCACGGTCCATGATGTCGGCTGGTATCTGCTGTATGCGACTTCCAAAGATGGCGTCCGCTGGGACAAGCCTGAGCTCGGCCTCCACAAGTTCGCCGGCAGCAGCGCCAACAACATCGTGGCGCGTGACTGCCCCAATGTCGGCGTGTTCAAAGACCTGCATGATGCCGATCCGTCACGACGCTACAAAATGGTGAGCGATGTCGGCCTCGGCAAACCGCAGGTGCGATTCTCAGCCGATGGCTTTCATTGGGGTGCTGCCGTCGCCGCCAAGGGCTTCGGTGCGCAGAATGGTGACACGCACAACAACGCGTTTTGGGACGAGCGCAGCGGCAAATACCTGTGGTTCACCAAGCTCTACCTCGGTGAGCGGCTCGTCGGACGTCTGGAGAGCGATGATTTCATTACCTGGAAGAACAACGGTCTCGTGCTGCGCTCCAGTCTTGAAGAAGGCCGGACCAGCCAGACCTACTGCATGCCGGTGTTCCGTTGTGGCAGCATTTATTTGAGCTATGTGATGATGTATCACGTCGGCAAGGGCCGCACGGTGGATTGCGAACTGGCCTGGAGCCACGATGGCCTGCACTGGCAGCGCGTGGCACCGGGAACACCCTTCATCCCACGCGGAGCGAAGGGCAGCTATGACAGCGAATGCATCTATGCAATGGCCGGACCGCCCATTTTGCGAGATGGCCAGTTCATGATCTTCTACGGTGGCGATGACTTCCCGCACACCGGCTGGAAGCGTCATTGCCTGCCCTGTCTGGCAACGCTGCGCCCGGATGGCTTTGCAGGCTATGCGCCGGTGGAGGCGGACAAGCCTGCCCGAGTGCTGACACGGGCACTGCGAATGACGGCGGAGCCAGTGTGCATCACTGCCGACGTATCTCCTGGCGGCAGTCTGCGTGTCTCGGCTGTGGACGAACAGGGGGCGGTCCTAGATGTGGCGGAGGCGATTTCGACTTCGGTGACCGATGCCGTTTTGAAATGGGAAAAGGGCGCCCTGAAGGTTCCGACGGCACGCTTCCGGATCGAGCTCGACCATGCGGTGCTGTATGCGATCAGCGCTGGCGATTTGCTGAATCAAGAACTGCCGCCACTGGTCAATCCATTGAAGATGGCGACGCGTATGATCCATCCAGCAACAACGCGGACGATTTCGTTCGATGCGGATGTCCAGGGTTGGAAGGGCGTGGACAAGTTAGAACATCATGCCACGGGCGGGGCGAAGGGCGGCTACATCCACGTTTCACGCAGCGGCAAGTCGCTTCCCATTGCCCTGTCACCGATCACGTCCAAAGAATCTCCATTCGCTGGCGACTGGACACAAATCGTCGGCGGCAAGGGCGCGGAGATCACCTGCCAGGTACGTGCAGCGAGGGCGGGCGGGCGCGTGATGATCGAACTGTTCGCGAACGATTTGGCGCAGTGGCAGTTCGAAACGAAGACCTCGTTTGCCAATGAATGGCGCCAGGTGGCAGCG
>NCCR01000358.1:2487-6100 GCA_002279765.1 Verrucomicrobia bacterium 12-59-8 | reverse complement strand
GCGGCTGGCGCTGGCCGGGGCGACGTTTGTGATTGTTTACAGCGGGTGCAACATGTACACCCACACGCGGGGTGATGTGCCGACGATGATGTTTGAATGGGAAAAAAGCATCCCATTCGTGAAGGAGCTGGTGGTGCCCTACTGGTCGCTGGACTTCTTTTTCTGCGGCGCGTTTTTTCTATGCGGGAGCAAGACAGAGCTGAATCTGCTGACGAAGCGGCTGATCGCGGTGACGATTCTCAGCGGCGTGTTTTTCCTGCTGTTTCCGCTGAAGCTGGGACTGCCGAGGCCGGAGCCGAGCGGATGGACGGCTCCTTTTTTCCACGCGCTGTATTTCAATGACCTCCCGTACAATCTGGCACCGTCATTGCACATCAGCCTGCGGTCGATCGTGTGGGTGTTTTATGGGGCCCATCTCACGGGACGTGTGCGCACCGCGGTGAAGGTGTGGTTCATCCTGATCGGTCTGTCCACGCTGCTGGTGTGGCAGCATCACCTCATTGATGTGGCGGGCGGATTCATCATGGGCTGGGCGGTGGCAGCGCTGATCCCTGACCCAAGGCAGTTGGGCACGCGGAATCCCTCGAAGAAGTATGCGGTGAGATATGGCCTCGGCGCGGTGGTGTGCGGGGCGCTGGGGTTTGCGTGGATCGGCTTTGTGTGGCCAGCAGTGGCGTGTGGGATCGTGGCACTGGCGTATGCCACCGGACTGTCGCGGCTGCTGGGAAAGGAGAATGGGACGCTTTCTCCCTCCGCTGAATGGTGCCTCCTGCCGATCCTGCTGGTGCGAGGCTGGGTGCAAAAGAAGTGGCTGAAGCGGAAGCCCGGCTGGTGCGAGGTCACGCCGGGCGTGTGCTTTGGCCGGCGCGTGACAGACAAGGAAGCGGTGGCGATGGTCACCGCGGCAGGGCCGGGTGACCTGGCGGTGCTCGATCTCACGGCGGAGACGAATGCGCCGACGGCATTTCGGGAGAAGGCGTTTTATCGAAACCTGCCGCTGCTGGATTTGGTGCCATTGAAGCCCGAACAGATTGAGGCCGCGCTGGGGTTTATCCGTGAGCAGCGGGCGCTGGGGAGGAGGGTCTTCGTCCACTGCCAGTTGGGCTTGCAAAGGTCCGCTCTGATCGCCGCCCACTGGGTCGTGGAAAGCGGGGAAACAGTGGATGTGGAGCTGGCGGTGAAGCGAGTGCGGGAACTGGAGCCGGACGTTGTCATCTGATGACTGCCGCGTGACCTCGCCGTTTGTCATTCGGTCTTCGTTTTTTGCTCCTGCTTGCTCTCGCCGCTGCTCCGCTTACGTAACCCCCTGTCATGCCTGATTTCACCACCCCCACCGGATTCAAAGAATGGTCCTTCGTCTGCGACGCGCTGGCGCAGGGTCGCCTCAGCATCATCTTGCGCAAAGGCGGGATTCATGAGGGGCGCGGGGGCTTTGAGTGGAAACACCGTCAGTTCTTCCTGTTCCCGACTTGGTTCCACAATCAGGCCGAAAAGCTGAGCTGGGTGCCCGAAAACACCCAGCGCGACTTCCCACCGGAAGAGCAGCGCACCACCGTCGATATCGACGGCTGCGCCACGCTGGAGCAAGTCTGGAAAGTCACCGACTGGGACAAGGTGGCCGCGCTCGCACCGCTGCACATCTGGAACGAGGACGTGGTGAAGGATCGCTTCGTCTATGACGATGAAAGCTGCCTGCATGTCGCCTTGGTTCGCGCCTACAAGCTCCCGCAGAACTGGCATTTCCCGTATGCGAAGAGCTACGGCGGCTGCCGCTCCTGGATCACCCTGCCTGAAGAGGGCCTGCCCTTGGCCGCAGCTGCCACGCCCGCGCTGAGCGACGAAGCCTTTGCTGAAGTGTCAGCGAAGTTGAAAGCGATCCTGGGCTAGCCGAGTGTTCCCCACTTGAACCCAACCGACGCCATCCGCCCAACCCACGTCGAGGTCAGCCTCGGTGCTATCGCGCAGAATTATGATGCGATTTCTGCGCACGTAGGCACGGCGCAGGTGATGCCGGTCGTGAAGGCAAATGCCTATGGGCATGGCATCGTCGAAGTGGCGCGGCACCTGATGAATCATGGTGCGCCATGCCTGGGCGTGGCCCTGCTGGAAGAAGCCATCGTGCTTCGCCAGGCGGGCATCACGCTGCCGATTCTCGTCTTTGGAGGTGTGGCCACGCGACAGATCCCGCAGTTCATCGCGCATGGTTTGATGATGGCGGCCTCCTCCATCGACAAACTGCGCCAGATTGACGAAGGCGCCGCAGCCGTGAAAACAAAAGCGCGCGTGCATCTGAAAATCGACACCGGCATGGAGCGCATTGGCGTGCATTGGTACACTGCGGAGAAGCTGCTGGAGGCCAGCCTCAGCTTCACCCATGTGGAGGTCGCTGGCATCTATTCGCACTTCGCCTGCTCAGATGCGGAAGACCTCACGATGGCCAAGGAGCAGCTCGCACGTTTTCTCGAAGTGCTCGAATTTTATCCGAAACGCGGCCTCCAGCCACCGCAGCGCCACATCGCCAATTCCGGCGGCATTTTGCAGCTTCCCGAGAGCCATCTCGATCTCGTTCGTCCCGGCATCATGCTCTATGGCGTGTATCCCTCGAAGGAGACGATGCAGACCGTTGTGCTCAAGCCGGCGCTGCGCTGGAAATCCCACGTGGTGTTTTTTAAAGTCGTGCAGCCCGGCAGTCCCGTCAGTTACGGCGGCACCTGGCAGAGCGATCATCCCGTGCGCGTCGTCACCGTGCCAGTGGGCTATGGCGATGGTTACTTCCGCGCCCTGTCAAATCGCGGGCAGGTGTTCATCCGCGGCCAGCGCCATCCCATAGTCGGCCGCGTGTGCATGGACCAGTTCATGGTGAATCTCGAATGGGGCACCGCCTACAACGGCGACGTGGTGACGCTCATTGGCGATGGCATTTCCGTCCAGGACGTGGCGGACTGGGCGGGCACCATCCCGTATGAAGTGCTCACCAACATCAATGCCCGCGTGCCCCGGGTGTACGTTTAATGTCTTGCAATCGAGCTGCGATGGCCGCAACAAAGGGGTGGGATGCGAAAGCGTGTTCCAACACGTATTCATGAACCTCATCATCTTCGACCTCGAAACCACCGGCCTGTTACCTTCCCAGCATGAGATCATCCAGATCGCGGCAATGAAGGTGAAGAACGGCAAGTGGAGCGAGGGGGAGTATTTCGACAGCTACGTGCGGCCGGAAAATCATATCCCCTCATTCATCACCAAGCTCACCGGCATCTCGCAGGCTCAGGTGGCGGATGCTCCACATCCCACGGATGTGCTGATGGCCTTTTCCCGCTTCGTCGGTCATGATGCAACGTTGATTGCCCACAACGGCATTCGTTTCGACATGCGCTTCATCGCCGAGCATTGCAAACGGCATGGCATTCCAGTGCGCGAGACAAGCGCTCTCGACTCACGCGATTTCTCCCGCAAAATCTGGGGCGGCAAAGGCGGCCATGGTTTGGATGCCGTGCTGGGCCGGGTCGGCGTCTCCAGCAAGGGCGTCAAGCGCCACGACGCCCGCGTGGATGTGCAACTGCTGGCCCAGGCCGTGCAGTACATGTGGGAGCGCCTTACGCCAAGCGTCACC
>NCCR01000358.1:0-2468 GCA_002279765.1 Verrucomicrobia bacterium 12-59-8 | reverse complement strand
GGTGGCTCTCTCAGCGGGCGTGATTCCAGCTCTGGATTGCCATTGAATGGAGAGCAAGGGACGGTACGCTGGGGGGATATTTTGAAATAAAGGATTGATTGAGGCGCGTGGCTGGTTTCATCCTATGTCGATGATCCAAACATTCTTCCATTCTGTTCTTATCCTTGCCGCACTTTTTCTGGTTGCTTGCGAGACCCCCTCCAAGGTCAAGAACCCTGCCAGGGCGTATGCCAGTACGGAGGTCCTGCAGCAGAAAAATGGTTCATTGCTCGTGGCAGGGGACTGGGACTATGTTGAATTTACCACGACTACAGAGCTGCCACGGATGATCATGGGAGGACTTGCTGCCCACGTCGCGTTGGGCAAAGCGCGCTATTTTCACTGTTACGAAAAACATGTTCTGCAATTGCAGGCAAGCGACATGCAGGAGACAGAGGAGGACCATGAAGTCACGCTGGAGGGTCAAAGATTTGACCGGGCCGTTCTGGAGCGGGCGGCGCAAGGCGATGGACTCAATGTGCCGCTGCCGAATTCGCACCTGTCTCAGTCGTTCTCAGCGGCGTATGTGCGCGGGTTTTTGCAGAAGGTGGATGATGTGTTGAAAAACCCGGCGGGCAGTGGGGCAAAGCCGCTGACAGGACCTCTTGTGAAGGTGAAGATGCCTCGGTAAGCCTCCGGCGACTGCTGCAGACTATTCTGCCCGTTCCAGCTTCTCATCAATGCGTGCCACCAGCGTGTCGAGCAGTTCGCCATTGCCAAAGCGTTCGATCACACCGGCAAGGAAACCTTCAATGATAAGCTTGCGGCTTTCGCTGTCGCTGATGCCGCGGGCTTTGAGATAAAAGAGCTCTTCATCGCTGATCGGCCCGCTGGTGGCACCATGGCTGCACTTGACCTGGTCAGCGCTGATTTCGAGGCCTGGCAGGCTCGTCGCTTCGGCTTCGTTGCTGTTGAGCAGGTTGCGGCAGGTTTGGTACGCATCGGTGTAATGCGCGCCTTCATCCACGGTGATCAGCCCGCTGAAAATGCTGCGCGATTTGCCGTAGAGGGCGTTCTTGTATAGAAGGTCGCTGCTGGCATGCGGAGCCTTATGGTTCTGCAGCGTGCGCTGATCGACGACCTGCTCGCCGATGGGAAGTGACACGCTGAGCATGTCGCTGCGGGAGCCTTCGCCAATGAGATCGCTCACGCTTTCGCTGCGGCTGAAGAGGGCGCCAAGCTGCACCTGGAAGCTCTTAATGGCGGCATCCCGTCCTGCCACGATGCTGGAAAGATGCAGCGCCTGCGCATCATCCGCCAGCTCCTGGCAGGCGGCGTAAGTGATCTTGCTGCCGCGACCACCGACGAGATCCGCAATGGCGATGCTAAGCCCGCCGTCACCTTCAAGACTGCGGTAATGATCGACCACGCTGACCTCGGCATTGTCACCGGTCACGATGAGCGTGTGCGGGAAGATGGCCGCATGATCACCGACCACCCAGTGGAAAATTTCGACCGGCTTCTCAATCGCCACATTTTTCGGCACAATGATGACTGCGCCTGCTTTCACATGCGCAAGATGCAGGGCGGCAAACTTGGCGGAGCCCAGTGTCATCTCACGCTGCATGAAGTGCTCCTTGAGCACCTCGCTGTGTTCCCGCAGTGCATCCGCAAAGGTCACGCAAACCACACCGGCAGGCAGATTGGCCGTATCGGACTCGACGAGCACGTCGTTCACGAACACAAAGCGGGCGGCACGTTCCTTGAGCCCTTCCGTGGCCGCGAGAGCAGCAGCGGTGTTTGCAGCCGTGGGTGCGGTCGCAGGCGTGTGATCGGCGAGCTCAATTTTCTTCGAGCTGGAGTAGCGCCAGTTCTCGTCCTTGATGCCAGGCATCGGCAGATTCAGGAATTCAGCCCAAGCCGCTTCGGAGCGGGCGAGGAACCAGCCGGGTGCGGATTTTTCATCGCGCACAGGCACGGTGATTTCGAGGCCGGAAGGAGCGGGGATAACGGGAGCGTCGGGCACGGGGGCAAGTGGGGATTTGGAGGAAAGAGTGGCAGGCATGGGACAAAATCTGGCTAGACTGGCTAGAATAAGGCGGTTACCCTTGGGGGCATGAAGGCAGTGAAAAAATCTGAGTGGCAGCTCCAAACGGCGAAAAACCGTTTCAGCGAGGTGGTGAACCGCGCCATCACCGATGGCGCACAAACGATTACCCGCCACGGCAAACCGGTCGTGGTGGTGATGTCGCAGGAGGAATTCCGGCGGCTGGCCCCAATCAAAGAGGAGAAGGAATGGAGCATGCTTGAGCACTTGCTTGCCTGTCCGGACAAGACGTTGCACAAGCGCGTCTTTCGCACGCCTGGGCCGCCTCGCGATGTTGAATTCTCATGAAGTACCCCGGCGTCATCATGAAGGGCAAGCGCGCCCGTGGTGAAGTCATCAGCATCGCTCTGGCAAACAGCGGCCAGCATCAGGACACCGGAGC
>NCCR01000084.1 GCA_002279765.1 Verrucomicrobia bacterium 12-59-8 | reverse complement strand
GCGACGCTGCGCCAGGCACTGGCTCAATCAGCGGTCCTGCCGCTGTAGATGGACCGACAAAATCAAGCTCATTGCCACGGGGACATGGACACCGGATACGCGAATGGCGGCAAGCATTCGTTTAGGAAACAATGACTGAACCGACATTGCCAAAAGCCGCGAAAGGAGCAAATTTGCCTCATGGATCTGCCAGCAACCACCGAGCCGACGCAAGGTCTGCTGGGGAAATTGCAGTCCATGGCCAATAACTCTGACGCGACAGATGAGAGCTGGCTGAGCACCTTTAGCTGGGCAAAGAACAATCCCGACTACGACTCCGCCATGAAACTCGGCGAGCAGTGGCGGCAGGAAGTGAACCGCCAGTCGTTAGCAGAGATGGACCGCAGCGATGGTCATTCTTGATACCAACCACTATTCCGAACTGGATCGTGACTCTCCTGCAAGAGCACCTCTTCGTGACCACCTTCTCAGTTGTAGTGCCTCTGCGGTTAAAGTCTTGGATGCGAGAGGCGGACGAATCAGAATGAACCACAGAGGCACGATGGCCGCAGAGATTTCCAATCAGGATCAGGTTCAGACCTCTGTGTTCATCGTGCCTCTGTGGTGAACGTCTTGGTTTTGAATAAGCTCTTATTCAAAGCGCGACGCGTTTCAGGCCTCCCCGCATGGTTGTCGAGTTGAAGTTGAGGATCAGTCCTTGTCTCCAACCGCCCTGTCTGAGGCGTGCAAGAGCTGTGGAAACATGCAGAGGTGTGGTGGAATCTGCACTCAGAGGGAAGACAGGCACTTCGTTTTCGACCACCAGCGGCACTTCAGCATGGGCGCTCAGAGGCTTGCCATCAAAAAGAATTGGAAGCTGTTTCTCTTTCTCAAAGGCGAGCTCAGGCAGGCAAGGTAGGAACTGGCCAGCATGCCGGGGCCGATGTGGCGATGTACTTCAACGGCTGCGAGGACGACGGCTGCAGAGACAGGGTCGAAGGCCTTGACGGAATCAACCTCGGCTGAAGTTGCGTTTGGAGGTGTCCAGACCCGGGTTTCGGCACTGCGGTGAATACCATGCTTGAGCACGGGAACGTTGAAATTAATCAGCAAACCCAGAGGGAAGCGCCCCACACGCTGATAGGTCAGCAATTGGGCTTCATGCACACTCAGAGTCTCGACGACCGCTTTGAGTTCCAGTGGCAGGCGCTCTTCTGCCAGAATATCGAGCCGATAGCCGCAATCGAGACGCACGTCCTTATAGATCAGTGGCATTGGAACCTGGCGTTTGTTCATGATGCCAAGTTGGGTGAGCTTGAGATTCAATGCTTCTTCATAAGCGGCCTCATCAAGATCAGGGCCGAGCTGGCGATGGACATCGATTGCCGCTCCGATGATAGCCCCGGTGAGTTGGTTGTCTGCACTGATGTTCATGGGGCCGATTTTTAAACCACAGAGACACGGCAGCCACAGAGAATTCCATTCAGCGTCACAAATTCATACCTCTGTCTTCATCGTGCCTCTGTGGTGAAAGTCTTCGGTGCGAGGGCAGATGAATCAGAGTTAACCACAGAGGCACGATGAGCACAGAGCTTTCAATCAGGACTGAGGTGGGACTTTTCGGGTGTTGATCGGCGCTTTGCCTATCGACTAAGCACACTCATCGTCACGCATTCTTCTCGACCACCGCCCATTCGCTCTCCAAGTTCGCGGCCCCGATATGCCCACTGCCACCCGCGACATCTTTCTCGGCACCGACTCCGGCGCCACCACCTCCAAGACCGGCGGCGTTTTCGCCCATGGTGAACCCGTCTCCCGTCAGCTCCGCCAGAGCTCGACCAATTCTCAAAATGGCACGGCTGCTGTCGTAGCTGGCTGGGTCGAGGGCGCGGAGGGTTTCCTCAAGGACAACGGCCTCTCCTGGGACCGCGTCGCCGCTGCGGGGCTCGCGCTGCCGGGGCCTTACCAGAGCTACGGCGTCCTCGATAAATCCTCCAATTTGCCGGACAGCTTCATCGGTTGGAATTTTCACGCCGAGTATTCGGCTGCGATTGAGCAGGCAGCAGGCCGCCATATTCCGCTCTACGTGGGGAACGATGGTGACTTCGGTGGCGTGGGTGAAGCCGCCCGCGTCCGTGGCGCTACCAATGCAACCGTGCTGCTGCTGGCTCCAGGCTCCGGCCTGGGTGCTGCCTACATTGATGCCAACGGGCTCCCGCTTAGCGGCGATCATCTGGCTGGCATGGAGGGCGGGCACATGCCCATCCCTCGTCATCTCCTGGGCCATGGCCTGGATGAAGTGCCGGCGTTTCGCTGCGGCTGCGGCCGTGACTGGGGCTGCATCGAGGCCTACTCCACCATCTCCGGTCTGCCGCAGTTTCTTGAGTTCTTCCTGCCGAAGTATCCCGATCACGAACTGGCCACCAGCAACGACACGCCCAAGAACAAAGGCCTCTCGCTGCGTGGGCGGGCGCAAAAGGGCGATCCCCTCGCGCTCGAAATCTTCGACATCCAGGCCCGCGCTCTCGGCATTCACGTGGCGAATTTGTCGATGGCTCTCGATCCCGGCATCGTCGTCATCGGTGGTGGTTTGATGGACCCTGACAGCACGACGCCCGAGTTCCGTGAGCGCTACCTCGGTGGCATCCGCGCCGCAGCGCTGCCCTACCTCTTCCCCAAACAACGCGCTGAACTCCAGCTCGTGCCTGCGACTTTGGGTGAGCTTTCTCAATCCATCGGAGCCGCCCTCGTGGCGCTCTATTCGTCCAAGGCTTGAGTTCTCCCCATGGGTACCGAGATCGAACGCAAATTCCTCCTCAAACCCGGCCAGTGGCAGCCCACTGGTACAGGCCGCCGGATGGCGCAGGGGTATCTCTCCCGCGATCCCGACCGCACGGTGCGGGTGCGCCTCACGGGCGATGAAGCCTGCATGACGGTGAAGAGTCGTCGTACGGGCATCACGCGGACGGAGATCGAGTTTTCCATTTCACTGGAGCATGCGCGAGATTTGCTGCTGCTATGCCATCAGCCTCTCATCGACAAAACGCGGCACCACTACGTTCACGCGGGCATGCTGTGGGAGGTGGATGTTTTTCATGGCGCGAATGATGGCCTCGTGGTGGCCGAGATCGAGCTACCTGCGGAAGACACGCCGTTTGAATTGCCTGAGTGGATTGGCGAGGAGGTGAGCCATGACATGCGGTACACGAACTCCAACCTCTGCGCCGTTCCGTTCAGCGAGTGGTAGAAAGTGGTCTAACGTCCTGACAGGAAGTCTGTTCGAGTTCTGCGAGATAGTTGTGCCCTCTACCTGAAGACAGGGGGGGGGGGCGTCCATTGCGGACGCAGACGGTCACGCATGGCGTTGAGACTTTTGCTCTGAATATGGGGCCTGTTTTAAGGGGGATGCGGATCTTTATAAGTAAATTGTTGCTGCAGAGTCACAAATTATTTGACTTCAAAAACTCGGATGTCTATTCATGAAATCCTAGATATGAAACTAAAATTCTTCTGTACACAATTCGTGTTGGTGAGTGTTTTGCTGGCCACTTCGTCTGCCCTGAACGTGCGGGCTGAACAGGCCCCGCCATTCATGCCGGTGACTTCTGTCAAGAGGCTCTCACAGGGATGGTCGCAGTGGGAAAGCGATTGGTTTCACTCCATCACCCAAGGCTCAAAATTCATGCCGTATGCCTTTTACGTCGCTCTCGAACAAGCGGGTAACCAGGAACCGCTTAACAGTGCGGAGAATTTGGAGAAGTTCCGTTGCATCCCTCAGCCGGCTACGGCGTCCAATCCCGACCACCTGCCGATTGGGTTCGTCGCCGATCCCTGCCAATCCTTGCCGAGGGAACTGCTCAAAGATACGCGTTCGATAGGCTTTACCTGCGCCGCATGCCATACGGCTCAGATCAACTACAATGGCAAGGGCCTGCTGATCGACGGCGGTCCGACGCTGGCGGACATGGATGCCCTGCTCGTCGCGATCAAGGACGCCGTCGTGGCGACTGCCTCCAATTCTGAAAAATTCAGCCGCTTTGCGAAAAAGGTGTTGGGCGATGAGGACAGCGCAACCAAACGCACCCTTTTGAAAGCCCAATTGCGCTTAACTGCCGCAGGCCAAAGGAATTATGTCGCCATGAATGAAACAGCAGTGCCTTATGGCTTTGCCCGGATGGATGCCTTTGGGCGAATCTTTAACAACGCGCTGGTGGCGGTCAGATCGAATGATCGCATTGAGCCCTGGGCACCGGTGAGCTATCCGTTCCTTTGGAACACAGTTCAGGCCGACACCGTGCAATGGACTGGAAATGCTACCAATGGACTGATCGGCTCACTTGGGCGCAATGTCGGCGAGGTGGTCGGAGTGTTTGGCGAAATTGATACGAATGAGAAGCCTCTTCCACATGGCTATGCCTCCAGCTTGAATTTCAAAAACCTGAAACGGATTGAAAAATCGCTTCATGGACTGAAATCTCCGAGCTGGCCGGAAGATGTTCTTGGCAAGCTCGACTCTCAAAAGGTCAAGGCCGGGGCCGAAATTTTCAAGAGACTCCGCTGTGACCACTGCCACCCGAAGATCAATTTTTTTTCGTGGCTACCCTTTGTCGATTCCTTCAAATCCCATCTGACGCGGTTGGACGATACCCCCGAGGAGGAAGGGGTGCATACGGACCCAACGGCTGCCGCCTTGATCCGGGACAGCCGCGCAAACTCGGGTGCCCTGAGCGGTCAGCGCAAGCTATTTAGCGTGCTCGAAAAATACAGCAAGACAGAGCCAGTGAGCGTGATCACCGAAGACACGGTGCTGCGGACGCTTATCGGCGACGTGGAAAATAAAAAGCTCCCGAGCGTTTCGGCCGGCAAGGTGCTGCTGCTGGGGAATGGTCTGAACGAATACGGTGATCTCGATGAGCTGATGCCCATGACTGCCGAACGAAAGGTCAATGAAGACGCAAACACGAAAATTCAGCTCGTTTATCGTGCCCGGCCTTTGGATGGCATCTGGGCCACTGGACCGTTTCTACACAACGGCTCTGTGCCCACCTTGTTTGACCTGCTTCTTCCGGAAGCCAAGCGCCCCGTAACCTTCGCCATGGGCAATCGTGAGTTTGATCCTGTCAAAGTGGGAGCTGTGACGACACCCACCTCGGAAACCCACATATTTAACACCCGTCTGAAGGGCAACTCCAACAAGGGGCATAATTATGGAACCAGCGAACTCACCGACGATGAACGCTTGCAACTGGTGGAGTATCTGAAAAGCCTCTGACCTTGCCTCCGCCCTGCGCAGTTCAGCGCGAGCCGGTGAAAAGTCGTCCGATTTTGGCCTTGATCCAACCCATGATTCCGGTGTCCGGCGCAGCGAGATAGGGAAAGGCGTCTGACACCGCGCTGGATGGAGCACTGACGCCGTCTGAGATCGTCCTGCCGGTGTTGCGATTGATCATGTACGTGTAGAGCTGGTCCATGAAATCATCCGTCAACGCCCTGCCTCCAGGGGCATCGGAACGAATGCCGTTGAGCACATCGGTCTCGATGCTGAAATACCCTTGGGTCTTTGTGCGGGACGACGACTTGGCGGCATTAATCAGAAGGCAGTCGTCCAGCAGCATCTCCACATAAGCCGCCCTTTGTTCATCGCTCCAGTCTGCAGTTCCATCGCTCATATCGTAGAAGGCCAGGTTGCGGGTCATGCGTCCGCGATAGGCTGCCTCATGGGCCTGCTTCACCTGGAAGGGGCTTTCTTGGTTGTATGAATCTCGCAGCTCAGGCTCTCCTTTGCGTGCAGGGAGAATGATGTTGGTCACCTCGGGGCGGCCGATACGGTCCAACTGCTTTCTTTGACCGGAGACTTCATCCACGCTCACGCTCTGCGCCGCCAATGCGACGAGGCTCACATTTTTTCCAAACAAGGCATTCAAATCGAGTTCCACGACCAGGCTCAGAATGTTGGTGTCGCTCATGGTGTTGGATTTGGCTGGCGGGCTGATCTTGCCCTTGGATATTAATTCGAGCGCCCAGTCCGAGTTGAAAAAAAACGGATCCGAACGGCGTCCATGGAAAAACAGCAGGCCGCTTGAGTCCGGCTTCGTGTCGATGGCGTTGAGCTCCACAGTACGCTTCATTCCGTTCCCTGCATCGCAGGTGGCGGTGTGGCTGACGTGGTCATGCGGTGTGACGAACCGGCAGGTGATGATTTTTTCATCGGTGCTGTTAATGCGCACCTTTAATTTTTGAGCGCCATCTGGTACTATTTCAGCCTCCCGCAAGATGAACGAGTACTCCACCTTGGAGGAGAAGTGGCTTTCTTCCCGCGCGAGCGGATAGAGGTTCAAAACCAGTGTCCAGTGACCCGGCGTTGAGGGACTCGGGAAGACGAAGAAATCAGTCAGATCGCTTACGGCATGCTTCGTCGTGACGGGGCCGTCGATGTGATCGCTTGCAAACAATGCAGTGGCGGAGAAATACCCAAATAGGGTTAGGAGAAATAATTTCATAAAATTCTGAATGAATATGGGAAGAAACTCATATCTTGAACAGAAGCAAGCTCGTCTCCTGCTTCGAACCAGCTCAAACATGGGAGTTCTGAATTCAGCACCTCATGGCTTGAAGGCTTCTGGGGGGGGGCAATTACGCTCTGCCAGCACTTCTAAAGCGTCCATGCCCGGCCAGATGTTGCCATGCATGCGGCACACGAACTCCAATCTCTGTGCCGTTCCGTTCAGCGAGTGGTAGAAACGGAGCACGGGTTTGGCCAAGGCATGGGGGACTCCCACCCCTTTCAGATAAAACAAACCGGGGTCAGGCTGCGGAGCCGCGAGGCGAAACCCCGGCACTTGGGATGAAGCCTTCGAGCAGCGGCTTCGCGATCAAACCTTCACGCCATTCAGCAGGGATGGCTTCGATGCCGTGGGCGGCACCAAGAAGCATGCCGAGGGCGAGGGCGCGGGCGCAGTTGTCGCCGCCGGCCATGGCGTTTTCGATGGTGGCGGTGGCGAAGTCTTGGCCGTGGTGACGCACGAGCCAGATCACGGCGGGCAGGGCTTGAGGAATGGGGCAGGCGCGGCCGAGCTGGCCGATAGCGTCGCTATCAGTGGCGGTTTCGGCGGCTTTCAAAGCCCATGCGGGTGCGGTGTCGGTGATGACGCTTTGCAGTTCACCACCCTGCAGCAGGCGATGTGTGGAACGGGCGAGGAATTCGGCGCATTCGATGGCTTCTGGCGAGCGATGCGTGAGCACGGTCTGCTCGATGGCGGCAGCGACGGCTTCAGACTCAGGCTGGTCGGCCAGCAGGGCCATGAGGGGCGCGATGCGGGCTGGTCCAGCGAGTTCGTCGGAGGGAGCGCCGCTCGTGGCGGCAGTGGCACCGGCCTGGAGATTGGCGAGCGTGCCTTTGGTGGCCTTGTCCACGTAGTCATTGTAGGTCGGCCACATGGCCTGCCAGTCGGCGAGGAAGGCGCTGGCGTCCCAGCGGTGTTCGCGTTGCAAAAACTCCAGCAAGCGCAGGGCCTGATCTCCGGCGTGGCCCTGCGCGCCTGCCTGCTTGTGCGGGTGGTAGGACTCCGACCCCGGCGCGAGGTAGCCTGTCACTCGGCCATGCTTTTTAAGGAGCAGGGCGGGATCGTAAATCCAGTGTACGCCTAGAGAGATGGATTCAGCGATGAAGCTGCCTTGCAGCATGCCGGCAAGGCGGGAGGAGAAGTCGGGAGTCATGTGGCGCAGATTACGTGTGCCCGGCACAAAGGGGGACTGAAAATTGAACCGAGCGAAGCGAGATAGACTGCCACAGGCAGCCCGAAGGGTGAGTGAAACGAATCAAAACCATGCGCAAAGGAACGAGCGCTTGTGTGCATCCCAAGCATTCGCCATCGTGAAGGCAAATTCCACGCCCTTCTCCTATGACTCTCCGCGAACCTGAAATCGTCGAACTCTCCACGCCCACTGGTCCCATGCGCACGCTGGTGCTGCGCCCTGCGGCGGAGGGTCGTTTCCCGGGGTTGCTGTTTCACTCGGAGATTTTTCAAAACACGGGGCCGATCTGCCGCACCGCCGCCTATCTGGCCGGGCATGGATTCATCGTGGCGCTGCCGGAGATCTACCATGAGTATCTGCCGGCTGGCACCGTGCTGGCCTACGATCAGGCGGGCTCGGACGTGGGCAACAAACTGAAGACCGAGAAACCTTTGGCTGGTTACGATGCGGACAATCGCGCCGTGCTCGACTACCTGAAAGCCCACGTGGACTGCACGGGGCGGCTGGGTTCTTTTGGCCCCTGCATCGGTGGTCATCTGACCTATCGCGCGGCCTTGCAGCCAGATGTCGCTGCTGCGGCGTGCTTTTACCCCACGGACCTGCACAAACGCGGCCTCGGTGCGGGCATGAACGATGATTCGCTGGCCCGTGCGGCGGACATCCAAGGCGAGCTGATGCTGGTGTTTGGCCGTCAGGATCCGCATGTGCCCGCCGAAGGGCGTGCCATGATCTATCAGACGCTGACGGCTGCTGGTGTGCAGTTCACCTGGCATGAATTCAATGCCGCGCATGCCTTTCTGCGTGACGAAGGCCTGCGCTACGATGCCGAGCTGGCCCGCCAAGCGCTGGGCATGACGGTGGATTTCTTCCGAAGGTGTCTGTGTGAGTAAAAGAAGCCTTTTCAACCATGAAATCTGAATCTCTCCCCAGGTGTATCCCACTGATCCTACGGCTGTGTTTGCTGGCTGCCCTCATGCTGGCAGGTTGTATCGGCAAGATCAATGTGATGGGACGCGATGTGCCGGAACGCGAATACAAAGCTTCCTATGACTTGGCTATTGCCCGTGAAAAACAGGGGCTGGAGCCCACGGGTGCTCGTGATGAGTACGGGCGGATTCCATCATGGGATCAATACTGGTGCACCACCGGCGGAACGCAAGACCTGAGCAAGCCAGCACGCAGTCGCAGACTGAAGCAGTACATCATCAAACAACGTCGCGCCGCAGGCTTGCGCGAGCTGAGTTCTCGCATGAGCTTCATCTACACGGAGTCCAACACGGACTCTTGGCCTCCGATGCATGATCACTATTACAAGCCAGGCGATCCACGCATTTTCCAATGAGAGTTGTCATCGCGCCGCATGCAAACAGTTGAACTCACACTACTCCGCAGCCACTTCAGCAGCGATCAATGACGTCCGGCACAGCCGCGCATACATGCCGTCCTGGGTGATGAGTTCGTCATGCGTTCCTTGCTCGATGATGCGCCCGTGGTCGAGGACGTAGATGCGGTCGGCGTTGCGCACGGTGCTGAGACGGTGGGCGATGACGAAACTGGTGCGGTGCGCCATGAGGTGCTCCAGAGCTTCCTGAATCTGCCGCTCGGTCTCGGTATCGACGCTGGCGGTGGCTTCATCGAGCAGGAGGATGGGCGGATTGCGCAGCAGGGCGCGGGCGATGCTGATGCGCTGTTTTTCACCGACGCTGAGCTTCACACCGCGCTCGCCCACATGCGTGTCGAGCAGATCGGGCAGTCGTTTGACGAAGGCATCGGCGTTCGCGCTTTGCAGGGCTTCCCAGAGCTGGGCATCGGTGGCATCGCGTCGGCCAATGACGAGGTTCTCGCGTACGGTGCCGTTGAACAAGAAGCTCTCTTGCGTGACGTAGCCGATATGTCGGCGCAGCCAGGCTTTGTTGAGTTCGTGAACGGGGGCGCCGTCGATGGTGATGACGCCCTCATCGTATTCATAGAAGCGCGTGAGCAGATTGATGAGCGTGGATTTGCCCGCACCCGTGGGCCCCACGAGGGCGATGGTCTGACCGGGGTGCGCATCAAGAGAAACGCCATGCACGGTGGGTGTTTTGCCGAGGTAGCTGAAGCCGACATTCTCATAGCGCACGTGGCCGGTGATGGTGGCCAGTTCGCGCCCGCCGGTGGTGTCTGCCTCGGGCTCGGCATCGAGGATGTCAAAGACGCGCTCACCAGCAGCACGGCCCGTTTGCAGAATCTGATTGAGCTGGTGCAGGCTTTCGATGGGATCGTAGAAAAACTTCAGGAGCAGCAGAAAGGCGGTGAGGTCCCCGGTTTGAATCCTGCCAGCCATGAGCTGGCGTGCGCCAACCCAGAGCACGATGACCATCCCAGCACTGGTGAGGAAGTTCATGCCGGGCCGGTAGATGGCCCAGATGCGCATGACGTGGAGTGTGGCGGTGCGCAGGGCACCGCTGCTGCGGTTGAAGCGGTCATGCTCCTCGCGCTCCATGGCATAGGCCTTGATCTGGCGCATGCCGGAGACGTTGTCCTGAAGCAGGGAGTTCATGGCGCTGCTGGCCTTGCGCACCTTGCGGTGGCGGTTCTTGGAGGTGCGGGTGTAGAGCAGGGCACCGGCCATAAGAAAGGGCAGGGGGATGAGGGCGTAGAGCGTCAGAGTGACGTCTGCCTGGAGCATGAAGCCGCCCACGACGATGATCTGCAGCACGGAAATGAGCCCCTGCTCAAGGCCATCAATGAGCACACGCTCCACGGAGGGGATATCCTCTGCCACGGTGGTCATAATGTCGCCCGAGGGGCGATTGTCGAACCAGCGGAGCGGGAGGGTTTGCAGGCGCTGGTAGATGTCGCTGCGGAGGTCGTAGATGACCTTTTGCTCGAAGGTGTTGTTGAGCTGGATGCGCAGGGAATTGAACAGGTGCTGGGCAGAGTAGGCGGCCAGCGCCCAGAGTGCGAGCGGGCCGATACGATCCCACTGCTTGCCAGGGACGACAACGTCCATCACCTCACGGGTAATGGACGGGAAGACGATGACCATCAGGGTGCCGATGATGGCGCAGGCGATCTGGGCGGAGCCGAGCCAGGGATAACGACGAAGGTAGGAAAAGACGCGGGCGATGGTTTTCAATCGGGATGGGAGCTTGATGCAGACGGGTTAGCAGCTATCTAGCATACGACATACAGCAACAGGCATATACATGAAATACCATCTGGCACGCGGCGAGGAACAGCTCGGAACTTTCAACGATCTAGATGTGAGCGCCGGGCTGCGGGAGGGACGCTTCAAACCCACGGACCTGTGCTGGGCGGAAGGCATGCCGGAGTGGCTGAGCCTGGGGGCTCATTTGCAGGAGCTGAACCCAGAAGCTGGAGTGCCGCCGCTCCCCGAGCCGCCCGCCATATCGGCCCTGCGTGCCGAGGTCCGGCTGGATCAGGTCCTCCGCATGGAGCTTGCCTCGCGGGGCCAGAGACTGGCGGCCAAGCTCATCGACCTCGCCCTGCTGATTGTGCCGTTGTGGGTCATTCTCACCATGTTTTTTGACCCGGCGTTCAAGGAGGAGGCTCAGAAGCTGCAGAACGACCCTGCGGCGATGATGGATGCCATGCAGCGGCGCTCGGACAAAGTCCAGGCGACGGGTGGCATACTGCTGCCCCTTATGAGCCTGGTGTTTGACGCGACATTGATCGTCAACATGGTGCTGCTCACCCTGCGCGGTCAGACGATTGGCAAGCTCAGCCTGGGCATTCAGGTGGTGCGTTTTCCGGAAGGGGCGCGGGCCGGCTTTATCAAGGCCGTGCTGCTGCGCTCCATCCTCTTTGCCATGCTCATTTTTGCCGGGACCGTTTCTCTCGGAGGCGTGGGACTGGCGCTGCTGCTGACAGACGGCCTGATGATCTTCCGCGCGGACCGCCGCTGCCTGCACGATCTGGTGGCAGGCACCCTGGTGACGAAGCGCAGCCGCTGATCAGTTCGGAGCGATGCCCGGCTTGCTGTTGTGCTGATACTTGTTGATCTCGTTCATGCTTTCACGCTGTTCGGGTGAAAGATGGCGCAGTTTTTCACGAAACGGATAGGTCACGCCGAGCACAAAACAGGTGACATCCACCACTAGAATGCCCATGGCAATCATGATGCCGTAGCGTTTCAAGGCTTCATCAATGATCTTGTTCTTGTTGACGGAGAAGGTCTCCGATTTGGAAAACATAGACTGAAACAGCCGCCGCCAGCCTCGTGGTTCCCGCGCAATGCTGAAAGACCAGATGAACAGGGCCGTCAGAATGACGCAGGCGATTTGGTAGTGGATGGGAAATTCGCGCATGAGTGGTCACCGGAGACGGCAGGGCCTCACAGGGGGCGATTTATAGAATGCCCTCGATATGTGTGCAAACGGCGATTTGTCAGGCGGCTACGAATTGATCTTGAGCAGGAGTGTCGCCCATGGAAACCATTTGGGCCTGGGAGTTGGCTACCAGATGATTGAGCATGTGGAAGGCGTCTTCGGCATCGATGCCAAGTTTAGCGGCGATAGCATCCGCCGTGCTACCCGTGGCTGTGAGCGCGGAGTGAACCTTGGCGAGCTGATTGAGGAAGTCCGTGGCGGCTTTTTTACCTGCTTCAACGCCGGGTTGGTGGTAGGCATTGATGTTGACCAGGCTGGCGTAGAAGCTGACGGCACGCTCAAACAAGGCGATGAGCATGCCCAAGCTGAAGGCATTGAGTTCGCCGATGGTGAGGGTGATGGACTCCCGGCCCTTCTCGGCCAGCGCCTTGCGGGTGCCGCGCAGGAAACCCTGAAGATAGTCGCCCGTGGTGAAGCCGGGATCCACTTCCATGGAGGCCTTGTCGCGGTCCTTGCCCACTTCGATGAAGGTGACGAAGAAATTGTTCACGCCGTCGCGGAGCTGCTGCACATAGGCGTGCTGGTCGGTGCTGCCTTTGTTGCCATAGACGGCGATGCCCTGATTCACCACGGCGCCGGAGAGATCATGCTCCTTGCCGAGGCTCTCCATGACGAGTTGCTGGAGGTATTTGCTGAAGAGCACCAGCCTGTCCTTGTAGGGCAGCACGACCATGTCCTTCAAACCCTGGCCTTTGCCAGCGTGGTGCCACATCAGCGCCAGCAGCATTGCGGCATTTTCGATGGCGGGGCGCTGGCGTGTTTCTACATCCATCGCGGCGGCGCCAGCGAGGAACTGGAGGACATCCACTCCCTGCAAAGCAGCGGCTAGCGTGCCCACGGCGCTCATCAAACTTGTACGGCCACCGACCCAGTCCCACATCGGGAAACGGGTCAGCCAGCCCTGCGCGGTGGAGTGCTTGTCCAGCTCGCTGCCGATACCTGTCACAGCGACTGCATGCTTCGCGAAATCGAGTCCCGCAGCCTTGTAGGCGGCCTCGGCTTCGAGCATGCCGTTGCGTGTTTCCTTGGTGCCGCCGGATTTGGAGATCACGATGGTGAGGGTCGTGGCCAGTTCACTCCCAATCTGGGCCATGATGCGGTCAATGCCGTCGGGGTCCGTGTTGTCGAGAAAGGAGATCGCCAGGGGCGGATTGGCCGGAGTGATGGCGTGCGCGACGAGCTGGGGGCCGAGCGCGGAACCGCCAATGCCGACGACGAGCACGCGGGTGAATTTCTGACCGTTGGCAGCGGTGATCGTTCCGGCATGAACATCAGCGGCGAATTTTAAGGTGGCTGCGAGTGTCTCGCTGATCTCATGCTGGATGGCGTCATTGGGGGCCAGGCGGGCGTTGCGCAGCCAGTAATGGCCGACCATGCGCTGCTCATCGGGATTGGCGATGGCTCCCGCCTCCAGTTTAACCATGGCCTTGTAGGCGGACTCGATGCGACCTGCCTGGTTGCTGAAAAGATCGTCTTCAAAAGCCATGCGGCTGATGTCGATGGAGAATCCCAGATTTGAGTAACGAACAAAGTATTTTTGAAAACGGTCCCAATGGCTCATGAGTTATTGGGAGCATGCACGATGCCACGGTGCAACCTGTTTGAGCCATTGACGTAAAGAGCACCCTGCGACAATTTTGAGCACCATGAAAGCCGCACTGTTCGCTCTCGCCATTCTCCTTTCCGCCATGACCACCCTCGCCACTGCCGCAGACGCCCCCTACCGCCACGTTGTGTTCTTCAAATTCAAAGACAGTGCCACACCCGCCGAGGTGCAGGGCATCGAGAACGCCTTCATCGAACTCGCCAAAAAGGTGGATACGGTCACCGCCTTTGAATGGGGCACCAATGTGAGCCCGGAAGGTCTCAATGATGGCTTCACCCATTGCTTCCTGGTCACTTTCAAAGACAAGGCCGGTCTGGACGTTTATCTGCCACATCCTGAGCATTCGGTGTTCGTCGCCAAGCTCAAGCCGCTGCTCGACAAGGTCTGCGTGGTGGACTTCGTGGCGAAGTAAATCTCAGCCGCACACGGCGCAGTCGTTCCGCTTTGGCAGCCGCACCTTGCGGAACTGCATGGTGGAGAGGTCCATCGACAGCAGCTCGCCGCAAAGTGTTTCACCGATGCCGGTGATCAGTTTGATGGCTTCCATCGCGCCGATGCAGGCGGCGGTGCCTGAGACAGCGCCAAACACCGGAAACTGCCGCTTCCAGGTGGGGGGCACTTCCGGCACATAGCAGGCCAGACACCCCGTCTTGCCGGGTACGAACGTCGTTACGCTGGCCTCCAGCGTGTGCATGGCGCATTCCACCATGGGTTTGCCTGCGCGCCTGGCGGCGGCATTCAAGGCCAGCCGTTCCTGAAACAACGGCGCCGCATCCACCACGATGTCCGCCTGGGCCACCAAGGCGTCCACGTTCTCCGTTGTCACGTTTTCCGCAAAGCCGATGATCTCGCAGCGGGGATTGAGTTCGTGCAGACGACGCATGATGGAATCCATGCGCGCTTTACCGATGTGGTCGTGGGTCTGGAGCAGTTGCCGGTTCAAATCCGAAGGCTGTAAATCGCCACCATGAGCCAGCACCAGTTTTCCCACGCCTGCGGCGGCCAGTTCCAGTGCCACCAGCCCTCCCAGACCACCGACGCGTGAAATCAACACTGAGGCCGCTTTGAGCTTCCGCTGGCCTTCCTCACCGACTCCGGGCACCCACATCTGCCATTCATAAATCGCACGTTCGTGGTCAGTCAGCGGGGGGAGTTCTGGCATAAGGGCACAAGAGAACGAGGCAGGCTGGCCACCTTGAGCAAATTATTTTTCAACTTGATTCAACGCTTTGCGCCCACCCCTCACTAATTCCAGTAACAGTTCATGCGGGGATTTTCAGCCCTCCATAGACTGGGTCTTGAGAGTGATTGGTTGTTGACTGAAACCCTGCTTCACCGCAGGACCAAGTTGAGGTTGATCAAACCAGAGGCCGGGCGGAATCGGGAGCCGCCCGGCCTCAATCTTTTCTGAGGCTATGACGTGCCTAAACCGCCGCCGTCAGCGTGGATTGCACCCAGGACGTCTCGCCACACCATTCACGGGCTTTGACCGCGAGGTCCGCCGCCTGGGTTGGCGAATTTGTGATGGCAAACAGGGTGCTGCCGGAGCCGGACATCAGAGCAGCGTGGACTTCGCTTTGTTCGAGCAGCCAGGATTTCAGGGCGGGCAGCAGCATGTACTTCTCGTACACAGGCCGCTCCAGATCGTTTGACATGGCACCCCAGGGGCAAAGCTGCGGGGCATAAAGAATGCCGGGGATTTCCTTGGAGGCGGCCCAGTGCTTGTAGGCCCAGGGGGTCGGGATGGGGAAGGGGGGCTTGATCAGGACCAGCGGCAGTTGCCAGGGAAAATCGACGGCAGTGACCTGCTCGCCACGCCCTGCACCGTCGGCAGCGGGAGTGTCGAGAATGAAGCACGGGATGTCCGAACCGATCTGCGCGCCAAGTTCGACGAGCTGGGCCTGCGACAGCGGCGACCCTGCGAGTTCATTGGCCCCTTTCAGCACGGTGGCTGCATTGCTGCTGCCGCCGCCCAGGCCAGCGCCTGCGGGAATCTTTTTCTCCAAATGAATGCGCCAGGAGGACTGCCTGCCGGTGCGGTTTTCAAAGGCGCGCAGCGCACGCATGGCCAGATTGGTCTCATCCAGCGGCACCGTGGGGTCTGAGCAGGTCAGCGCCACATCCTTGCCCTTGCCACGGTGTTCGATTTCGACCGTGTCACCCAAGGCCAGCCGGCACAGCCGGGTCTGCACTTCATGAAAACCGTCCGGCCGTTTGCCGAGGATGCGCAGCCAGAGATTGATTTTGGCGGGTGAATGAAAAGTCATGGTGAATCAGGCGGTGCGCCCGAGCAGAGCCAGCATGCGCCCGGTGCGGCCTTTCTCCATGCGGTAGGAATAAAAGCGGTGCAAATCCAAAGACGTGCAGAGACCGGTATCGTGAACCTGCGCCGCAGGAACTCCGGCATCCAAGGCCTGCTGGCGGATCTGCGCGGCAAAGTCGATCTCATAAGCGGGGGGCCGGATGCAGGGGCTCAACTGGACGCAGAGGTCTGCCGGATCGGTGCCAAAGTGCTGCTGCATTTTCTCGATCGCCTGCGTCGTGATGCCCAGCTCGGAACCCTTTTTGCCCGAGTGGACGATGCCAAAGGCTCCGCTGCGTGGGTCCGCAAGATAGACGGCGCAGCAGTCGGCCACGTAAATGCCGATGACGAGGCCTGGAACGTTCGAGATCAGGCCGTCGGTACCGGCAATGGCCTCGCTCGTGGGTGCTGTGAGCACTGCCACCTCCCGCCCATGCACCTGTTCGGCGGTGCAAAGCGCCGTGCCCGCAAAGCCGAGCTCCGCGGCCTGTGCGCGGTGCCAGTCCCACAGCCGGGCCACCACCACGGCACGTTCATCATCCACATGGATGTCGGGGTGACGCAGAGTGAAGCGATGCGCAAAGCCGGGCAGCGCCTCAAGGGCGGGGAAAGTCATCCACGGTGGACTGGGATTCATCATGCGGTTGTTCTGCCATGAAAAAAACAAAGGCGCACGGAAAACCGGGCGCCTTTGCAAAAGAATGTAAATACAACCGCTTAGCGGATCACCTCAGTGCTCAACGAGCGATAGGAGTTCATGAAGCTGTCGGCATCGGTGGACGATGTTTCGCTCATGGCGTCAGCGATTTGATTCTGCAGCTCATCGCGCAGACGGCTGACGAGTTCGATGCCACGGGAGGTGATGCGAACGAGCACTTTGCGGCGGTCATCCACGGCATGGGTGCGCTCCATGAGGCCCAGCTTTTCAAGACGGTCCACTAGGCCGGTGGCAGCAGCGGTGGAATGTCCCATCTTGCGGGCGATGTC